>NZ_JBYSZW010000006.1:0-186415 GCF_058787575.1 Cupriavidus sp. FW305-3-2-15-C-LB2
GGCTCCGCTGGGGGTGGGGGGGCGGGCTGGAGCAGCCCGCCAAAGAGGTCTTCAGTCAATCGCCGGCGTTGCCTTCAGTCGTTGCGGCCAATGGGTTGGTCGTAGATATAGCGGCGCGACCACGGCAGGGTATCGGCCGGCAGCCCGGCCTTGTGGCAGAGCACCTGGTAGATCGACATCTTCTCGGTCTCGAAGGCATGTGCGCAGCCGGCCAGGTAGACCCGCCAGATGCGGTATTTCTTCTCGCCGACCAGGCTGCGGATGGTGTCGCCGCGGGCCTCGAAGTTGTCGGCCCAGTAGTGCAGCGTCTGCGCGTAGTGGCGGCGCAGCAGTTCGACGTCGAAGGCTTCCAGGCCGCCTTGCTGCAGCGTGCGCAGCACCAGCCCGATATGCGGCAGCTCGCCCTGCGGGAACACATAGCGGTCCATGAACTCGGCGCCGTCCATCGGCGTCGCGCCGTTGTCGGGGTCGGGCGAGGTGATGCCGTGGTTCATCACATAGCCGTCGTCGGCCAGCAGTTCGCGGATGCGGCTGAAGTAGCCGGGCAGGTTGTCCTTGCCCACATGCTCGAACATGCCGACGCTGGTGATGCGGTCGAAGGTGCCGGCGGTGTCGCGGTAGTCCTGCAGCCGGATCTCGATGCGGTCGGACAGGCCCGCGGCCCTGACACGTTCGGTGGCCAGGTCGAACTGGTTTTGCGACAGCGTGATGCCCACGCAGCGCGCACCGAACTTCTGCGCGGCGCGCAGCACCAGCGCGCCCCAGCCGCAGCCGATGTCCAGCAGCGTCTGGTCAGGCTGCAGCCGGATCTTGGTCAGGATGTGGTCGATCTTCTTGATTTGCGCCGTGGCCAGGTCTTCGTCGCCGTGCTCGAAGTAGGCGCAGGAGTAGACCATGTTGGGATCGAGCCAGAGCTGGTAGAAGTCGTTGGAGACGTCGTAGTGGTACTGGATCGAGTTCTTGTCTTCCTGCTTGGTATGCGCGAAGTGCTGCGCCGCCTTGAACAGCGCGCCGCCGGCGCGGTGCGTGGCCGCGGCCGAGAAGCCGTAGGCGACCTTGATGATGTCCGTCAGCCTGCCCTCGAAGTCGATTTTCTCCTGCACATACGCTTCGCCCAGGTTGTCCAGGCTCGGCGTCAGCAGCAGCGGCAGGGCCGCGGCTTCGCGTACGGTCAGCGTGACAGCCGGCTTGTCGAAGTGCCCGAGCGGGTATTCGATGCCATTCCACAGCCGCAAGCTGACCGGCAGATTGGCATTCTCTCGCAGGTCGGCGATCCAGTTGTCGAGTTGCTTTTCCAGGGCTTGCTTGAAAAACATGCGCTTTACCTCCCGATGGTTGCGGCACACGCTGCGGCCGACGCATCAGGCAAGGTTGGTACTGAGCTGGAACCTTGCCCAATCCTCGAGCGCTGCAAGAAAAGAGTAACCAAGCGACGCCGGTCTCACTTTAGTCCAATTCCGCAGCTTGTGCAGCGCACCGCCCAGAAGACCCCACTACCGACCCGTTCGGCGCAGTTGGCGCATGTTCAGGCGCGTGCCAACCGTTTCAGGGCGACAGCCGCACGATCTGCCAGTCGCCGCCGGGTTGCAGGCGGAAGGCAATGCGGTCGTGCAGCCGCGACGGGCGGCCCTGCCAGAACTCCAGCGCGGTCGGCACCAGGCGGTAGCCGCCCCAGTGCGGCGGGCGCGGCGGGTTTTCGCCGAACTTGCTGCGGTATTCCTGCTCGCGCTGCTCCAGCACGTCGCGGCCGGGCACCTCGCGGCTTTGCGCAGAGGCCCAGGCGCCCACGCGCGAGCCCAGCGGGCGCGTGGCGAAATAGGCGTCGCTCTCGTCGTCCGAGACTTTCTCGACGCGCCCTTCGACGCGTACCTGGCGCTCCAGCTGCACCCAGTGGAACAGCAGCGCCGCGCGCGGGTTTGCCGCCAGGTCCAGGCCCTTGCGGCTTTCATAGTTGGTGAAGAAGGTGAAGCCGCGGTCGTCGATGCCCTTGAGCAGCACGATGCGCGCGGACGGCTGGCCGTCGGCGTCGACCGTGGCCAGGGTCATGGCATTGGGTTCGGGCAGCTTGGCCGTGACCGCCTCGTCGAACCAGCGTTTGAACTGGCTCATCGGGTCGGGCGCTACGTCGGTTTCGGACAGAGAGCCCAGCACATAGCTACGGCGAAGGTCGGCAAGTTGAGTCATGTCGCAATCATCAGGATATCGGTCGGGATGCGCGGTGCGCCCGGGGGCGGGGGCCGCAGGTCCGGCTGATTCGAGTATAGCGAATGCATCGGGGATCGCATTTGCGTGGCGACAAACGTATCGGCAGCGCCACCTGCCGCGGCGGCTAAACCGGCGGTGGCAGCACCTTGCGCCCCTGGCGCCGCGAGTAGTAGCCGGCCGCGCCCATCGCGCCCGCCATCGACAGGAAGATCGGCAGCATGCCCAGCGCCGTGCCGACCACGCCAAACGTGAGCGGCCACACCACCTGGCTGGTATTGAGCACCGCCGAGCGCAGGCCCAGTGCCTCGCCGGCGCGGCCGTGCGGCGACGCCGTGTGCAGGATATTCATGACATTGGGCTGGGCGCTGCCCAGCGCCAGGCCCAGCACGAAGGCCAGCCCGCACATCAGCCAGAACTGCGTGACCAGGGGGTAGGCCAGGTAGGCCAGCGCTCCCACCAGCAGCGCGCTGCGGATGATTTTCCACTCCGAGAGCCGGCGCGACACCGCCGGCATGGCCACGCGGATGGCAAAGGTGGCAATCGCGAAAGCGCCCAGCACCCAGCCGATCGACGACGGCGACAGGCCGATGCGCGAGCCCTGGATCGGGATCAGGAAGGCGTGCAGGTCCCATGCGGCGGACAGCACCGCACTGGCGATAAAGACCGCGCGCAGCTCGGCATGCTGCAGCAGGTCCAGCGTGGAGTGGCGGCTGCCGTCCTCGATGGCGATGCGCCCGGCATTGCCGCCTTGCGCCGGCAGGCGCGGACGCAGCCATTGCAGGCCGGCCTGGCCGACCAGCGCCACCGCCACCAGCACCATGAAGGCGGGACGGAAGCCCGCATGCTCGATCACGTAGCCCATCGCCACCGGCCCGAGCGTGCCGGACACCGACAGCCCCAGCGCATGCCAGGTGTAGTTGCGCAGCCGGGTCTCGTTGGTGGAGACCTGGCCGATCAGCAGCTGCATCGCCACCTGGACCAGCATGAAGCCCACGCCGATCAGCGCGCATGACAGGTACAGCGCGCCGAGGTCGTGCCAGAGCGCCGGCAGCAGCGTGCCCGCCACCACCATCAGCGAGCCCGCGGTCATCGGCTTGCGCGGCCCGATCTTGTCGATGCGCTTGCCGGCGCGGATTGCCAGCAGCATCGGCAGCACCGCATACAGCGACATCAGCACGCCGAGTGTGATGGTGGAGGCTTTGAGGGAAATCGCGAACAGCGACACCACCACGCGGCTGGCATTGAAGGCCACGTGGTTGCACACCGTCAGCGCGATCAGCCAGGTGATCGGCGGGACGGCGGTGTGCGGCAGCGACATGGGAACGGGGGCTCGCGGTGGCCGCGCTCGTGGCGGCCGGCGGCCGTGCCGAGGCGGGAAAATAAAGAGGAAACAAAGGGCGGCCGCAGCCGCGCCTTCAGAAGGATGCAGCGGGCGAACCCGCACCGCACCCGATGCTTGCCATGCTTAAACTTCTTGTAAATGGCCGTTTAATTATGCGCCCGGCGTGGGCGCGGTACAACGGCTGTGTGCGGCAGGATGTCGCAGCGGGGCAAAGTGTTGCGATTTTGCTTCAGACAAGGGCGGACATGTGGCCGCCAGGCGACGCGCCATGGTTTGCACGCGCCTCAACCGCCCTTGTACAGGGGATCGTTGTCCGGGCGCGCCGGTGCCGGCGCCGGCTTGCGCTCCTCGCGCTCGCTGGCGCGTGCCGGCTGGCGGGTCTGGGCGTCAGCCTGCGCGGCGGTCCCCGGCGTTTCCTTCGGGATCGGCCTGCCGGCGGTCATGCCGGCGGTCTTGCCGGTCCTGGGATCCTTGTAGGTCTTGCCCGGCGGCGGCGCGACCGGGCGTTTGCGCAGGTCGGCCAGCAGCGTTGCGCACAGGTTGTCTTCGCCGTCCGGGGACAGGTCCACCAGCGGCAGCACCGCAGTCGCCACCGGTGCCAGCAGCGCCAGCGACAGCGCGCCGCCGGCGCGCAGCGCCAGCACCCCGATATCGGGGCTGACGGACGGCTTCTTCATGGTGCCGCCCACGTACAGTGGCGAGCGCAGCGAGAACACGCGCAGGCCCTTGGAGTCCGGGTGGATGGTCAGCGCCAGCCTTTCATTGCGCAGGTCGATGCCGCCGGTGGTTTCGACCACCGCATCTTCCGTATCCAGCACAAAGGTGCGCGCGCGCGCGATGCCGTCGGTGAAGGCAAAGTCGCTGACGCCGCAGTTGATCCGCACCGGCCTGTCGCCGAACAGCTTGCGGATCACCACGCTGCCCACGTTCAGCCCCATCGCTTCAAGCAGGAACTTGCTGACCGTGCCGTTCTCGACCAGCAGCTTGGCTTCGCCGTTGGAAGACGCCATCAGTGCCGCCACTGAATTGCCGGTGGCCGAGAGCTTGGCGCTGCCGTTGAGTTCGCCGATGCTGGTGCGCATCAGGTCAAAGGTGGGGAACAGCTGCTTGAGCTTCATGTGCCGCGCGGTCATGTCGACCGTGGCCCCCATCGGCTCGCGCTTGCCGTCCAGGCGCATGGTCGACACCAGGTTGCCGCCGGCCACGCCGAAATTCAGCGGGTCCAGCAGCAGCACGCCGTCCTGCAGCTTCAGGTGCGTGACCAGGTCGGTGATCGGCAGGTCGGCATCGCGGATGATGCGCTTGCCGGCAAAGCGCACGTCGGCGTCGATCTCGTCCCAGCGCTCGGTGCGGAATGGCGCCACCGGCAGCGCCTTGTCGGCCGGCTGGGCCACCGGGCTGTCCTTGGCGGGGCGTCCGGGCTTGGCATCGGCGCCGATCAGCGGCGCCAGGTCGACAAAGCGCAGCTGGTTGGACACCAGGTTGCCGGCCAGCAGCGGGCGCGGCTCGCGCTTGGTAAAGGTCAGCGTGCCGGACAGGTCGCTGCCGCCGACGCGGCCGGTGAACTTCTGGTACTCGTAGATCGAGCCCTGCTTGCGCAGCGTCGCCATCAGCCGGCCGCGGGTCTGGTACGGGGGCGTGGACGGCAGCACCACGCCGGTCAGCGCATAGAGCCTGGCCATGCTGTCGCCGCTCAGGGTCAGGTGCACGTCCAGCGCGGCCAGGTGGGCCGGGTTGGTCACGGTGCCTTCGATCACGGCGCGGGTGGTGCCAACCCGGACATCGGCCAGGATCGGGAAGGGCACGTCGGCGTTGCGCAGGCTCAGCACCGTGCCGGCCTTGCCGCTGGCGTTGATGGTGGCCTCGTTGTAGCGGCCGGTGGCTTTCCAGCGCACGCCGTAGCGGTCGTCGGGGCCCTTGGCCGTGGCCGGCGGGGCGGAAACGCCCGGCGCCGAAGCCGCTGGCGCGGAGGCTGCCCTGGCCGCGCCGGGTGCACTGGCCGGGGGCCCTGGCGGCACCGCGGAGGCCTCGGGCGCGACCAGCGCGCCGTCGCGGGCCTTGTCATAGAGCGGGCTGCCGCCGATGGTGTCGAGCTCCGCCTGCAGCTCGATCTTCTTGAGCTGGTCGGCCAGCGCCAGGTTGCCGCGCGCCAGCACCACCTCGCCGATATGCAGCTCCCATTCGGACGGGCCCTTCTTGGGGCCGAACTCGAGGGTCCAGTTGTTGCGGGCGTCCGGCAGGCGCTCCAGCCACACCGCCGGGCTGTCGACGACAATGGTCGGCACCGCGATCTGGTGCGCCAGCAGCGGTATCGGACGCAGCACGAAGATCAGCTCGCGCACGGTTGCCAGGTTGGGCTGTTTGGCCCAGTCGGTATTGGCGATGGTGATGTCGCGCGCCGACAGCCGCGGCCACGGCACCAGCGTATGCCAGCCTTTCTCGCCCTCACCGCGGCGCCAGGTCACGGTCAGGTCGCCGTTGATGGCAAAGGGGCGGCCGATGGCCTCGGTGACGCGGTCATTGAGCCAGGGCTTGAGGCGGTTCCAGTCGAAGGTCAGGATCACGACCACCAGCAGCGCGATCAGCGCGATGGGTGTCAGCACACTCCACAGAACAACCTTGCGGCGCACGGGCATGAGGCGGGCTCTCCTGTCTGGCGGGGGGCAGGGCCGGGGCCGCCCAAGCCAGCGCGGGGCGGCGAACGGACCACTGCACGTCTATTGTATAGTTGCGCGCTTCCTGTCTTTGTCGGGGATTGGCTGACATCGCCGCCGGAAAATGCCGGATTCTTGCCCCGCGCAGCCAAGCGCCGACCCTGCCGCACTCCATCGACCCGATACCTCCAGCATGAACGATGCCGCACACGACCTGGCCGGCCTGCCCGAGCCGCTGACCCACGAAAGCCCGGCCGAGGATGACTACCACCGCCGCTTCGGCGGCGTGGCAAGGCTCTACGGCGCCGCCGGCCTGGCCCGCCTGGAGGCGGCCAGCGTGTGCGTGGTCGGCATTGGCGGCGTCGGCAGCTGGGCGGCCGAGGCACTGGCGCGCAATGCGGTCGGGCGCATCACGCTGATCGACCTGGACCATATCGCGCTGTCCAACACCAACCGCCAGATCCATGCGCTGGGCGACGCCTACGGGCGCGCCAAGGTCGAGGCCATGGCCGAGCGCATCGTGGCCATCAACCCGCGCTGCCGGGTAACGCAGGTCGATGATTTCGTCACGCCGGACAACGTGCCCGAGCTGCTCGGCGCCGGCTATGACTACGTCATCGACGCCATCGACGCGGTGCGCGTCAAGACTGGGATGCTCGGCTGGGCCCGGCGCCAGGGCGTGCCGGTGATCACCTGCGGCGGCGCGGGCGGCCAGCTCGACCCCACGCGCGTGCGCATCGACGACCTGGCGCGTACGATCCAGGATCCGCTGCTGTCCAAGGTGCGCGCCGGCCTGCGCAAGCAATGGGGCTTTACGCGCGACCCGAAGAAGAAGTTCGGCATCGCCGCGGTCTATTCGGACGAGCCGCTGCAATATCCCGAGCCCGAGCAGCAGGCCTGCGAGATCGACGAGGCGCCGCCGCTGGACCTGCAGCCGGGCCAGCCGGCCATGCGCGGCCCGCAGGGGCTGGCCTGCGCGGGCTTTGGCTCGTCGGTGGCGGTGACGGCGGTGTTCGGCTTTGTCGCGGCGTCGGCGGTGATCGGCGCGATCGCGCGCGGCTGAAGCCGCCCGGGCCGCTCAGGCGCTCAGCGCGCGCAGCAGCCCGTCGATCTCGGCGTCGCCGGGTGCAAGGTTGTCGAAGAAGATCAGCTCCGGATAATCCGCGGGCGCCGGCATGAAGCGCCGGGTGCGGTAGGCTTCCCAGTGGCCCAGCTTGTAGGCGTCGTTGGGATTGCCGCGCCGGATGATGCGCGCATGGGCCTCGTCTTCAGGCAGATGGACCCAGACCGTGCGCACCGTCGTGCCGGCGGGCACGTGCAGCCAGCCGGGGTCATGCAGCAGGTGGGCCTTGACCTCGCGCGACAGCGGGCCGATCACGATCACGCTGATGCCCAGCGCCAGGTTCTCGCGCGCGGTGTCGAGCAGGCCCTGGTATTCCGGGTCGCGCAGGTTGTTCAGGTAGGCCGGGCTGTCGCGGTCATTGGGGTCGCCGGTGATCGCGGCCATGGCCGCGGCGCTGTAGCGGCCGTACAGGGTGTCTTTGTCGAGCAGGCAGAAGGGCTCGCCGGTGGCCTGCATCAGCGGGCCGATCAGGCGGTGGGCGAGGGTGGTCTTGCCGGTGCCGGCATGGCCGCAGAAGAAGATCAGTCTTGGCATGAGGGTTTGGTGTAGCGGACAGGGCGCATCGCCCACAGCATACCCCCTGGGCTTGCGCCAGATCAGGCCCGGGCCGCGCCGATTCGGTATCCTTGCCGTTTTCTCCCACGATTGCCGTCGATCCATGGACGCCAAAGACCAGCTTTCCTCCGCCGGCCTGCCGGACCACCTCCATCTGGGCGAACCGGTCACCGACGCCACCCATGCCGAGTTCGTGCAGCTGCTGGCCGCGGTGGCCGGCGCCGACGACGCCGGCTTCCTGGCGGCGATGGACGAATGGATCGACCATACCCGCCATCATTTCGCACAGGAAGAGCAGTGGATGGAGGCGATGGGCTTCGGCCCGCGCCATTGCCACGCGGGCGAGCACCAGCAGGTGCTGGCCGTGGCCGCCGCGGTGCGCGACAAGGTGCACACCGATGCCGAGTTCCAGCTTGGCCGCCGCCTGGTGGCCGAGCTCTCGGGCTGGTTCGACCATCACGTCAAGTCGATGGACGCGATGATGGTGGAGCATATGCGCGAGCACGGCTTCACGCTGGTCGAAGGCCCGGTCACGGCGGCCTGAGCGCAGTCAGGCCGGGTGGGCGGAGTCGCGGTCGATCACCACGAAATACTTGCGCACCGGTGCCAGCACCTCGAACAGCCCGGTAAAGCCGGCCGGGATCACGCAGGCGTCGCCGGGGCCGAAGTCGCTGGCCTGGCCGGCATCGTTGCTGATGCGGATGCGGCCGCTGATGACATGGAAGAACTCTTCCTTGCCGGCCGGAAAGGCGATGCGCCAGGCTCCGGGCTCGCATGCCCAGATACCGCAGTCGAAATCGCCGTGCTGCGCGCTGTAGTGCGTCCAGGTGGTGCGGTCGGGGTTGCCTGACACCAGCCGGTCCGGGCGCGGGCGGTCGTGGCTGGGGGCGGGCTCGGTCTTGAAGTCGATCAGGCGGGGCGCTGGCATGGCGGATGGCAGGAAAAATGGCGGAACTGAGTCCGCCAGTTTACCGCGCCGGGGCCCGCGGCCCGGCCGTTCAGTTCAGCGCCGTGCTCAGCTGGCGGCGCCAGTGCGACACCACGTCGGGCAGGTCGGCCAGCATCTCGAACACCGACAGCATGGTCTTGCGGCCGATATCGTCCTCGAAAGTGCGATCGGTGCGCACGATTTCCAGCAACTGCTCCAGCGCCGGCTCGTACTGCTGGCGCGCGATCAGCAGCCTGGCCAGGTCCCGCCGCGCCGCCAGGTCGCGCGGGTCGGCGGCAATGCGCGCGCTCAGGGTGGGCTCGTCCGGCAGGCCGGACAGGCCCTCCATCGCATCCATGCGCATGCGCAGCGCGGCATGGGCGTCCTGCTGCGCGGCCTGCGGCGACAGGGCCTCGAACTGCGACCTGGCCTCGGCGATGGCATTGCCGTCCAGCAGGAAACCGATATAGGCCAGCCGGGCGGCGTCGGTCTCGGGGTCGAGCGCAATGGCTTCGTCGAACTTCGCCTCGGCGCCGGCCCGGTCGCCCTCGGCGGCCAGTTGCAGCGCGTCATGCAGGGCCGTCTGCGCGGGCCTGGGCATCAGCCGTCCGAGGAATTCACGCAGGCCGGACTCGGGCAGCACGCCGATGAACTGGTCCACCGCCTGGCCGTCGGCAATCGCCACCACATGCGGGATGCTGCGCACGCCGAAGTGCGCGGCCAGGTCCTGGTTCTCGTCGACATTGACCTTGACCAGCTTCCACTGGCCGCCGGCCTCGGATTCCAGCCGTTCCAGCATCGGGCCCAGCGTGCGGCAGGGGCCGCACCACGGCGCCCAGAAGTCGACCAGCACGGGCGCCTGGCGCGAGGCCTCGATCACTTCGGTTTCGAAATTCTGCAGGGTCACGTCGCTCATGGGAAATCCTGGATCGGGGAGAGGCGGGAGCGGCCAGCCCGGGCGGGCCGCCCGAAGGGGCAAGGCAATCTATACCCCTATTGTGAGGGCGAAGGCGCCGAATGCAACGCCTTGTGCCAATACCGTGCCCGCAGGGTTCGGGAAAGTCTGCGGTTGAAAATAGAACGATCGTTCGGTTATAGTCCTTGATCATACCAAAAGCCCCGGTCCGCGAGACCGCACAGGAGACCTTGCATGCAGACCCCAGCTCGCCCGCATTTCCAGTTCTGGCCGAAGCGCCTGCCGACCGCCATCGTGCTGCCGGAGACCTCGCTCTGGGCCAACCTGGAAGTCTCGGCGCTCCGCTATGCCGACAAGGCCGCGATCCGCTACTTCGGCAATGCCATCACCTTCCGTGAGCTGGAGGCGCAGGCCACCGCCCTGGCCGGCTGGCTGCAGCAGAAGGCGGGCGTGAAGAAGGGCGACCGGGTGCTGCTGTACATGCAGAACTGCCCGCAGTTCATCGTCAGCTACTACGCCATCCTGCGCGCCGACGCGGTGGTGGTGCCGGTCAACCCGATGAACCGTGCCGAGGAATTCAAGCATTACGTGACCGACGCGCAGGCGCGCGTGGCGATTTTCACCGCCGACCTGGCCGCCGGGGTCGAGCAGGCGCAGGCGGAGCTGGCGCCGGCCGAGCGCCTGGAGCATATGCTGGTGACCCAGTATGCCGACGCGCTGCCGCCCACGCACGAACATCCGGAAGACGCGCCGCCGGCCTGGCTGACCACGCCGCATCCGCTGCCCGCGGGCGCCACCGCGTGGCCCGAGGCACTGGGTGCCGGCCTGCAGCCCGGCCCGCACACCGCCGGCCCGGACGACATGGCGGTGATGCCCTACACCTCGGGCACCACCGGCTTCCCCAAGGGCTGCATCCATACGCACCGCTCGGTGATGCACAACATCGTCGGCGGCTCAACCTGGTCGGGCTCGGGCGCCGAATCGGTGATCCTGTCGGTGCTGCCGCTGTTCCACGTCACCGGCATGCAGTACGGCATGAACGGTCCGATCTACAGCGGCGCCACCGTGGTGATGCTGCCGCGCTGGGACCGCGAGGTGGCCGGCCGCCTGATCTCGCGCTACCAGGTCACGCACTGGACCAATATCCCGACCATGGTGATCGACTTCCTGGCCAGCCCCAACCTGGCCCAGTTCGACCTGGCCAGCCTGCGCTATATCGGCGGCGGCGGCGCGGCCATGCCGCAGGCCGTGGCCGAGCGCCTGCGCGAGCAGTTCGGGCTGAACTACCTGGAAGGCTACGGCCTGTCCGAGACCATGGCGCCGACGCACAGCAACCCGTCGGACCGGCCCAAGCTGCAGTGCCTGGGCGTGCCGACCTTCAACACCGACGCGCGCGTGGTCGACCCGGTCACGCTCAAGGAACTGCCGCCCAACGAGATCGGCGAGATCATCGTCAGCGGCCCGCAGGTGTTCAAGGGCTACTGGGGCAAGGAAGACGCCACCCGCGACGCCTTTATCGAGTTCGAGGGCAAGGCCTTCTTCCGCACCGGCGACCTGGGCCGCATGGACGAAGAGGGCTACTTCTTCATCACCGACCGCCTCAAGCGCATGATCAATGCGTCGGGCTTCAAGGTGTGGCCGGCCGAGGTGGAGAACCTGCTGTACAAGCATCCGGACGTGCAGGAGGCCTGCATCATCGGCACGCGCGACCCGTACCGCGGCGAGACCGTCAAGGCGGTGGTGGTGCTGCGCGCCCATGCCAAAGGCAAGACCACGCCGGAGCAGATCATCGAATGGGCCAAGGAGAACATGGCCGCCTACAAGTACCCGCGCGTGGTGGAGTTCGTTGAGGCGCTGCCGAAGTCGGGCACCGGCAAGGTGATGTGGCGCCATCTGCAGGAATGCGAGAATGCGCGCAACACCGGCGCAGAGGAGAGGCCCGCGGCCTGAGGCAGCCGGGTAGCCAATGAAAAAGGCTGGTCGACCGACCAGCTTTTTTTATTTACGCGGTGCCGGCCCTCAATGCCCCCGCACCCGCATCAGCATCTTCACCATCGTCTTGTAGCCCCGCTCGCGCGCATGGCGCGTGGGGCTCACGCCTTCGCGGTCGGCGAGGTTGGCGTCAGCGCCCGCATCCAGCAGCAGTTGCACCGTTTCCTCGTAGCGGGTGCTGCCATCGCCCAGGATCACCGCTTCCAGCAGCGCGGTCCAGCCGAGGTCGTTGACATGGTCCACGGCAACGCCGGCCTTCAGCAGCAGCTTCACCACCTCGACATGGCCGTGCTGGCTGGCGGCGATCAGCGCGGTGCCGTCATAGCGGTCGGTGCTGGCCAGGTCGGCGCCGTGCGCCAGCGCCAGGCGCACCATGTCGGCCTGGCCGGTGGCGGCTGCCAGCAGGAAGGGGCTGTTGGCCTCGGTGTCCTTCAGGTTCACATCGGCGCCGGCCAGCAGCAGCGTGCGCGCGACTTCGGTGTGCCGGTTCTGCACCGCCGCCAGCAGGGCGCTGCGCCCGCGCTCGTCGGCCGCGCGCGCCGAGGCGCCGGCGGCCAGCAGGCGCGCCACCAGGTCCTGGTCGCCGGCGCTGGCGGCGGTGATCAGGTTGCGGTCGAGCGTGCCGATGGTGTCGCGGCGTGGCGGCGGCTGCATGGCCGCGCTGCGCGGCGCTCGGGCGGCGGGCTGGCTGGCCGCGCCGCCGGCGGGCCGTGCCGCCAGGGTTTGCCCGCCCTGGGCCGCCAGCAGGCCGCCCCCCATCAGCAATCCCATCAGGCCCAGCAGCTCGTTGAGTGCCTGTCTGCGGGTGCGGGCGGCGGGGCGCGTCAT
This sequence comes from Cupriavidus sp. FW305-3-2-15-C-LB2, assembly GCF_058787575.1. Classification (NCBI taxonomy): domain Bacteria; kingdom Pseudomonadati; phylum Pseudomonadota; class Betaproteobacteria; order Burkholderiales; family Burkholderiaceae; genus Cupriavidus; species Cupriavidus sp. FW305-3-2-15-C-LB2. The sequence continues at coordinate 12,544 of NZ_JBYSZW010000006.1, forward strand.
GGCGGCAGCTCCTTGGCTCAGACGGTTTCGTGGGGGCTGGCCGGCAGGGGCGCTGCGTCGTCGCGGGCGGCGTGCGCAGCGCGCTCGGCGTCGGCGGCATCGTTGGCCTGCAGCTGGCGCCAGAGCCTGCCCAGGTAGGGATCGTCGACGCCGTTGGTGGCCAGGCCCAGCAAGGTCTGCTGCAGGTATTCGCGCGCGGGGCCGTACAGTCCGGCAGCGTGGCGCAGGCGCTCGACCACGCTGGGATCCGGCAGCCGGCCGGCGTAGGCCTCGTGCGAGCGGTTCATGACGAAGGCGAGGGCACGCTGCTCAGGCGCGCTGGCATCCCCGGTGCGGATGCGCAGCCAGCGCGGATGGTAGGCCCCGGTCAGCATCTCGCGGCGCCACAGCACGCGGAATTCCTGCTCGACCACATGGCTGGGGATGCGGAACACCATGCCGTGGCAGCAGCCGCCCCGGTCCAGGCCCAGTACCAGGCCCGGGTTGTCCCAGGTGCCCCGGTTGATGCGGGAATAGAGGTAGAAGCCGCGGTGGTAGCCGTGCACGGTGGCGCGCTGGCGCTCGGTGTGCACCACCATCGGGTTCCAGATCAGCGAACCATAGCCGAACAGCCAGACATCGCCGCCAAGCGCGGGATCTTCCGGGCGGCGCGCCAGCGTGTCGGAAAGGGACTGCTCGAGCACGGCTTCCGGCAGCAGCGAGGACGCGACCGGAGTACTGCACAGCGAGGTGCGCAGACGGTCGGATTCGAGGTCCTGTCGCGTGATGGCCATGGTGGAAGCATAAATCAAAGCGGCGCCACGGGAAGGTGGGGGAAATGACATAAGTGCCAGTTTTTCTCAGAATTGCCTGAGCAACCGGCACGGGTGTGGGCGCCTGACAACGTTTGGCGCGGCGTGCCGCCTCTGTCACTCGCCGCGGACGGGTGCTGCCGCACCTTTGTCCGCGATCAGGTGCACGTGAATTGCTGGCCGGCGCGGCTGCCATGTCCTTACAATGGTGGCCTCAATTCACAGGGGGAACCCGCGATGGCACGCACGCTTACGGTGGTGTTCGGCAGTGGCAAGGAATATGACTTCACGATCGGCACGGACGAGCTGGCCGCGGTCACCGAGGACGCCGCGTGGCGCTGGTTCGACCGGGAATACACCGAGCTGGGCTGTCAGGCGTCGAGCCCGGTCGGCAAGGTGCTGGTGATCGACAAGATCCTGAATGTCGCCAAGTTTTCCGGAGAGGCGCGTTTCTCCGGCGATCCTGCCTGGGCGCAGGACTATGCCCGCCATGCGGCGCGGCTGCTGGACCGGGACAAGGTCCGCGTCGATGTCGGCAACGCCGCGATCGGGTTCTGAGGCGCGGGCGCGCCAGCAAGACGGGTAGTTGCCGCGGTTGTCGCCCCTGCCTGTGCAGGCGCGACAACCTTGCTGCCGGCTTAGACCGCCAGCAGTTCCACTTCAAACAGCAGGGTAGCGTTCGGCGGGATCACGCCGCCGGCGCCGCGGGCACCGTAGCCGAGGTCGGCGGGGATCACCAGCCGGCGCACGCCGCCCACCTTCATGCCCTGCACGCCTTCGTCCCAGCCGCGGATCACATGGCCGGCACCCAGCGGGAACACGAACGGGTCGTTGCGGTCCTTGCTCGAATCGAACTTGCGGCCAGCCTGGCCGTTCTCGTACAGCCAGCCGGTGTAGTGCACGGTGACGTGCTTGCCGGCGGTGGCTTCGGCGCCGGCGCCGACGGTGGTGTCTTCGTATTGCAGGCCAGAGGGCGTGGTTTGCATGGCGTATTTCCTTCCGATGGGAACAGACGTGGTGAGAGGAGAACGCAGCGCGGCTGCGTTCAGGCTTGGGCGCGCTGGAGCACATCCAGCGTCAGTTGCACATTGCGGTCGTCGTCGGCCACCCAGATGTCGCCGTCCTGGATCGTCACCGACAGGCGCATGGCGCGCTGCGCCAGCGCAGCCAGGGCTTCGACCGCTTCCGCCGGGACATTGTAGACGGTGACGTTGCGCAGCTTGCCGGCCTTGCCCGCCATGCCCTTCCACCATTCGCGCGCGCTGGCGGCGTTGTAGGTATAGACGGTCACGCGCTCGGCGCGCGCCGCGGCGCGCTTCAGGCGCGCTTCGTCGGGCTGGCCCAGTTCGACCCAGTGGGCGATGTCGCCGGTCAGGCGCTTGTCCCACAGGTCGGGTTCGTCGGGTTCGTCCAGGCCGCGCGTGAAGGCCAGCGTTTCGGTGGCTTCGCAGGCAAAGGCCAGCAGGCGCACCATCATGCGCGCGTCATTCTCGGACGGGTGCTGGGCGATGGTCAGGCTGTGGCTGCCGTAGTAGGGCCGGTCCATGTCGGAGACCGACAGGTCAGCTTTGAAGATGGTGGATTTGAGCGCCATGAGGTGAAGTGAGCGGCAGGCGCCCCGGCTGGGGTGCGGGAGACGCAAAAGGCCGCATCATACGCCATTTGCCGGACACCGCCTGCGGGCCCGGCATACTCGCGCAGTGGCTCAGCGCTTGCGGTATTCCTTGAGGTAGAAGCGCAGCAACGCCGACAGCAGCAGCGTGCTCAGGAAGCCGGCGGCAACGATCAGCGCCTGCCCGGCGGTGGAGTCGATCTGGCCGGCCACCCCGAGGCGGAACAGCCAGGTGCCGACCATCATCGCCAGGAACGGCATCAGCAGCGCGCCGCGGCCGTAGGTTTGCACTGCCCACAGCGGGAAGCGGCGCAGGAAGTCGCCCGGAATGCTGCAGGCCAGGCAGGCACCGGCAGCTGCCAGTGCGGCGGCCACGATGTCGCCGGAATGGATGTCGAACATGGTCTTGGTCTCGCGCGCCCCCATCAGGCACACGCAGGCGAGCGTGGCGGGAATTGGGCAAAGCGCTGATTCTACAAGAGAAATTTGCGCCGGAGGTGACGAATACGGTTACCGTGGGGTGCTGCCCGCGGGCGATGCCTCGACCGCCACTTGCAGCGTCACGGTGTCGCCTACCTCGGGCAGGAAGCGGGTCATGCCAAAGGCACTGCGCGGCACCTCGGCGCGGAAGTCACCGCCGCAGACCTGCCGGCTCACGCCGAACAGGGTGACCTCGCCGCAGCGGAAACGCTCGGCCTGCAGGCGCAGCGGCTGCGTGACGCCGTGCAGCGTCAGCTCGCCTTCCACCGCCGCCAGCCGGCCGCCTTCCATCAGGAAGCGGTCCGCGCGCAGCCGCGCCACCGGGTGCTGGGCAGTATCGAAGAATTGTGCCGAGCGCAGCACGCCGTCCAGGGTGCGGTTGCCGGTATCGACCGAGGCCAGGTCCACGGTCACGTCGAGTGCGCCGGCGCCGCTGTCCGCGTCATAGACCAGGCGCCCGTCGATCTTGCCAAAGCGCCCGCGCACCGAACTGCGCTCGAAATGGCTGGCGGAAAAATAGACGGTGGTGTGCGCCGGATCGATGGTGTACTCAAGCGGCGCCGCCTGCGCAGCGGTGATGCCCAGGGCGGCAGCGAGTGCCAGCGCGCGTGCGGCCATGGCTCAGTCGGCGTTCAGTGGACGAACACGGGCAGCAGGAACATGCCCACCACCGACAGGTAGCCGATGGTCCAGCACAGCGTGCGCAGCGTGGCGCGGTCGGTCACGTAGCACACGGTGTAGAGCAGGCGGGCCACGATGAAGACCACGGCCAGCTCGTCGATGCGGGCCTGCGGCGCCTGCAGGTGGCTGGCGGCCAGCACGGCGGCGGCAAAGAAGGGGAAGGCCTCGAAGTGGTTGCGGTGCGCCATGTCGGCGCGGCGCGCGCGGCCGGACTGCTGCTCCAGCCAGCCGCGCGGGTCATGGTTGTCATAGCCAGGCCCGCTGGCCTTGGCGATGGCCACCGTCGCCAGCGGCAGGATGCCGGCCAGCAGCACGCACCAGAAAGCGATCGGCATAGTCCAGTCCTTTCGGTTGCAATGCCGGCGCCGCCGTCACTGGCGCCGCCGGCCCGGCCCGCGCGGTCAGGCGGCGACCACGCGGATCTCGATGCCCGCCAGGCCCACCACCTGCCCGGCGCGGATCTTGGCAGTCTTGCGCGATTCAGGCGCGCCGTCCACCGAGACTTCGCCGGCGGCGACCAGCGCCTTGCCGGCGCCGCCGCTGTCGCACACGCCCGCCAGCTTGAGCAGGTCATTGAGCGCGATGAACTCGCCCTCGAGCGGGAAGGTGATGGTTTGCACGGCTGCCTTGCCAGGTTTGGCCATCACTTGCCCCAGCTGTCTTTCAGACCGACGATGCGGTTGAAGACCGGCTTGCCCGGCTGCGAATCGGTGCGGTCGGCGACAAAGTAGCCATGGCGCTCGAACTGGAAGCGGTCTTCGGGCTGCGCCTCGCGCAGGCCCGGCTCCAGGTAGGCGGTGATCACCTGCTTGGAATCCGGGTTGAGCGCATCCACGAAGTTCTTGCCGCCGGCATCCGGGTTGGGGTCGTTGAACAGGCGGTCGTACAGGCGCACTTCGGCCTCGTACGCGTGCGCCGCGCTGACCCAGTGGATCACGCCCTTGACCTTGACGCTGTCGGCGCCCGGCGTGCCGCTCTTGGTTTCGGGCAGGTAGCTGGCGTGCACGGCGATCACGTTGCCGTCGGCATCCTTGTCCACGCCGGTGCACTCGATCACGTAGCCGTATTTCAGCCGCACCTTGTTGCCCGGGAACAGGCGGAAGTAGCCCTTGGGCGGAGTCTCGTTGAAGTCCTCGCGCTCGATCCACAGCTCGCGCGACAGCGGAAAGACGCGCTTGCCGAGTTCCGGCTTCTTCGGGTGGACCGGTGCCGAGCATTCCTCGCTCTGGCCCTCGGGGTAGTTGTCGATGATCAGCTTGAGCGGGTCCAGCACGGCCACGCCGCGCGCGGCACGGCCGTCCAGGTCGTCGCGCACCGCGCCTTCGAGGGTGCTCATGTCGATCCAGCTGTCGGCCTTGGCCACGCCCACGCGGTCGCAGAACAGCTGGATCGATTCCGGGGTGTAGCCGCGCCGGCGCACGCCCACCAGCGTGGGCATGCGCGGATCGTCCCAGCCGTCCACGCGCTGCTCGTCGACCAGCTGCTTGAGCTTGCGCTTGCTGGTGATGGCGTAGGTCAGGTTCAGCCGCGCGAACTCATACTGGTGCGGCAGCGGGTCGCGAAACACGCCGCTGTCGCGCAGGTGCTCAAGCACCCAGTCGTACAGCGGGCGGTTGTTCTCGAACTCCAGCGTGCACAGCGAATGCGTGATGTTCTCGAGCGCGTCCGAGATGCAGTGGGTGAAGTCGTACATCGGGTAGATGCACCACTTGTCGCCCGTGCGGTGGTGATGGGCATGGCGGATGCGGTAGAGCACCGGGTCGCGCATCACGATATTGGGCGCGGTCATGTCGATCTTCGCGCGCAGCACGTGCTCGCCGTCGGCGTACTTGCCGGCGCGCATGTCGCGGAACAGCTGCAGGTTCTCTTCGACGCTGCGCTCGCGGTAGGGCGAGGGCTTGCCCGGCTCGGAGAAATTGCCGCGGCTGGCGGCGATCTGCTCGGCGGTCTGGCTGTCGATGTAGGCGGCGCCGCGCTCGATCAGGGTCTCGGCAAAGGCGTAGAGCTGGTCGAAGTAGTCGCTGGCGTAGTACAGGTGCGGCTGTCTGGTGCCGTCCTTGCCCTCGCTGTCCCAGGAAAAGCCCAGCCAGTGCACCGCGTCGATGATCGAATCGACGTATTCAGTGTCTTCCTTGACCGGGTTGGTGTCGTCAAAGCGCAGGTGGCAGCGGCCGCCATAGTCGCGCGCCAGCCCGAAGTTCAGGCAGATGCTCTTGGCGTGGCCGATATGCAGGTAGCCGTTGGGCTCCGGCGGGAAGCGGGTGATGACGGTCGGCAGCGGTTCGCCGGCCTTGTCCTGGCGGCCGGCATAGGTGCTGGCGGCGAGATCCTGGTCGATGATGCTGCGCAGGAAGTTGGAGGCGGCGGGGGTGCTGTCGGTAGGCTTGTTGTCGTGGCTCATGATGGCGCCGGTTGGCCGGCCTGATGCGTCTGGGTGCTTGGGGCCGGGTCGTCAGATTGCGTGGCGGAATGCCAATAGCGGGATTTTACCGTGCCGGAGCCGCCGCACGCCGCGAGCCGCCGCGGATTTCCGCCCTTATCCCGGATTTGCGTCCGCGCGGATGCGCCTGGCTGCGACGAAAGTGATGTGTCGGAGTAGCATGGGGGCGTGCCGGCCCGTGGTGGCCGGCTTTGGTCCATCGCTGCAGGAATGCCCATGAACGCCCAACCCGATGCGGCGCCAGTGCCGCTTGAGCCCTCTGAAGTCGTTGCCGCGCTGTGGCGCGATGCCGGCCTGCCCGCCGAGGCGCTGGCGCACCTGAAGCTGGACGGCGCCGAGCCGGTGCTGCCGTCGAGCTTTGCCGTGGGCACCGCCGCCCAGGCCAGCCTTGGCGCCGCGGCGCTGGCAGCCGCCGCACTGTGGCACAGCCGCACCGGCCGCTGGCAGGACGTCAGCGTCGACATGCGCCACGCCATCACCGAATTCCGCAGCGAACGCTACCTGCGCGTCGATGGTGGCCCCGCGCCCGAACTGTGGGACAAGCTGGCCGGCATCTACCGCTGCGGCGACGGCCGCTGGGTGCGCCTGCATACCAATTTCCCGCACCACCGCGACGGCGTGGTGCGCTTGCTCGGCTGCGCCAATGACAAGGCGGCCGTGCAGGCCGCGCTGGAAAAGCGGGGCGCCGAAGCCTTCGAGACCGCGGCGTCCGACGCGGGCCTGGTGGTTGCGGCATTGCGCAGCTTCGAGGAATGGGACCGCCATCCGCAGGCGGCCGCCTTGCGCGGCCTGCCGCCGGTGACGCTGGAGCGCATCGGCGACGCCCCGCCGCAACCACTGCCGGCGCCCGCATCCGCGGATGCGCAGCCGCTGTCGGGCGTGCGCGTACTCGATTTCACCCGCATCATCGCCGGCCCGGTGGCGGGCCGCACGCTGGCCGCGCATGGCGCCGACGTGCTGCTGGTCACTGCCTCGCACCTGCCGTCGATCCCGCCGCTGGTGATCGACACCGGCCGCGGCAAGCGCAGCTGCCAGCTGGACCTGCGCGATCCCGATGACAAGCGCACCCTGCACAAGCTGCTGCACGGTGCCGACGTGATGGTGCAGGGCTACCGGCCCGGCGGCCTGGCCGAGCTGGGCGTGGGGCCGGAGGCCGCGGCGCGCGCACGTCCGGGCATCGTCTATGTGTCGCTGAGCGCCTATGGCCATGTGGGGCCGTGGTCGCACAAGCGCGGCTTCGATTCGCTGGTGCAGACCGCCACCGGCTTCAATGATGCCGAAGCGCAGGCGGCCGGCAGCGACATGCCGCGCCCGTTGCCGGCGCAGGTGCTGGACCACGCCGCGGGCTACCTGCTGGCCTTCGGCGCGATGGCCGCGCTGCACCGGCGCGCGGTGGAGGGCGGCAGCTGGCATGTGCGGGTGTCGCTGGCGCAGGTGGGGCAGTGGCTGCGCGGCCTGGGGCGCGTGCCGGACGGGCTCAAGGCGCCCGAGCAGAAGATCGACGACGTTTCCGACCTGCTTGAGGCCGTGCCGTCGGGCTTCGGCATGCTGACGGTGGTGCGTCATGCGGCGCATCTGTCGGAAACGCCGGCGCGCTGGACCTTGCCGTCCGAGCCGCTCGGCACGCACGCGCCGGAGTGGCTGCCGCGCGGCTAGGTTAGTAGAGCGTGGTGCGCTGCCGCTCGGGCAGGTCACGGTCGTAGGCGGCGCCGTCGATGGCGTTGTCGCTCAGCGTGGCCAGGATCTCGCCGTTGCTGGGCAGCGACTGGCGCGCCACCTGCGCATCCGCTGCCCACAGCCGCGAGCGGATCAGCGCGCGGGCGCACTGGAAGAACACTGACTGCACCGTGACCACCAGCACCGTGGTCGGGGCCTTGCCGTCGGCCAAGCAGCGCGCGACCAGCGCCGGGTCGACGCTGATCTGCGCGGTGCCGTTGACGCGGATGGTCTCGTTGATGCCGGGGATCACGAACAGCAGCCCCACGCGCGGATCGGCAACGATATTGCGCAGGCTGTCGATGCGGTTGTTGCCGCGCCGGTCGGGCAGCAGCAGCGTGTGTTCGTCCAGCACCTGCACAAAGCCCGGCGCATCGCCGCGCGGCGAGCATTCAGCCCGGTCCTCGCCCACCGTCGACAGCAGGCAGAAGGGCGCCGCCTCGATAAAGGCGCGGTAGTGCGGGTGCAGGTAGTCGACTTCCTTGGACAGCGACGGGGCCGCCGGTTGCGCGTAGAGCGCTTCCAGTTCGGCCAGCGTGGTGATGGCGTGCGAGGTCATGGCAGGCGGGGCGTGGGTCGGCGGGAGGCGAAACCGTCAATGTAGCGCAGATGCCGTTACACGGTCACGGTACCCCGGCCGATCTCCAGCACGCGGCCGCCCACGCGGATGGTGCCTTCGGCATCGGCCTTCAGGCGCAGCCGGCAGGGGCGGCCAACGGCCTCGCCCTGGTCGATCGCATACTCGGCCGGCAGCGCGTGGCCGGTGGCCAGCAGCCAGCCGCCGAGGTTGGCGCAGGCCGAACCCGTGCCCGGGTCCTCGGCCACGCCGCCGCCTTGCTTGGTGAAGAAGTAGCGCGACAGCACGCGGCCGGGCTGCTCCGGGTCGAAAGCAAAGACGTAGACGGTCTTGCGGCCCAGGCTGCTCTGCGGCCAGATCTGCAGGCGCGCGCTGTCGGGGTTGGCGCGGCGCACGGCATCGGTGCCGCGCACTGCCACCAGCAGCTGGTCGGCGCCGGTGTCGACCCACATCGGCGACACCAGCAGGTCGTGTTCCCGCAGGCCGAGCAGGCTGGCGATGTCGGCATCGGACAGGCCCGCCGGCGCGGTCTTCGGCTTGCCGCTGTGGGGGGCGGTGAAGGTCCAGACATCGCCCTGCGCGGTCACCGGCACCACGCCCGCCGCGAACTCCAGCGTCAGCGCGTCGCCGGTTCCGGCCAGGTCGCGCACAGCGTGCGCGGTGCCCAGCGTCGGATGGCCGGCGAAGCGCATTTCATAGCCCGGCGTGAAGATGCGCACCCGCGCGCTGGCACGTTCCGACGGCAGGATAAAGGTGGTTTCCGACAGGTTGAACTGCAGCGCCAGTGCCTGCATGGTGGCCTCGTCCATACCGCGCGCATCCTCGAACACGCATAGCGGATTGCCACCGAAGGTGGCTTCGGCAAAGACGTTGAGCAGGCGGAAGGCGTAGGTGGTCATGGCGCGGGGGGCTCCGGAGGCTGGTTGATCACCAGTGTACGGAGCGGGGGCGGACACGCCATGCACAGTTGGGCCGATCGCCGGCGGGCCAGTTGCGGACAGTTGTGCCGTGCCATGAAAAACGCCCGGGCGGACCCGGGCGTATCGCTGGCGAGGGCACTGAGTCAGCCGGCTCAGAACCCCACTGCCTGGCCATCGCGCCGGCTGTCGCTGGCCGCGACATAGCCGTGCTCGGCGTCCTCCGACAGGCGCCAGATGAACTGGCCCGAGCCGAAGTCCATGTACGGATCGTCCACCGACTTGAGCTGGTGGCCGCGCGCCTTCAGGCCCGCGACCGTGGCCGGGTCCATGGTGCTTTCCACATCCAGCGTGAAGTCGCGGTTGACCTTCCAGCGCGGCGCGCAGCACGCGGCCTGTGGCTGCTGGTTGTAATCCAGCATGCGCACCACGGTCTGCAGGTGGCCCTGCGGCTGCATGTCGCCGCCCATCACGCCGAAGCTCATCACCGGCTGGCCGTCCCTGGTCAGGAAGGCCGGGATGATGGTGTGGAACGGACGCTTGCCGCCCGCGACCACGTTGGCCGACTTCGGGTCCATCGAGAAGCCCACGCCGCGGTTCTGCAGGCTGATGCCGGTGCCCGGCACCACCACGCCCGAGCCGAAGCCCATGTAGTTGGACTGGATGAACGAGATCATCATGCCGTTCTCGTCGGCGGCGGTCAGGTAGATGGTGCCGCCCACCTTGGGCATGCCGAAGTCGAAATGCGTGGCGCGCTGCATGTCGATCAGCTTCGCGCGTGACTTCAGGTAGGCGTCATCGAGCATTTCCTCCGGCGTGACTTCCATGCTGCGCGGGTCGGCCACGTAGCGGTAGAGGTCGGCAAAGGCCAGCTTCATTGCCTCGATCTGCAGGTGCTGAGAATCGACCGAGTCCACCGGGATCGAAGCCATGTCGAACTGGTCCAGGATGCCCAGCGCGATCAGCGCGGCGATGCCCTGGCCGTTGGGCGGGATCTCGTGCAGCTCGTAGCCGCGGTAGGACTTGCTGATCGGCTTGACCCAGTCGGGGCGGTAGTTGCGCAGGTCATCGAGCGTCATGGCGCCGCCGCACTGCTGGCTGAAGGCGGCAATCTGCTCGGCGATCTCGCCTTCATAGTAAGCGCGGCCACGGGTCGCGCCGATCTTGCGCAGGGTTTCGGCGGCAGCCTTCATGGTGAACTTCTCGCCCACCGCGGGTGCGCGGCCATTGGGCATGAAGGTCTCGGCATAGCCGGGCTGGTCCTTCAGTTCAGGCACCGCGGCGGCCCACTTGTGTGCCACCACCGGCGGCACGGCATAGCCGCGCTCGGCGATCTCGATCGCCGGCTCCATCAGGTCGGCGAACGGCAGCTTGCCGAAGCGCTCATGCAGCGCGGCCCAGCCGGCGACCACGCCGGGCACGGTGACCGAGTCCCAGCCGCGGATCGGGCGGTTGGCCAGGCCGTTGGCATCGGTGCCGTACTTGTTCTTGAAGTATTCCGGGCTCCACGCCGCCGGGGCCACGCCCGACGAGTTCAGGCCGTGCAGTTCCTTGCCGTCCCACAGGATGGCAAAGGCATCGCTGCCCAGGCCGCACGACACCGGCTCGACGATGGTGATCGCGGCGGCCGCGGCGATGGCGGCATCGACCGCATTGCCGCCCTTGAGCAGCATGCGCAGTCCGGCTTGCGCAGCCAGCGGGTGCGAGGTGGAAACCACGTTGCGCGCAAACAGCGGGATGCGCACGGAGGGGTAGGGGTTGGTCCAGTTGAAGTTCTGCATGCTTGTCTGTGTCCTTGTGCTCGGTGCGCCCGTAGCGCAAATTCTGCGGCCCTTATTCTGCCGTGATCTTGCGATCCTTGATCAGCTTGCCCCAGCGCGCGCTGTCCTTCTTCACCATCGCGGCGAACTGCGCCGGCGTGCCGCCGACCGGCTCGGCGCCCAGCTTGCCCAGGCGTTCCTTGACCTCGGGCGACTGGATGGCCTTGTTGAACTCGGCATTCAGGCGGTTGACGATATCCGCCGGCAGGCCCTTGGGGCCATAGATGCCGAACCAGGTGTCGGACTCGAAGCCGGGCAGGCCCGACTCACTCGCGGTGGGGATTTCCGGTGCCAGCGGCGAGCGCTTGGCGCTGGTCACTGCCAGTGCCTTGAGCTTGCCGTCCTTCACATGCGGCAGGCCCGACACGATGCTGTCGAACAGCACCTGCACCTTGCCCGAGATCAGGTCCGGCACGGCCAGCGCGGTGCCGCGGTAGGGGATGTGGGTGATGAACACGCCCGCCTGCGCCTTGAAGGCCTCGGCGGTCAGGTGCACCACGGTGCCGTTGCCGCTGGAGGCGTAGTTCAGCTCGCCGGGATGCTTCTTGGCGTAGTCGATCAGCTCGCGCACGTTTTTCGCCGGCAGGCTGTTCGGCACCACCAGCAGGTTGGTGGCGATCGCGACCTGGCTGACCGGGGTGAAGTCGGTCTCGGTGTTGTATGGCAGGCGGGTGTTGATATACGGCCCGATCGAGTGCGTGCTGGTGGTGGCGATCAGCAGCGTATAGCCATCGGGAGCGGCCTTGGCGGCCATGTCCGAGCCGATCGCGCCGCCGGCGCCGGGGCGGTTGTCGACCACGATCTGCTGGCCCAGGTTGGCGCCCACCTTCTGCGCGATGGCGCGTGCCAGCAGGTCGGTCGCGCCGCTGGCCGGGAAGGGCACGATCAGGCGGATCGGCTTGCTGGGATAGGTATCGGCCAGTGCGGGCGTGGCGGCCAAGCAAAGCCCGCAGCCAAGGCCGATGCCGAAGCGGCGCAGCCAGGATTTCATTCTTGTCTCCGGTGTCAGGCGATTGGCCCCGATTCATGAGCCGGCCTTCATTATTCCGTGCTGCCGGTCACAAAGAAAGCTAATATTTCTTTCCAATGTCACAAGGAAATCTTAAGGATCAGCCCTTGCCGGCATATGCCTGACTCTTCCCTTCTGTGCACCGATGAGCACTGTCCGCTTCCTCCGTACCTTCGTTGCCGTGGCCGAGCACGGCTCCTTTGCCGCCGCTGCCGGCCAGGTGGCGCTGACCCAGGCCGCCGTCAGCCTGCAGATGCGCGCGCTGGAGACCGAATTGCGCCGCGAGCTGTTCGACCGCAACGGCCGCGTGGCCGTGCTCAATGCCGACGGCCGCGCGCTGCTGCCGCAGGCGCGGCGCATGCTGGCGCTGTATGAAGAGATGCGCCTGCCGCTGGCCTCGGACGAAGCCATGGCGGGTGCGGTGGCGGTGGGTGCGGTGGTGTCGGTGATGGGAGGGCTGTCACATGCGGTGGCGCATATGAAGCGCACTTATCCTGCGCTCGACGTGCGCCTGGTCGGCGCCAAGTCGATCGAGCTGGCGGCGCAGGTCGAGGCCGGCGAGCTGGATGCCGCCATCCTGGTCGAGGGCGCCGCGCGCGTGCCCGGCACGCTGCGCTGGACGCCGCTGTACCAGGAGCCGCTGGTGGCGATCGCGGCACGCGGCAGCCCGGGCCGCGACGCACGCGAGGCGCTCGCCACCAATCCCTACCTGCGCTTCGACCGCAGCCAGCGCACCGGCGTGCTGGTCGAGCGCGCGCTGCGCCGCGCGCACCTGAAGGTCAACGAGTTCCTGGAGCTGAACGCGATCGAGGCGCTGGTGGAACTGGTGCGGCAGGAGGTCGGCGTGACCGTGGTGCCGCTGCTGCGCCGCGCGCGCTGGCGCGACGACGAGGCGCTGCGCATCCTGCCGCTGCTGGTCAACGGCGAGCCGGTGATGCGTCACATCGGCATGCTGGAACGGCGCGACCACGGGCGCGGGAAGGTGACCGCGGCAGTACGGGCGGCCTGCAGCGAGCTGTTCGGCGCCTAGCTGTCGCCGTGCCATAACCAAGTCCTATCGCGCGGATAGTCAGAAACACGTTCTCCTGAAGATCCCTATTGCATATATTTCGGTTGCGGACGGCCGCTGACGCGGCCCGACTCGCCATGGGCGCCACGACTCCTGCGTTGGCGCACGCCCTCGCGCGTCCGCTGATTGCCCGACCTTTGACGCCATCGCTGCAGGCGTGTTCAGTACGTCCCTACATGGAGAAACGTATGTCTAACGAAACAAAGTGTCCGTTCAGCCATGCCGCCGGCGGCGGCACGACGAATCGTGACTGGTGGCCGAATCAACTGCGTCTGGACCTGCTGAGCCAGCATTCCAGCAAGTCCAACCCGTTGGGCGGCGACTTCAACTATGCCAAGGCCTTCAAGAGTCTCGACTTCGCAGCAGTGAAGAAGGACCTGGCCGCGCTGATGACTGACTCGCAGGACTGGTGGCCGGCGGACTTCGGCCACTACGGCCCGCTGTTTATCCGCATGGCCTGGCACAGCGCGGGCACATACCGCATTGGCGATGGCCGCGGTGGTGCAGGGCGCGGCCAGCAGCGTTTCGCACCGCTCAACAGCTGGCCGGACAACGCCAGCCTGGACAAGGCGCGCCGACTGCTATGGCCGATCAAGCAGAAGTACGGCCAGAAGATCTCCTGGGCCGACCTGATGATCCTGGCCGGCAACGTCGCGCTCGAGACCATGGGCTTCAAGACGTTCGGCTTCGGCGGTGGCCGGGAAGACACCTGGGAACCGGATGCGGATGTTTCCTGGGGCAAGGAAAAGACCTGGCTGGGCGGTGACCTGCGTTATGGCAAGGGTGCTGCCGGCAAGGATGAAGGCGTGGTCGTGGCCGACGAGGCGTTGCATGGCACCGAGACCAGCCGCACCGACTCCGGACGCAACCTGGAGAACCCGCTGGCCGCCGTGCAGATGGGCCTGATCTACGTGAACCCGGAAGGCCCCGACGGCAATCCGGACCCGCTTGCCGCGGCCCACGACATCCGCGAATCGTTCGGGCGCATGGCCATGGACGACGAGGAGACCGTCGCGCTGATCGCCGGCGGGCATGCCTTCGGCAAGACCCACGGTGCCGGTCCCGCGGACAACATCGGGCCCGAGCCCGAGGGCGCCGATCTCGAACGCCAGGGCCTGGGATGGGCGAGCACCTTTGGCACCGGCAAGGGCGCCGACACCATCACCAGCGGCCTGGAGGTGACCTGGAGCAATACACCGACGAAGTGGGGCAATAGCTATCTGGAGAACCTGTTTGGCCACGAATGGGAGCTGACCAAGAGCCCCGCCGGTGCCAACCAGTGGGTTGCCAAGGATGCCGCGGAAACCATCCCGCACGCTTACGATCCTGCGAAGAAGCTGCGGCCGACGATGCTGACCACGGATCTGTCGCTGCGTTTCGACCCGGCCTACGAGAAGATCTCGCGGCGCTTCCTGGAGCATCCTGACCAGCTCGCCGATGCCTTTGCCCGCGCCTGGTTCAAGCTGATCCACCGTGACATGGGCCCGCGCGCCCGCTACCTTGGACCGGAAGTGCCGGCCGAAGAGCTGCTCTGGCAGGATCCGATCCCGGCGGTCGATCATCCGCTGGTCAACGAGCAGGACGTCGCCGCGCTCAAGCAGAAGATCCTGGCGTCAGGGCTGCCGGTCTCGCAACTGGTGCAGACCGCCTGGGCCTCGGCATCCACCTTCCGCGGCTCGGACAAGCGCGGCGGCGCCAATGGCGCGCGTATCCGCCTGGCCCCGCAGAAGGACTGGGCAGCCAATGAGCCCGAGCAACTGGCGAAGGTGCTGAAGGTGCTCGAAGGGATCCAGGCCGAGTTCAACGGCGCACAGTCCGGCGGCAAGAAGATCTCGCTTGCCGACCTGATCGTGCTGGCCGGTGGCGCGGGGATCGAGCAGGCGGCGCAGAAGGCCGGCCATCGGGTGACCGTGCCGTTTACGCCGGGCCGCATGGACGCCTCGCAGGAACAGACCGACGTGCAATCCGTCGGGGCGCTCGAGCCGATTGCAGATGGCTTCCGCAACTTCCTGAAGGGGAAGTACAACATCCGGGCGGAGGACCTGCTGATCGACAAGGCGCAATTGCTGACCCTGACTGCTCCCGAGATGACGGTGCTCATTGGCGGACTGCGCGTCCTGAACGTGCATACCGGGCAGGATGCGCACGGCGTCTTCACCGACCGTCCGGAAACGCTGAGCAACGATTTCTTCCGCAACCTGCTCGACATGCGTATGGAATGGAAGCCGCTCTCGGAGGCCCGGGACGTGTTCGAGGGGCGTGACGCCAAGACCGGTGCGAAGAAGTGGACCGGCACCCGCGTCGACCTGGTGTTTGGTTCGAATTCCCAGCTCCGGGCCCTTTGCGAGGTCTACGCAAGCGAGGACGGACAGGAGAAGTTTGTCCGTGACTTCGTCGCCGCCTGGGCCAAGGTGATGAACCTCGACCGGTTCGACGTTGCCTGAACGGTCGCGTGGCCCCGTCAGGGCCGTCCTCCCTGACGGGGCTTTCTCAACCCGGGTGTGAGCGGCGCAGTGGACGCGTCGCCAACACAATGACAAGCGGCCGGCAAGCGCCGGCCGCGTGGCCTGCCAGGGCATGCCCCCGCCTACATGATCCTGTGCGCAAAATGCCCGCGCCGCGCATCGGCCATCAGGTCGAGGAACTGCCCGGTGCTCATGTGCACCAGTTCCTGGTGGTCGCCCGCCTCGAAGTAGACGTCGGGGTGCGTCAGCAGGCTGTCGTCGAGCCAGGTCTGCGTGCCGTACGCCATGCCGACCGGCGGGAGCGCGCCGTGGTCGCAGTCGCGGAACACTTCGCGCACGCCATCCTCATGCGCCAGCGACAGCTTGCGGCCGGTCTGCTCGCAGATCTCCGACAGTTTCAGGTGGTGAGTCGAAGGAATCACGGCAGCGACGTAGCCGCTGCTGTCTTCCAGCAGGACGGTCTTGGCCAGTCGGTCTCCGGGAATGTGTGCGGCCTGTGCAGTGGCCATGCTGCTGAGGCTGTAGGGGTGCCGGACGGTGTCGAACTGGCTTTGCTTCTTGCTCAGGCATCTCGCCAGCGTGGTAGACATGGTCATGATTTCAACCTCCGACGCGCACAGCGCGACCGTTGTCCGAGTCCTATCAATATAGGTCGTCGGGGGTCGGGTGGCGGTGGGGCCGAGCCAGGACGTAGCCGGCAAGCACAAAAAAAGGGCACCTTGCGGTGCCCTTAGTGTGTTGTGCCGCCGGCCCCGGGGCCGGCGATATTCCCTGCTTATTCTTCCTGGAACGCTTCCTCGCGCTTGGCCTTGATCGACGGCATCGCCACGATCAGCACCAGCACGGCAGCGGCGATCAGCAGGCCCAGCGACAGCGGGCGCGTCACGAACACGCTGAAGTCACCACGCGACAGCAGCAGCGAGCGGCGGAAGTTCTCTTCCATCATCGGCCCCAGCACGAAGCCGAGCAGCAGCGGCGCGGGTTCGCACTTGAGCTTGATGAACAGGTAGCCCACCACGCCGAAGGCCGCGGTCTGGAACACGTCGAAGGTGGTGTTCTGGACCGAGTACACGCCGATGCAGCAGAACGTCAGGATGGCCGGGTACAGGTAGCGGTAAGGCACCTTCAGCAGCTTCACCCAGATGCCGATCAGCGGCAGGTTCAGCACGATCAGCATCAGGTTGCCGATCCACATCGAGGCGATCAGGCCCCAGAACAGCGCCGGGTTGCTGGTCATCACCTGCGGGCCGGGCTGGATGTTGTGGATGGTCATCGCACCCACCATCAGCGCCATCACCGCGTTGGGCGGAATGCCCAGCGTCAGCAGCGGGATGAAGGAGGTCTGCGAAGCCGCATTGTTGGCCGATTCCGGACCCGCCACGCCTTCGATCGCACCCTTGCCGAATTCCTGCGGATACCTGGAAGTCTTCTTCTCCAGCGAGTAGGCAGCAAACGAAGCCAGCGATGCACCGCCGCCCGGCAGGATGCCCAGTGCCGAGCCCAGCAGCGTGCCACGCAGCACCGCCGGGATCATGCGCTTGAAGTCTTCCTTGGTCGGGAACAGGTTGGTGATGTGGTCGGTAAAGGTTTCGCGGTGTTCCTTCTGCTCCAGGTTGGCGATGATTTCAGCAAAGCCGAAGATACCCATTGCCACCGAGACGAAGTTCAGGCCATCGGTCAGTTCCGGCACGTCGAACGAGAAGCGCGCGGCGCCCGAGTTCACGTCGGTGCCGACCAGGCCCAGCAGCAGGCCCAGCACGATCATGGCGATGGCCTTGACCAGCGAACCCGAAGCCAGCACCACGGCGCCGATCAGGCCCAGCACCATCAGCGAGAAGTATTCGGCGGGGCCGAACTTGAACGCCAGTTCCGACAGCGGCGCGGCAAAGGCGGCCAGGATCATGGTGGCGACGCAGCCGGCGAAGAACGAGCCCAGCCCGGCTGTGGCCAGCGCCACCCCCGCTCGTCCTCGCCTTGCCATCTGGTAGCCGTCGATGGTTGTCACCACCGATGACGATTCGCCAGGCAGGTTGACCAGGATGGCGGTGGTCGAACCGCCGTACTGGGCGCCGTAGTAGATACCGGCCAGCATGATCAGCGCGGCCACCGGGGGCAGCGTGTAGGTCACCGGCAGCAGCATGGCGATGGTGGCCAGCGGCCCCAGGCCCGGCAGCACGCCGATCAGGGTTCCCAGCACGCAGCCCAGGAAGGCGTACGCGAGGTTCTGGAAGGTCAGGGCGGTGGAGAAGCCCAGACCCAGGTTGGCGAGTAGTTCCATGTTGGCGGCCTCCTTAGCTTGCCAGGAAAGCCGGCCACACCGGCATCTGCAGGTTGATGCCGTACACGAACGCGCCCAGGCTGATCAGCACCAGGATGATGGCGTTGAGGATGGCACCCTTCCAGCTGAATTCATGGCTGGCCATCGACGACACCAGCACCAGCACCAGCACCGACAGCACCATGCCCAGCGGCTTGAGCAGCAGGCCGAACAGCACCACCGAACCGAGGATCCACAAGAGCGTCTTGATGTCCCAGCGGGCCAGGTTGTCTTCTTCCGACTTGGAAGACAACGAGCCCCACAGCACCAGCACGCCCAGCAGGGCGAGCACGATGCCGAGCCAGAACGGGAAGTATCCCGGTCCCATTTTTGCGGCGGTTCCCATGGAATAACCGCGCGCGACCCAGGAAAAGCCGAATCCGACCAGGATGAACATCAGGCCGGAGGCGAAGTCCTTTTGGCTACGTATGCGCAAAGTGAATCTCCTCGATAAGACTGCTTGAAATCTCAGGAGGGCTCCCTTCCGCTGCCTTTGTTGCGGTGCATCAATGCGGCAGTTTGCGGGAGCTCTCCTACGGGCAGGGTGGAAGTTAAGGGGGCGACCTTTCAGCTACCTTTCAGATGTCTGCAAACAGGGTCATGCTGAGGGTATCCCCTAGTGAAAGAGCGCTTAAAAGTGCCGCCAAGCCAAGCTGGGAGCGGGTTGGCGGGCCGTGGCGCCAGTCGCTGCGCTATTATCCGGGGCGGTCTTGCGCCGCGCGGCGCTACCCGCCGCTGAAAGGTTTGAAAGGTTCCGCAAGGAACCACTACGCAACGCGAGGAGCGGTTTGGAGAGCATTGACCACATCATTCTGATCGGCGCCGTCGTGATGTCGCTGGGCATCGTGCTGGGGGCTTTCTCGGCACGCCTGGGCGTGCCGTTCCTGCTGGTCTTCCTGGCCGTGGGCATGCTGGCCGGCGTGGACGGGCCGGGCGGCATCCGTTTCTCCGATACCTGGCTCAGCTTCCTGGTCGGCAACCTGGCGCTGGCGGTGATCCTGCTCGATGGCGGGCTGCGCACGCGCTTTGCCACCTTCCGGGTGGCGCTGAAACCTTCGCTGTCGCTGGCGACCGTGGGGGTGCTGGTGACGGCAGCGCTGGTCGGCGTGTTCGCCGCGTGGCTGCTGGGCATCGACTGGCGGCTCGGGCTGCTGCTTGGTGCCATCGTCGGCTCGACCGACGCGGCCGCGGTGTTCTCGATGCTCAATAGCAGCGGCATCCGGCTGAAGGAGCGGGTGGCGAGCGTGCTCGAGATCGAGTCCGGCATCAACGACCCGATGGCGATCTTCCTGACCCTGACGCTGATCGAATGGCTGACCGCGCCTGACGGCCTGACGCCGCTGGGCCTGGTCACGCGGCTGCTGGTGCAGTTCGGCGTGGGCGGGCTGCTCGGCCTGGCGCTCGGCTATTGCCTGGCCCGCGTGCTGGAGCGCATCCGCGTGGCCGAAGGGCTGCAGGCGATCCTGCTGTGCTCGGGCGGCGCGATGGTGTTCGCGCTGGTGCAGAGCGCCGGCGGCAGCGGTTTCCTGGCGGTGTACCTGACCGGCATGCTGATCGGCAACCGCGAGCGCGCGGTGACGTCGGACACCATGCGCGCCATGGACGGCATGGCCTGGCTGGCGCAGTCGGCCATGTTCCTGCTGCTGGGCCTGCTGGTGTCGCCGCACCGGATCTGGGAGGTGGCCGGTCCGGCGGTGGCGGTGGCGGCCTTCCTGATGCTGGTGGCGCGGCCGGTGGCGGTGTGGCTGGCGCTGCTGCCGTTCCGCTTCAATGCGCGCGAGACCGGCTTTATCGCGTGGATGGGCCTGCGCGGCGCGGTGCCGATCGTACTGGCGCTGTTTCCGCTGCTGCGCGAGGTGCCGCAATCGGGGCTGCTGTTCCGCATCGCCTTTGCCGTGGTGCTGGCCAGCCTGCTGTTCCAGGGCACCACGGTGTCGGTGGCGGCGCGCCTGGCGCGCGTGCGGCGCCCCGGCTACCCCGAGCCGCTGGCGCGTTCGCGCCTGCGCGGCACGCGCGCGCCGATCCTGGAGGTGATGCAGTTCGAGGTGGGGCCCAATGCGCCCGTGGAGAACGTGCGCGCCGACCAGCTGGAGCTGCCGCCGCGCTGCCGGCTGCTGACGGTGGCGCGCGACGATGCGCTGGCGGCGCTGGATCAGACCGTGCTGCGCGCCGGCGACAGCGTCTCGGTGCTGGCGCCGGTGACGACCCTGCCGATGCTGTCGGCGCTGTTCCAGGCACCGGGCCGCGCGCCTACCTGGGAGCAGGCCTCGCATGATTTCCTGATGTCGGGTGATGCGCTGCTGCGCGACGTCGCGGCGCTGTACGGCACGCGCGCGCTGACCCCGGAAGAGGAGCCGCTGACGCTGGAAGCGGCGATGCAGCGGGCCTTCACCTCGCCGCCGGTGGAAGGCGACAGTGTCGCGATCGCCGGCCTGCCGCTGACGGTGACGCGCATGGAAGGCGCGCAGATCCTGCAGGTGGGGTTGCTGCTGCCGCGGCTGGACGGGGATTCGGGCGGGCGGCTATGGCCGCCGCGCCGGCGCAAGGACGGGGCAGAGCGGAGCGGGGAGGGTGCCGAGGCGGAGTAATGACAAAAAAGGCGGCCATGGCCGCCTTGTTTTCAATCCACCTTCGCCCCGGATACCTTCACGATCTGCGCGTATTTCTTCAGCTCGCGCTGGATCAGCGCCGCGAACTGCTCGGGCGTGGTCGGTGCCGGCTGTGCGCCGATGCGGGCCAGGCGTGCCTTCATCTCGTCGGTCTTCAGGATTGCCACGATCTCATGGTTAAGCCGCTCGACGATCTCGCGCGGGGTGTTGGCCGGCGCGAACACGCCGAACCACGTCGAGATGTCGAAGCCTTCCAGGCCCAGCCCCTTGCCGGCTTCCGCGATGGTCGGCAGTTCCGGGAAGGCCGCGGCGCGGCTGGCGGTGGTGACCGCAAAGGCCTTCAGCTTGCCCGCCTTGATATTGGCCGAGGCCGAAGCCAGGTTGTCGAAGATCAGGTCGGTCTGGCCCGACAGCACCGACAGCTGCGCCGGTGCGGCGCCGTTGTACGGGATATGGACCATGCTGACCTTCGCCATGCTCTTGAACAGCTCGCCCGACAGGTGGCCGGCGCTGCCGTTGCCGCCCGAGGCGTAGTCCAGCTTGCCCGGATTCTTGCGCGCGTACGCGACCAGGTCGCGCACATTGTTGATATGCAGGTCGGCGGCCTTGCCCGGGTGCATCACCAGCACGTTGGGGACGTCGGCCACCAGCGTGATCGGCGCGAAGTCCTTGACCGGGTCGTACGGCATCTTGCTGAACAGCGTCGGGTTGATGGCGTGCGTGGCCACCGCGCCCATGACGATGGTGTAGCCGTCGGCCGGCTGCTTGGCGACGTAGTCCGCGCCCAGGTTGCCGCCCGCGCCGGGCTTGTTCTCGACCACCACCGGCTGGCCCAGGCTGTCGCGCAGCTTCTCGCCGATGGCGCGCGCGACGGTGTCGAGCGGGCCGCCGGCGGGGTAGGGCACCACGAAGCGGACCGGCTTGGTCGGGTAGGCATTGGTGGCCGCCACGGCGGCGGCGGGCAGCAGGGCCGCGGTCAGCGCGGCGGCAAGCAGTTTCTTCAGCATGTTTCGGACTTCAGGGGATTGGGATTCTTATCTGGCGCCGATGCCCCGCGCCATCATGACCGCGCACAGCGGCAGCAGGATCACCAGGTGGGCTTCGATCATCACCCAGCGGCGGGCGGCCTTCAACTCGGACGGCGGCGGCACGTAATCCGGCAGCCGGCGCGCCTGCTTGCGCCAGCGCGCGATGGCGAAGGTCGGCGGCAGCGAGCACAGCGCGATCAGCACGAACACGCCCACCTTGGCATGGAACCACGGGTTGTGCAGGTAGAAGTCGGCGCCCTTGGCGCCGTAGAACAGGCGCAGCAGGCCGGTGCCCAGCACCACCATCGCCGACAGGAAATAGAACAGGTCGTACAGCGACAGGCGCCGCACCGCGGCCGGCGTGATTTCCGGGCGCAGCACCACGGCCTCGGCGGCCATCAGGGTGATCAGGACGAAGATCGCAAGGAAATGCAGGAAGGACAGTATGGCGTCGGTCAGCATGGATTCTCCTTTGCCTTTGCTTCAGTGGGGACTGAACTGCTTCGGGAAGGCACCGGCGGGGGCACCAGGGCCGCCCGCCGGCAGGAGGAGAATCTTACAGCACACCCTTTGCACGCAGCGCTTCGATCTGCTCAGGGCCGTAGCCCAGCGTCTCGGCCAGCACCGTGTCGGTGTGCTCGCCCAGCAGCGGCGGGTGGCGCAGCGCCTGCGGCGGCGTGGCGCTCATCTTGATCGGGCTGCCCACCAGCCTGACCTCGCCGGCGCTGGGGTGGGGCAGGTCCACGCGCAGGCCGCGCGCCTTGACCTGGTCGTCCTCGAACACGTCGTCGAGGGTGTTGATCGGGCCGCACGGCACGCCGGCGGCCTCCAGGTCGCGGATCCACTGGGCGCGGGTGCGCGGGCGCACCATCTCGGCCAGGATCGGCACCAGCACGTCGCGATTGGCCACGCGCTGCGGGTTGGTGGCAAAGCGCGGGTCGTCGGCCAGCTCGGGCTTGCCGCCGTCGGTGACGAACTTGCGGAACTGCCCGTCGTTGCCCACCGCCACGATGATCCAGCCATCGGCGGCCTGGAAGGTCTGGTAGGGGACGATATTGGGGTGCGCATTGCCCCAGCGGCGCGGCGCCTGGCCGCTGGCCAGGTAGTTGGTGTTCATGTTGGCCAGCATCGCCACCTGCACGTCCAGCAGGGCCATGTCGATGTACTGGCCCTCGCCGGTGCGGTCGCGGTGCGCCAGCGCCGCCAGCACGGCGATGGTGGCGTACTGGCCGGTCATCAGGTCGGAAATGGCCACGCCGGCCTTCTGCGGGCCGCCGCCGGGCAGGTCGTCGCGCTCGCCGGTCAGGCTCATGAAGCCGCCCATGCCCTGGATGATGAAGTCATAGCCCGGGCGCGCGGCGTACGGGCCGGTCTGGCCGAAGCCGGTGACCGAGCAGTAGATCAGGTCGGGCTTGACCTGCCTGAGCGACTCATAGTCCAGGCCGTACTTCCTGAGCTGGCCTACCTTGTAGTTCTCCAGCACCACGTCGCTCTGCGCCGCCAGCTCGCGCACGATCTGCTGACCTTCCGGCGTGCTGATGTCGCAGGTCACGGAGCGCTTGTTGCGGTTGGCGGCCAGGTAGTAGGCGGCTTCGGCGGTGTCGCGGCCGTCCTCGTCCCTGAGCCAGGGCGGGCCCCAGGTGCGGGTATCGTCGCCGGCGCCGGGGCGCTCGATCTTGATCACGTCGGCGCCGAAATCGGCAAGGTTCTGGGCGCACCACGGCCCGGCAAGGACGCGGGTCAGGTCGAGGACGCGGAGATGGCTTAAAGCTCCCATGGCGGTAGTCAATGCAGTGGGTAAGGCGGGGGATCGGTCGCAACGGCGAGGGGTCGGCGCGCCCCTGCAAACAGGGGCCAGCACGGGTTGCCTGCAATGTACCACCGGCAAATCGCCGGCGCGGCTTTGGGTGCTTTATAAGGCGCTTGTGGCGATGGGATTTGGGCGATAGCCGGCCGGCTCCCCGGCGCCATGCCTGACGTGCCCGGCAGGCTGCCTTGCCCGTATAATCAACGGTTTGCAAATCCAATACTGATTCGTCGCGCCCGGCCACGCCAGGGCAAGCGTCCGCCATCCCATGAAAGTCTCAGACATTCGCAGCAAGTTCCTGCAGTTCTTCGAATCGAAGGGCCATACCGTGGTCCGCTCGTCCAGCCTGGTGCCGGCGAACGACCCGACGCTGCTGTTCACCAACTCCGGCATGGTGCAGTTCAAGGACGTGTTCCTGGGCACCGACAAGCGCCCGTACACCCGCGCCACCTCGGCGCAGCGCTCGGTGCGCGCCGGCGGCAAGCACAATGACCTCGAGAACGTGGGCTACACCGCGCGCCACCATACGTTCTTCGAGATGCTGGGCAACTTCTCGTTTGGCGACTACTTCAAGCGCGATGCCATCCTGTACGCGTGGGAACTGCTGACCAAGACCTACCAGCTGCCGGCCGAGAAGCTGTGGGTGACGGTCTACGCGGAAGACGACGAGGCCTACGACATCTGGGCCAAGGAAGTGGGCGTGCCGGCCGAGCGTATCGTGCGCATCGGCGACAACAAGGGCGCGCGCTACGCCTCGGACAACTTCTGGCAGATGGCCGACACCGGCCCGTGCGGCCCGTGCTCGGAAATCTTCTACGACCACGGCCCGGACGTGTGGGGCGGCCCGCCGGGATCGCCCGAGGAAGACGGCGACCGCTACATCGAGGTGTGGAACCTGGTGTTCATGCAGTTCAACCGCGACGAGCAGGGCAATATGACGCCGCTGCCCAAGCCGTGCGTGGACACCGGCATGGGCCTGGAGCGCATTGCCGCGGTGCTGCAGCACGTGCACAGCAACTATGAGATCGACCTGTTCCAGGCGCTGATCAAGGCCGCCGCGCGTGAAACCCATATCGACAACCTGAACCAGAACTCGCTCAAGGTCATCGCCGACCATATCCGCGCGTGCTCGTTTCTGATCGTCGACGGCGTGATCCCCGGCAACGAAGGCCGCGGCTACGTGCTGCGCCGGATCATCCGCCGCGCCATCCGCCATGGCTACAAGCTGGGCCAGAAGACCCCGT
Source organism: Cupriavidus sp. FW305-3-2-15-C-LB2 (assembly GCF_058787575.1). NCBI lineage: Bacteria > Pseudomonadati > Pseudomonadota > Betaproteobacteria > Burkholderiales > Burkholderiaceae > Cupriavidus > Cupriavidus sp. FW305-3-2-15-C-LB2. The sequence goes on from NZ_JBYSZW010000006.1 coordinate 37,126, forward strand.
TCTTCCACAAGATGGTGGCCGATCTGGTCGAGCAGATGGGCCAGGCTTATCCCGAACTGGCTGAAGCCCAGTCGCGCGTGACCGAAGTGCTGAAGGCCGAGGAAGAGCGCTTCTTCGAGACCATCGAGAACGGCATGTCGATCCTTGACGCCGCACTGGCCGACCTGAAGCTCAAGGGCGGCAAGACGCTGGACGGCGAACTGGCGTTCAAGCTGCACGACACCTTCGGCTTCCCGCTGGACCTGACGCAGGACGTGTGCCGCGAGCAGGAAATCGGCGTGGACGAGGCCGCCTTCGACGCGGCCATGAACCGCCAGCGCGAGCAGGCGCGCGCCGCCGGCAAGTTCAAGATGGCCGCCGGCCTGGAGTACACCGGCGACAAGACCGTGTTCCACGGCTACGAGAAGCTGGAACTGCCGCAAGCCAGGGTCACCGCGCTGTATGTGGACGGCGCCGCCGTGAACGCCATGCAGCCGGGCCAGACCGGCGTGGTGGTGCTCGACAACACCCCGTTCTACGCCGAGTCCGGCGGCCAGGCCGGCGACCAGGGCGTGCTGAAGGCAGGCAATGCCGTCTTCGCCGTGACTGACACCACCAAGATCCAGGCCGACGTGTTCGGCCACCAGGGCACGCTGGAAGGCGGCGCACTCAAGGTGGGCGATGCCGTGTCGGCCCAGGTCGACGCGCAGCGCCGTGCGCGCACCGTGCGCAACCACTCGGCCACCCACCTGATGCACAAGGCTCTGCGTGAAGTGCTGGGCAGCCACGTGCAGCAGAAGGGCTCGCTGGTGGATGCGGACAAGACCCGCTTCGACTTCTCGCACAACGCGGCGCTGACCGACGAGCAGATCCGCCGCGTGGAAGAGATCGTCAATGCCGAGATCCTGCGCAACGACGACACGCATGCCGAGATCATGCCGTTCGACGACGCGGTCAAGAGCGGCGCGATGGCACTGTTCGGCGAGAAGTACGCCGACGACGTGCGCGTGCTGTCGATCGGCACCTCAAAGGAACTGTGCGGCGGCACCCACGTGCACCGCACCGGCGACATCGGCCTGTTCAAGATCGTGGTGGAAGGCGGCGTTGCCGCCGGCATCCGCCGCGTGGAAGCCATTACCGGCGACAACGCGCTGCACTACCTGCAGGGCCTGGACGCCAGGCTGAACGAAGCCGCCGCCGTGCTGAAGGCCCAGCCGTCGGAGCTGGTGCCGCGCATCGGCCAGGTGCAGGACCAGGTGCGCGCGCTGGAGAAGGAGCTGGAACGCCTGAAGAGCAAGCTGGCCGCCTCGCAGGGCGACGAGCTGGCCGCGCAGGCGGTCGACATCAAGGGCCTGAAGGTGCTGGCCGCGCAACTGGACGGCGCCGACGTCAAGACCCTGCGCGAGACCATGGACAAGCTCAAGGACAAGCTGAAGAGTGCGGCCATCGTGCTGGGTGCGGTGTCCGACGGCAAGGTCAGCCTGATCGCTGGTGTCACCGCCGATGCCACGGGCAAGGTCAAGGCCGGCGAGCTGGTCAACTTTGTCGCGCAGCAGGTGGGCGGCAAGGGTGGTGGCCGTCCCGACATGGCCCAGGCTGGCGGCACCGAGCCGGCCAAGCTGCCGCAGGCGCTGGCTGGTGTCAGCGAGTGGGTGGCGACCAAGGTCTGAGCGGCTGAGGGGGGCAACCCCCTCAGACCCGGCAACTGCTAATGGCGCTTCGGCGCCATTTTCTATGGGCGCTCGTCGCCGGGCGGCTTGCCGGCGAGCCGGTTGAGAATGTCGATCGGCAGCGGGAAGACGATGGTGGAACTCTTGTCCCCTGCAATCTGTGTCAGCGTCTGCAGGTAGCGCAGTTGCATGGCCTGCGGCTCGCGCGCCAGCATCTGGGCCGCTTCCAGCAGTTTCTCCGAAGCCTGCAGTTCGCCCTCGGCATGGATCACCTTGGCGCGCCGCTCGCGTTCGGCCTCGGCCTGCCGCGCAATCGCGCGGATCATGGTTTCGTTGAGGTCGACATGCTTGATCTCGACGTTCGAGACCTTGATGCCCCAGGCGTCGGTCTGGGCGTCCAGCGCCTGCTGGATGTCGAGGTTGAGCTTCTCGCGCTCGGCCAGCATCTCGTCCAGCTCGTGCTTGCCCAGCACCGAGCGCAGCGTGGTCTGCGCCAGCTGGCTGGTGGCTTCCAGGAAGTTCGCCACCTGGATGATGGCGCGTTCCGGATCGACCACGCGGAAGTACACCACCGCATTGACCTTCACCGAGACGTTGTCGCGCGAAATCACATCCTGCGGCGGCACGTCCATCACCACCGTGCGCAGGTCCACCCTGACCATCTGCTGCACGGCGGGGATCAGCAGCACCAGGCCCGGGCCCTTGACCCGCCAGAAGCGTCCGAGCATGAACACCACGCCGCGTTCGTATTCGCGCAGCACGCGGAACGAGGTGATCACCAGCAGTGCCAGCAGGAAGATCAAACCGCCGAAGCTGAATCCGTAGGCCATGGTCAGGCTCCCTTGTCTGGCGTCGGTTGGGGTGGAGTTGTCGGGACAAGCGGGGCGTTGCCGGCGGCGATCACCTCGAGCACCAGGCCCTTGCGCGCGGTGACGACCACCGGCGTGCCGCGCGGCAAGGAGCTGGCGCTGTGCACGCGCCAGGTCTCGCCGCGCACCGTGGCCCAGCCTTCCTCGCGCAGGTCGTCCAGCATTTCGCCGCGGGCGCCGACCAGGGTGTCGGCACCGCTGACCACCGGGCGCTTGCGCGAGCGCACCAGCATCGCCGACATGCCGAACACGAAAATCGCGGACAGCGCTGACATCGCCGCCACCATCGGCAGCGGCACGCCGAAGCCCGGCACGTCGGTGTCGATCAGCATCACCGCGCCAAAGGCAAAGGCGATGATGCCGCCCACGCCCAGCGCGCCGAAGGTCGGCAGGAACAGCTCCGCCACCATGCAGCCGATGCCGAGCGCCACCAGCGCCAGCCCGGCGTAGTTCACGGGCAGCATGTGCAGCGCGAACAGCGCCACCAGCAGGCAGATCGCGCCGGCAATGCCGGGCACCACCATGCCCGGCGTGGAGAATTCGAAGATCAGGCCGTAGATGCCGATCATCAGCAGCAGCAGCGCCACGCTGGGCTCGGTGATCACGGCCAGGAAGCGGTTGCGCCAGTCGGGTTCCAGCGTCACCACCGGCGCATTGGCGGTGTGCAGCACGCCGGCCTTGCCGCCGGCAGCGGTGATCGAGCGGCCTTCAACCTGGCGCAACAGCGCGGGCAGGTCGGGGGCGACCAGGTCGACCACGCGCTGGGCCAGGGCCTCGTCGGCCGACAGGCTGACCGATTCGCGCACCGCGCGTTCGGCCCACTCGGCATTGCGTCCGCGCAGCTGGGCCAGGCCGCGGATATAGGCCGAAGCATCGTGCATTTGCTTGCGTTCCATCGCGTCGGCCCGCGCTGGCTCGCTGGCGGGGGTGGAGGCGGGCTTGGCGCCGGGCAGGGCCTCTGGCTTCTGCGGCCCGCCAATGCCGACCTGCACCGGGGTGGCCGCGCCCAGGTTGGTGCCCGGCGCCATTGCCGCGATGTGGCTGGCGTAGAGGATGTAGGTGCCGGCACTGGCCGCGCGCGCGCCGCCGGGATAGACGTAGCTGGCCACCGGTATCGGCGAGGCCAGGATGGCCTGGATGATCTCGCGCATGGACGCGTCCAGCCCGCCCGGGGTGTCCATTTCCAGCACCACCAGCTGGGCGCCGCCCGCGCGCGCGCGTTCCATGCTGCGCAGGATAAAGCTGGCGCTGGCGGGGCTGACCGCACCCTTGAGCGGAATCACGTAGACCGGCGCGGTTGCCGTGGTCGTGACGGTGGCGGCAGGCGCCGAGGCGCCGGAGGGCGGCGCCGCACGGGCACCTGGGCCGGCGAGGGCAACGGCGCCGCACGCCAGCGCCAGGCCGGCCAGCAGCCGGCCGGACATCGGCCGAAGGGCCCGCAGCAGCGCGGTGGCAGGTTTCATGAGAGGGGCGGGGCACGCAAGGTGCCGTGATGGCGCCACTTCAAGTGTAGGCCACCGGGCACATCTTGCACGCGGGCTGCCTCGGGCCCGCGCGCCGGGCGCTCAGGCCGCCGCCAGGTCCGGCCTGGCCGAGGGGCCGGGTGAGTGGGCGGTGAGCGTGTCGATCAGCGCATGCAAGGCCGCGCTGGCCATGGACGGATGCCAGGCCAGCAGCGTGCGCACGCGGCCGGCCGCGCCCAGGCTGTGCTGGCGGATGGCGGGCAGGTCGCGGTACAGCCCCAGCACCGAGCGCGGCACGATCGCCGCGCCGATGCCGGCCGCGACGCAGGCGACGATGGCATGGTACGAGCTCAGCTGCAGCACGCGCGGCGTCGGCGCATCGCCGCTCACATACCAGTTCTCGAGCCGGGCGCGGTAGTTGCAGCCGGGCTCGAACGCCAGCAGCGTCGGCACCTCCAGGTCGGCCGCGGTGCGCACCGGGCGATGGCGGGCGCGCGTGATCACCACCAGCTCTTCCTCGAACACCGGGACGGCGCTCAGTGCCGGGTCGGTCAGCGGCTCGGCGACAAAGGCGCATTCGACTTCGAAGCGCGCCAGCGCATCCAGCGCCTGGCGCGTGGCCAGCGTCACCAGCTCCAGCTGCACCGCGGGCCAGGCCTGGTGGTACGCGGCCAGCACATTGGGCAGGCGGCTGGCGGCGGTGCTCTCCATCGAGGCAATGCGCAGCCGGCCGTGCGGCCGCGCCGGCAGCACCGCCTGGCGTGCCTCTTCGGTCATGCTGAGGATGCGGCAGGCATAGTCGAACAGGGTCTGCCCGGAAGGCGTCAGCACCATGCGCCGGCCGTCGCGCACGAACAGGTCGACCCCGAGCGACTGCTCCAGCTGGCGGATGCGCGTGGTGACATTGGACTGCACCCGGTGCAGCCGCTCGGCCGCACGGGTGATGCCGCCGGCTTCGACGACGGCGCGGAAGATCTCGAGGGCGGCAAGGTCCATGCGGGACTCCTGAGGCTATTCATCTCTTATCAAGATGCATGACATCTTGATAATTCATTTTTTGGGATGCTGAAGCCAGCGTAGCATACAGGCATCGCAATGCAACCGCTGCCCCGCCAGCCTCCAGCCATGCCGAACCCCCACAGCCTCGACCCTGAACACCCCGCCGCTGCGCGCGTGGCCACCCGGGCGTCGGCACGGCGCGAAGCCGGCGCGGTGGCGGTGGCCATGGCCGGCCTGGTATCGCTGGCGGTGGTGATGGGCATCGGCCGCTTTGCCTTTACGCCGCTGCTGCCGATGATGCTGCATGACGGCACCGTCACGCTGGATCAGGGCGGCTGGCTGGCCACGGTCAACTACATCGGCTACTTCGCCGGCGCCGCAGTGTGCATGTTCATCCGGCCCGACGCGGTGCGCATGGTGCGCTGGGGCCTGGCCGCAACGGTGCTGCTGACGCTGGGCATGGCCCTGCCGGGCGGCATGGCGGCATGGTCGCTGTGGCGCGCCGCCGCGGGCGTGGCCAGCGCCGTGGTGATGGTCTACACCGCGGGGTGGTGCCTGCAGCGGTTGGCGGAACTGGGCAAGCCGGAACTCGCCGGGCTGATCTTCTGCGGGCCGGGGCTGGGCATCGTGGTCACTGGGCTGGGTGCATCCGGCATGGTCGGTGCGGGCTGGCATGCGGACTATGGCTGGCTCGCGTTCACGGCGCTGGCGGTGGTGCTGGTGGCGGCGGTCTGGCGGATCTTCGTCGCGCAGCCGGCTGTGCCGATGACGGCGACGGCGGCGGCGGCGGCATCCCCGGCGGCAGCCGACACCGGCGCCGCGCGGCTCGATGCCCAGACCTGGGCGCTGACCTTTGCCTACGGCCTGGCCGGCTTCGGCTACATCATCACCGCGACCTTCCTGCCGGTGATTGCGCGCGAGGCGCTGCCCGGCACGGTCTGGGCCGACCTGTTCTGGCCGATCTTCGGCGCGGGCGTGACGGTGGGCGCGTTCCTGGTCACGCGGGTCGGCATGGCGCACGACAACCGCAAGCTGTTGACGCTGCTGTACGGCATGCAGGCGCTGGGCGTGGCGATCGCGGTGGTGTTCCCGACCGTGGCCGGCTTTGCCCTCAGCAGCCTGCTGGCGGGGCTGCCGTTCACCGCGCTGGTGGCGTTTGCGATGCGCGAGGCGCGGCGCCAGTGGGGGCCGCAAGCGGCGCGGCTGATGGGCCTGATGACGGCGTCCTACGGCCTGGGCCAGATCGCCGGGCCGCCGCTGGCAACCGCGCTGGTGGCGCGCACCGGCGGCTTTGCCGGTTCGCTGGCGTGCGCGGCGGCGGCGCTGCTGCTCGGCGCGCTGGTGTTCGCCTGGATGTGCCGCGCCTGGCCGCTGGCGGCTGCCCGGAGCTGATCGGCAAGGTGCGCTAAAGTATTGCCTTTGCCGCCTGGCGCGCCACGCGAGCGGCTGCCGCGCCTGGCGTGCAGCCCGTGGCGCGCCACAGAAGGCCGGGGCCGTACCCGGCACGCGAGACCGGGCGGCGCAGGAGCGACCCCATGTCTTTTGCCTTGCAGCCCGCGCGTGCCGCGGGTGCCCCCATCCGGCCCGTTTCCGCCGAAGAACAGCGTGTGCGCGTCGACCTGGCCGCCGCCTACCGCCTGGCCGCGCGCGAGGGCTGGGATGACCTGATCTACACCCATATCTCCGCCACGGTGCCGGGCGAGTCCGACCACTTCCTGATCAACCCCTTCGGCTTTGCCTTCGACGAGATCCGCGCCAGCGACCTGGTCAAGATCAACGGCCGCGGCGAGGTCGTCGGCGCGACCGTGCATCCGGTCAATGTGACCGGCTTTGCGCTGCACGCCGCGGTGCATGCGGCGCGCGCCGACGCGATGTGCGTGATGCACCTGCATAACACCGCCGGCATTGCCGTATCGGCGCAGGCCGCCGGGCTGCTGCCGCTGTCGCAGCACGCGATGCGCTTCCACGGCCGCATGGCCTACCACGACTACGAAGGCCTGGCCTTCACCACGGCCGAAGGCGCGCGGCTGACCGCATCGCTGGGTGGGCATCCCGCCATGCTGTTGCGCAACCACGGCACGCTGACGGTGGGCCGCACCGTGGCCGAGGCCTATGTGCTGATGGCGACGCTGATCAAGGCCTGCGAGGTCCAGATTGCCGCACAGGCGGGCGGTGCGCTGGTGCAGCCAGGCGCGGCCGTGGCGGACAAGACCTCGGAGCAGCTCTACGACAACGGCGCCGTCGAAGGCGTGATGGAGTGGCCCGCGCTGCTGCGCAAACTGGATAGAATCGATCCTTCATACCGGGACTGAGCGGGATCGATTTCCCGCCGCGACTCAACCACATTCATCAAAGGAGCATTGCATGCCGACTTTCCACGTCGAAATGTTTGAAGGCCGTACCATCGAGCAGAAGCGCAAGTTTGTCGAGGAAGTGACGCGCGTCAGCTGCGAGACCCTGGGCTGCTCGGCCTCGGCCGTCGACATCATCATCACCGACATCAAGCGCGAGAACTGGGCCACCGGCGGCGAGCTGTGGGCCGACAAGAAGTAAGGCTCCATTCAGCCCCACACTGAACACCATGCAGCACTTCGCCTCTGACAACTACGCCGGCTTCTGCCCGGAATCGCTCAAGTATTTCCTGGAAGCCAACGCCAGCGGCCATGAGCAGGCCTACGGCGACGATTCCTGGACGCAGAAGGTCTGCGACCGTATCCGCGACCTGTTCCAGACCGACTGCGAAGTGTTCTTCGTGTTCAACGGCACGGCGGCCAACTCGCTGGCGCTGTCGGCGCTGTGCCAGTCGTACCACTCGGTGATCTGCCACGAGCTGGCGCATATCGAGACCGATGAATGCGGCGGCCCGGAGTTCTTCTCCAACGGCTCCAAGCTGCTGACCGCGCCCGGCGCTGACGGCAAGCTCACGCCTGACGCGGTCGAGGCGCTGGTCACGCGCCGCTCCGATATCCATTACCCCAAGCCCAAGGTGGTGTCGCTGACGCAGTCGACCGAAGTCGGCACCGTCTACAGCGTGGAAGAGGTGCGCGCGATCGCTGCCATCGCCAAGCGCCGCCAGCTGCGCGTGCATATGGATGGCGCGCGCTTTGCCAATGCGGTGGCGTCGCTGGGCGTGCATCCGTCCGAGATTACCTGGCGCGCCGGCGTCGACGTGCTGTGCTTCGGCGGCACCAAGAACGGCCTGCCGGTGGGCGAAGCGGTGGTGTTTTTCGACCGCCGCCTGGCCGAGGACTTTGCCTACCGCGTCAAGCAGGCCGGGCAGCTGGCGTCGAAGATGCGCTTTATCTCCGCGCCGTGGCTGGGTTTGCTCGAGAACGACGTATGGCTCGCCAACGCGCGCCATGCCAATGCGATGGCGCAGCTGCTGCAGCAGCGCATCAGCGATATTCCGGGCGTTCGCATCATGTTCCCGACGCAGTCCAACGCCGTGTTCGCCGAGCTGCCGCTGCCCGCGATCGAGGCGCTGCGCGCCAGGGGCTGGCGCTTCTATACCTTTATCGGCGCCGGCGGCTGCCGTTTCATGTGTTCATGGGACCTGCAGCCGCAGACGGTCGAGGCGCTGGCCGCCGACATGCGGGCGGCTTGCGGCGCCTGACCGGCACCCATACCTATAACGACGAGACCCTTCAGGAGCCCCCAAATGCAATACCGATTCTGCCCGCAGTGCGGCGCGCCGCTTGAGGTGCTGCCGCTGTCCGGGCGCGAACGCCACGCCTGCGTGCAGCAGGAATGCGGCTTCGTGCACTGGAACAACCCGCTGCCGGTGCTGGCGGCGGTGGTGGAGTACCAGGACAAGCTGCTGCTGGCGCGCAATGCCGCCTGGCCGGAGACCATGTTCGCGCTGGTGACGGGCTTCCTGGAGCGCGACGAGCCGCCCGAGCTGGGCGTGGCGCGCGAACTGAAGGAAGAGACCAACCTCGATACCGAGTCGGTGTCGCTGATCGGCGTCTACGAGTTCATGCGCAAGAACGAGCTGATCATTGCCTACCACGTCAAGGCGACCGGCACCGTGGCGCTGTCCGAGGAACTGGCCGACTACAAGCTGGTGGCGCCGGAGGACGTGCGCGTCTGGTCGGCTGGCACCGGCTTCGCGGTTGCCGACTGGCTGGCCGCGCGCGGCTATCCGGTGCGCTTCTTCGACCGCCAGACCGGCGCCGACATTCCGGACCCGCGCCGCCCGCACGACTTCAGCCTGGTCGGGGGTTCGCTACAATACCGTTGGTGAGGCTGGCCTCCGGCCAGCCGCCCAGCCCCCAGAATCGAAGGAAGAGACGAATGGAGTTCCAGAAAGAAGTGGATGCGCGCGGCCTGAACTGCCCGCTGCCGATCCTGCGCACCAAGAAGGCCCTGGCCGACATGGCCAGCGGCGATGTGCTCAAGGTGCTGGCCACCGATCCCGGCGCCACGCGCGATTTCCAGGCCTTTGCCAAGCAGACCGGCAATGAGCTGCTGTCGCACTCGGAAGTGGACAAGGTGTTTGTGTTCTACATGCGCCGCCGCTGAAGCGCTCCCGCTCCCAAAGAAAAAAGCCGCGTAATCAGAATTACGTGGCTTTTTTCTTTGGGATTCTGCGTCGATGAATATCGGCACGATTTTCCAGGCGCGCGGCAATGCGAGATTGGCGTAAATTGCAAGTCCTGCATTATTCCTGGCGGGACATCTCGCAAGGATTATCCCATTGCGTTTCCGCCGGTTCTGGGCTGCATTATTCTCCCCATAATGCCGGCGCCGCGGCACATGTGTTTACCCCGATTGGGCTGGTTTTTATGTATGCGCTAAATTACTACTGCGCCCTTGCCTGGTGCCGTGATGGTCACTGTGGGGGAGGGCGGAAGTTGATCAAGTGATTCAGGAGAGGCGATGCCAAGGGACGTCCGTATCCGAGCCGCTGGAATTGCCGACATTCAAGCTATTTCGGAAGTGCTGCAGCAATGTGGGTTGTCAGTTGAAAATGTGAGGCCGGCCGCATGTCTGTGCCATGTCGCTGAATTCGGGGAAATCGTAGCTGGTTGTGCCTGCGGGGAGATATTCGACCAGACCTTTGTCGTCAGGACCGTTGGCGTGCTTCCCGATTTTCGGGAGCGAAGAATTGCCACCCATCTGGTTGCGGCCCTGTTGATGCGCGCCCGCGCTAACGGTTGCACCAAGGCCGTTCTGCTGACGACGGAGCATCCGGCCTTTTTTGCGCGCTATGGCTTCTCGCTGACATCCGTGGACGAGTTGCCGACCGAACTGGAATTGTCCAGGGAATTTCAACGCCGCTTCGGCGCCTGGACGCACTGCATGTGCCGCCGCCTGGACTGAGGCGGGGCAAGACGCAGCGCAGCGGCCCGATGGGCCGCCGCGTCGCCGGCTGCGCGCCGGCGGGCTTCAGGTGATCGCGCTCAGCTGCCAGGGTACGAACTCGTTCTGCCCGTAGCCGTGCAGCTCGCTGCGTGAACGCTTGCCGGAGGCGGTGTCCAGCATCAGCCGGAACAGTTCCTCACCGAGCCCGCCAATGGTGGCGCTGCCGTCCAGCACGGCGCCGCAGTTCAGGTCCATGTCATCGGACTGGCGTTGCCACAGCGCGGTATTGGTCGCCAGCTTGACCGAGGGCGAGGGCGCACAGCCGTAGGCCGAGCCGCGCCCCGTGGTGAAGCAGATCAGGTTGGCACCCCCCGCGACCTGGCCGGTCGCGGAGATGGGGTCGTAGCCCGGCGTGTCCATGAACACCAGGCCGCGCGCGCGCACCGGCTGCGCGTACTCATAGACCTCGGCCAGGTTGGCCGAACCGCCCTTGGCGATGCCGCCCAGGGATTTTTCCAGCACGGTGGTCAGCCCGCCCGCCTTGTTGCCTGCCGACGGGTTGTTGTCCATGCTGGCACCGTGGCGCGCGCAATAGTCCTCCCACCAGCGGATGCGCGCCACCAGCTTGCGGCCGATTTCCGGTGTCTGTGCGCGGCGCGTGAGCAGGTGCTCGGCGCCGTAGATCTCGGGCGTCTCGGAGAGGATGGCAGTGCCGCCGTGGCGCACCAGCAGGTCTACCGCCGCGCCCAGCACCGGGTTCGCCGAGATGCCCGAGTAGCCGTCGGAGCCGCCGCACTGCAGGCCCACCACCAGGTGGCTGGCAGGCACCGGCTGGCGCTGCACGGCATTCGCGGCGGGCAGCATCTCCTGGATCATGGCAATGCCGCGTGCGATGGTCCTGGTGGTGCCGCCGCTGTCCTGGATGGTGAAGGTCTGCAGGCGGTCGTCGTGGGCCAGCCCCTGGGTGGCAAGCAGCGCCGAAATCTGGTTGGTCTCGCAGCCCAGCCCGATCACCAGCACGCTGGCGAAGTTGGGATGGCAGGCATAGCCGCCCAGCGTGCGCTGCAGCAGCGCCAGCCCTTCCCCCTGCGGGTCCACCGCGCAACCGACGCCGTGCGTGAGCGCCACCACGCCGTCGACGTTGGGATAGGCGGCCAGCGCCTCGGGATGGATGTCGCGGCGGAAGTGGTCGGCAATGGCGCGCGCCACCGTGGCCGAGCAGTTCACCGAGGTCAGGATGCCGATGTAGTTGCGCGTGGCCACGCGGCCATCGGCCCGCACGATGCCCGCGAAGGTGGCCGGCGCCGGCACCGGCTCCGGCGCGCGCGCATCGGCGCCATAGGCATAGTCGCGCGTGAAGTCGCCCATGGCCAGGTTGTGGGTGTGCACGTGCTGGCCGGGGCGGATGTCCTGGCTGGCGAAGCCGATGATCTGCCCGTAGCGGCGCACCGCCTCGCCGGCGCCGATGGCGCGCGTTGCCACCTTGTGGCCGGGCGGGACCAGGCCGAGCACAGTCACGTCTTCTTCGTCGAGCGTGGTGCCTGCCACGAGCTGGTCGCGGGCAATGACGACGTCGTCTTCCGGGTGCAGCCGGATCACGCGCAAGGCGGCGTGCAGCTGTGCTGCCTTGCCGGGGTTGGCAGGTGCGTTCATGCGATGAGCTCCCTCGTTCCTTATTTCAGCATCTCGGCCGGCAGCGACAGGCCGAAATAGCGCTTGTAGATGTCGTTGATCCTGCCGTTCTTCAGGTTGGCCCTGACCCAGCCGTCCAGCCAGTCCTTGAGGGCGGTATCGCCCTTGCGCAGGCCGATCGCATAGGGAAAGGTCTGCATCACGAACTTGATTTCCAGGTCGCGCGACGGATTGCTGCGCCTGACCTCCGGAATCACGCTGATGGCCGCGGCCAGGTAGTCCTGCTGGCCGGTGGAGACCGCGGTATTGGTGGTCGCGTCATCCTCGTAGCGCACGATATTCACCGCTGCCACGGCCTTGGCGCCCCGGCTCAGTTCCTGGTCGCTGGTGGTGCCGCGCGTGACCGCGACGGTCTTGCCCGACAGGTCGGCGAAGGACTTGACCTGGGCCTTGGTCGGGCCGCCCACCACCACGGGGATCACGCCATACGGCTCGGAGAAATCGATGACCTTCTTGCGCGCGTCCGTCACGGAAAAGGAGGCCAGCACCACGTCCGCCTTGCGGGTGAGGAGGAAGGGCACGCGGTTGGGGCCCGTGACCGGAACGATCTCAAGTTCGACGCCCAGGTCCTTGGCGAGCAGGCGCGCGGTCTCGATGTCGGAGCCGCTCTGCCTGGCTTGTGTATCCAGCATGCCGTAGGGAGGCGCGCTGATATCGACCGCCACCAGGATCTTCTTGCGCTGCTTGATGGTGTCGAGCGTGTCGGCCGAGGCGGCGGAGGTGCCGGCCAGCAGCAGGGCGGCGAGTGGGGCAAAGAGATAGCGGCGATAGTTCATGAGGTTGTCTCCGTATTGTTGGATATCGAAACGGGTTCTTGCTGAGCGGGCGCTGCCGCGCTTACAGGCCGTTGCTGACGAACTGGCGCAGTTCCGGCGTGGCAGGTTCGTCAAGCAGCCTGCCACTGCCGCATTCCCAGACGATGCCCTGGTGCATGAACATGATCTGGTCCGCCACCGAGCGCGCGAACGACATCTCGTGCGTGACCAGCACCATGGTCATGCCGTCTTCGGCCAGTTTTTCAATGACCCGCAGCACCTCGCCGGTAAGCTCGGGATCGAGCGCGGAAGTGACTTCGTCGAACAGCATCAGGCGCGGCTGCATGGCCAGCGAGCGCGCGATGGCGACGCGCTGCTGCTGGCCGCCGGAGAGCTGTTCCGGGTAGTAGTCGGCGCGCTCTTCCATGCCGACTTGCCGCAGCACGTGGCGGGCCAGTTCGCCCGCTTCCTTGCGCCCCATGCCCTTGACCTTGCGCGGTGCCAGCATGACGTTCTCGGCCACGGTCAGGTGCGGGAACAGGTTGTAGCTCTGGAACACGATGCCGACTTCCTTGCGCAGCGCGCCCAGGTCAACGGCGTCTTCGTGCATGGCATGGCCGCACACATGCAGGGCCCCGCCGCTCACGCGCTCCAGTCCGTTGATGCAGCGCAGGGCCGTGCTCTTGCCCGAGCCGCTGCGGCCGATCAGGGCCACCACCTCGCCGCGGCGCACCGAGAAGCTCACGCCCTTGAGGATTTCCACTTGTCCGAAGGACTTGCTTACCTTGTCGAAGCGGACCACTTCGTCCACGCTTGTCTCCATGACGTTCCTTTGTTGTCGGGTTTTGGCGCTGTCAGGCTCAGGCGCGTGCCTTGTTGAAGCGGCGCTCCAGGCGGTACGAGAGCGATGAGAGCGGATAGCAGATGGCGAAATACAGCGCCGCGGCGATGGTGAACACCAGAAAGGGCTTGAAGGTGGAGTTGTTGACCACCCGCGCCGAATAGGTCAGGTCGAAGAAGCCGATCACCACCGCGTACGACGAGTTCTTCACGATCTGCACCAGGAAGCTCACCGTGGGCGCAATGGCAATGCGGGCGGCCTGCGGCAGGATCACGTACACCGCCCGCTGCAGCGGCGTGAGCGCCAGGCATTCGGCGGCCTCCCACTGCGTGCGCGGCACGGCCTGGATGCAGCCCTTCCAGATCTCGCCGAGGTAGGCGCTGGAATACGCCGTCATCGCGATCCCCGCGGCGACCAGCGCCGGCAGCTCGAAGCCGCCCACGCTGATGCCGAAATACACCACGAACATGATCACCGGCAGCGGCACGCCCTGTACCAGCTGCACGTAGGCGCCCGTGAGCGTGCGCAGCACGCGCCCGCCGCGGCTGCGCGCCAGCGCCAGCGGTACGCCCACCAGCGCGCCGCCGGCAAAGCCCATGCCTGCCAGCAGCAAGGTCCAGCCTGCGCCGCGCAGGATGAACAACACTTGATCGAAAGAAATTCCGTGCATGAGGCGCGCTCCGGTTCAGAGAGGGGTTTGCAGGCGCCGGCGGCGCGTAAAGGCCAGGGCGCCGATGCCTGCCATCGACAGGCGCAGCAGCCAGGACAGCAGCAGGTAGACGAGCGCGATCACCAGGTAGATCTCGAAGCCGCGGAAGGTCTCCGACTGGATGCGGTAGCCCACCGCTGTGAGTTCCTCGGCCGAGATCTGCGACATGATCGAAGTGGCCAGCATCATCAGCACGAACTGGCTGATCAGCGCCGGATACATGCGCTCCACCGCTTGCGGCAACACCACCAGGCGCAGCATCTGCCAGCGCGACAGCCCCAGGCAGGAAGCGGCCTCGAGCTGGCCGCGCGGCACCGACTCGATGCCGGCGCGCACGATTTCGGTGGTATAGGCCGACACGTTCACGACCAGCGCCACCACTGCCGCCGCCATGGCCGGCACCCGCACCTGCACCGCCGCCAGCCCGAAGAAGAGCCAGAAGGCCTGGATCACCAGCGGCGTATTGCGAATCACGTCCACATACACCGTGACGCAGCGGCGCGCCCACGCGGGGCCTTGCGTGCGCACCACGGCCAGCGCCGTGCCCAGCACGAAGCCGAACACGATGGTGGCGACCGACATGCGCAAGGTCAGCCACACGCCGTCGAGCAAGTCCCGCCAGCCCGTGGACAGGAAACTGAAATCAAACTGGTAGTCCATCGGCGCGGGTTCCTCCTTCTCGTGGCGCCGCCGCGGCCGGCGCGCGCCCTGTCTCTTGTTGTGGCTTCGTTGTCGTGCTTGCGGCGTGCGACACGCGCCGTGGTGGGACGAAATATATGACCATTGCCGGCAATGGTCAATATCCGTGGATACCCGTGTATGATGGAATGCGATGAGATGCCCTGGCGTGCCGCCATGGCTACACTGACCGACCGCCACGTTCTGGAGACAAAGTGCCGAGCCCATCGATGACGACACGAGACCGAAATCGCGTCGCCCCCCTTGCTGCCAGCCTGGAAGCGGAGGAAGCCAGCCGCCATGCGCCGATCTACGCGTTGATCCACCAGGTGCTGCGCAAGGCGATGCTGGACGGGACGCTGGAGCAGGGCACCGTGCTGCTGGAAGGGCCGGTCGCGGAGATTCTGCGCGCCACCCGGTCGCCGGTGCGGCAGGCCTTGCGCGAGCTGGAGGCCGAAGGCCTGGTCAGCCGCTTCGACGGGCGCGGCTATGTCGCCGGCCCGGCCGGCACCGAGCCCAGGCGCGTGCCGCTGGACGCGGCCATGCTGGGCGTGGACAGCGCGCCGGACGTGGCACGCAAGACGCTGGGCTGGGAGGTCATCTACGACGAGGTGGAGCGCAACCTGGTCCACCTGTCGGTGTTCGGGCGCTACCGTGTCAACGAAGTCGAGCTGGCGCGCTATTTCAACGTGGGGCGCACCGTGGTGCGCGATGTGCTGCTGCGCCTGGAAAGCCTGGGCATCCTGGAGAAGGACGAGCGCCAGCGCTGGGTCATCATCCCGCTGGATGCGCAGCGCATCCACGATCTCTACGAGCTGCGCTCACTGGTGGAGCCGGCCGCGCTGCGCGGCGCTATCGTCCATGCGGACGCGGCCGAGCTGGCTGCCATGATGGAAGACCTGCACAAGGTGCAGCGTGTCTACCCGAAGGTGTCGCGCACCGCCATGGACAAGCTGGAGCATGACCTGCACGTGCGCCTGCTGTCGCTGTGCCCGAACAAGGAGCTGCTGGGCAGCCTGCAGCGCACGCGCTGCATCCTGACCCTGAGCAAGCATGTACTGGGAGCGTCGGCGCCGATGCCGCAGGAAGATCCCTTCCTCTCCGAGCACATGGCCGTGCTGCAGGCCGCCGCCGCAGGCGCGCCGCGCAAGGCCGCTGAGCTGTTGCGGGAACACCTGGAGCTGTCGTGCGCGAAGGTCACGCAGCGGGCCGGGCTGGTGCGCGAAACGTTCGCGCTGCCGACGGTGTCCTACATCGCCTGAGCGCAAATAAGGAGAGGCCGCAACCCTCCCGGCATTTGCCGGAATGGTTGCGGCCTCTCACGGCTGCAGACGTCCAGGAACTTCCTTTCCTGTCCGCAGGGCAGGGCGCGATCAGCTGCCGATGCCGGTCAGGTGCTCGCGCGATTCCAGGTAGGCGCTGAATTCAGTCCCGACTTCCGGGTGCTTCAAGGCAAATTCAACGGTTGCCTTCAGGTAGCCCAGCTTGCTGCCGCAGTCATAGCGGCGGCCCTGGTAGCGGTAGGCCAGCACCTGCTCCTGGCCCAGCAGCGACTGGATCGCGTCGGTCAGCTGCAGCTCGCCGCCGGCGCCCGGCTTCAGGTCACGCAGGTGTTCGAAGATGCGCGGGGTCAGGATGTAGCGGCCGACCACGCCCAGGTTGGACGGCGCGTCTTCCGGCGCCGGCTTCTCGATGATGCCGGAGACCTTGATCACGTCCGCATCCCATTCGCGGCCGTCGATCACGCCGTAGGAGCGGCTTTGCTCCGGCGTGATCTCCTCGACCCCCAGCACCGAGCAGTTGTAGTGGTTGAAGGTATCCACCATCTGCTTCATCACCGGCGGGTTGCCGTCGATCAGGTCATCGGCCAGCATCACTGCGAACGGCGTGTCGCCGACCAGCTTGGCCGCGCACAGCACCGCATGCCCCAGGCCCAGCGCTTCGGGCTGGCGCACGTAGAAGCATTCCACGTTGGCGGGCTTGATCGAGCGCACCACGTCCAGCAGCGCCTGCTTGTTCTTGGCCTCAAGCTCCACTTCCAGCTCGAAGGCCTTGTCGAAATGGTCCTCGATGGCGCGCTTGGAGCGGCCGGTGACAAAGATCATCTCGGTAATGCCGGCGGCCATGGCTTCTTCCACGGCGTACTGGATCAGCGGCTTGTCCACCACCGGAAGCATTTCCTTGGGGCTGGCCTTGGTGGCCGGCAGGAAGCGAGTGCCCAGGCCCGCAACCGGGAACACAGCCTTGGTGACGCGATTTTCCATATCAGGTGTACCTCTCAGATTCCAGTCCATAACCCTGCCAGCCATTGCGGGCGTCGTCTGTCCGGTTCTGTCCGACGAAGCCGGACAGAACCCCCGGCAGGCAGGGGCGTGAATGCGGCCGCCGTGCCGTCAGGCCGGCAGCCGCTGCAGCTGGCCCTGCAGCTTGGCCAGCGTCTGCTCGAAATCGGCCAGGCGCTGCGTCTCTTGCGCCACCACGGCAGGCGGTGCCTTGGCGACAAAGCTCTCGTTGGAGAGCTTGGCGCGGCACTTGCCGATTTCGCCACCGATGCGCTCGACTTCCTTCGACAGGCGCGCGCGCTCGGCGCCGACATCGATCTCGATCTTCAGCAGCAGGTGGTTGCCCCCGGCAATGGCGACCGGCGCGCCGGCGCCTTCAGCCTGCAAGGCAGCTTCATCTTCGAAGACGCGTACCTCGGAAAGTTTCGCCAGTGCCTGGATATGTGCGCTCGCCGCCTTCAGGAAGGTGCTGTCACCCTCAGCATAGAGCGGGATGCGCTGGGCCGGCGAGATGTTCATCTCGCCGCGCAGGTTGCGGCAGGCATCGATCACTTCCTTCAGGCGCGCAACCCATTGCTCGGCTTGCTCGTCGATCTTGGCGACCGCAGGCAGCGGGTAGGGCTGCAGCGCGATGGTCTCGGAGCCGTCACCCTTGGCGCGGCCGGCCAGCGGGGCCACCTTCTGCCACAGCTCTTCGGTGATGAAGGGGATGATCGGATGCGCCAGGCGCAGCACGGTCTCGAGCACGCGCAGCAGCGTGCGCCGCGTGGCGCGCTGCTGGGCCTCGGTGCCGTTCTGGATCTGCACCTTGGCCAGTTCCAGGTACCAGTCGCAGTATTCGTCCCAGACGAACTTGTAGATGGCGTTGGCGATGTTGTCGAAGCGGTATTCGGCAAAGCCCTTCTCGACCTCGGCTTCCACGCGCTGCAGCAGCGACACGATCCAGCGGTCGGCCTGCGAGAAATCCAGGTAGCCGTCCGGCCCGCAGTCGTTGTTGCACGGGCCCATGCCGCAGTCATGGCCTTCGGTGTTCATCAGCACGAAGCGGGTCGCGTTCCACAGCTTGTTGCAGAAGTTGCGGTAGCCCTCGCAGCGGCCGGTATCGAAGTTGACGTTGCGGCCCAGCGTGGCCAGCGACGCGAAGGTGAAGCGCAGCGCGTCGGCGCCGAATGCGGGAATGCCCTCGGGGAATTCCTTTTTCGTCTTCTTCTCGATCTTGGGCGCGTCCTTGGGGCGGCGCAGGCCGGTGGTGCGCTTCTGCAGCAGCGTGTCGAGGTCGATGCCGTCGATCAGGTCCACCGGGTCCAGCGTGTTGCCCTCGGACTTGCTCATCTTCTTGCCTTCCGAATCGCGCACCAGGCCGTGCACGTAGACGGTATGGAAGGGCACCTTGCCGATGAAGTGCTTGGTCATCATGACCATGCGCGCCACCCAGAAGAAGATGATGTCGTAGCCGGTCACCAGCACCGACGACGGCAGGAAGTGATGCATCTCGGGCGTTTCTCCCGGCCAGCCCAGCGAGGAGAAGGGCACCAGCGCCGACGAGAACCAGGTGTCGAGCACGTCTTCCTCGCGGCGCAGGCTGCCGGTGCTGCCGGCGGCCTTTGCCTTTGCCAGCGCTTCTTCTTCGGTGCGGCCGACAAAGCAGTTGCCGGCATCGTCATACCACGCCGGGATCTGGTGGCCCCACCACAGCTGGCGCGAGATGCACCAGTCCTGGATATTGCCCAGCCACTGGTTGTAGGTGCTGATCCAGTTTTCCGGCACCAGCTTGATCTCGCCGCTCTGCACGGCTTCCAGCGCCACCTCGGCGATCGAGCGGCCCGGGTAGAAGGTGCCTTCCGGCGCCGGCTTGCTCATGGCGACGAACCACTGGTCGGTCAGCATCGGCTCGATCGCGCTGCCGGTGCGCTCGCTGCGCGGGGTCATCAGCTTGTGCTTCTTGACCTCGGCCAGCAGGCCGCGCTTGTCCAGGTCCTCGACGATGGCGCGGCGCGCGTCGAAGCGGTCCAGGCCGGCGTAGGCGGCGGGGGCGTCGGCAACGATCTTCGCGTCCAGCGTCAGGATCGACAACTGCGGCAGGTTGTGGCGCTGGCCCACGGCATAGTCGTTGAAGTCATGGCCGGGGGTCACCTTGACCACGCCGGTGCCGAACTCGCGGTCGACGTACTCGTCGGCAATCACCGGGATCTGGCGCTCGGTCAGCGGCAGCTGCACGAACTTGCCGATCAGGTGCGCATAGCGCTCGTCTTCCGGGTGGACCATCACGGCCACGTCGCCCAGCATGGTTTCGGGGCGGGTGGTGGCCACAGTCAGGTGGGTCAGGCCGCCCTTGGCATCAGCCTCGACCAGCGGATAGTGGATATGCCACAGCGAGCCTTCTTCCTCGATGCTGTCGACTTCCAGGTCCGACACGGCGGTGCCCAGCACCGGGTCCCAGTTGACCAGGCGCTTGCCGCGGTAGATCAGGCCCTGTTCGTGCAGGCGCACGAAAGCTTCGGTGACCGCCTTCGACATCTCGGGCGACATCGTGAAGTACTCGCGGCTCCAGTCGATCGAAGCGCCCATGCGCCGCACCTGGCGGGTGATGGTCGAGCCCGACTCTTCCTTCCAGGCCCACACCTTCTCGGTGAACTTCTCGCGGCCCAGGTCATGGCGCGACACGCCCTGCGACTCGAGCTGGCGCTCCACCACGATCTGGGTGGCGATGCCGGCGTGGTCGGTGCCCGGCACCCACAGCGTATTGGCGCCGCTCATGCGCGCATGGCGCGCCAGGCCGTCCATGATGGTCTGGTTGAAAGCGTGGCCCATATGCAGCGTGCCGGTCACATTGGGCGGCGGCAGCTGGATCGCAAAGTCCGGGCGGGCAGGGTCGAAGGTCGGCTTGGCAATGCCGCGCTTCTCCCACTCGGGGCCCCATTTCGCCTCGATGGCGGTGGGTTCGAAGCTTTTGGCGAGGGACTGGTCTTGGGCGGTCATGCTGGGATGTCGATATTGGCGTCGGGGGTCGTCGCAGGGTGCTTCGGCCTGCGCCTGGCGAGGCGGCGGCCGTCGGCGGCCGGCATTGCGCCAGTAAAACGTTAAATTATACGGGGGTGGCAGGCTGGTGCCTATTTCCCGGCCATCCGGCCCCGCCGGATGTGACTTGCAGGACAGGGCCCGCCGGTATAATTGCCGTCAATCCACAAGGCTGATCCGATGTCCGACCTGCTTGCCAACCTGAACGCCGAACAACTAGCCGCCGTCACCCTGCCTGACGAACCGGCGCTGATCCTGGCGGGCGCGGGCAGCGGCAAGACCCGCGTGCTGACCACGCGCATCGCCTGGCTGATCCAGAACGGCCGGGTCTCGCCGGCGGGCATCCTGGCGGTGACCTTTACCAACAAGGCCGCCAAGGAAATGCAGACGCGGCTGTCGTCGATGCTGCCGATCAACACCCGCGGCATGTGGATCGGCACCTTCCACGGCCTGTGCAACCGCATGCTGCGCGCGCATTTCCGCGACGCCGGGCTGCCCCAGACCTTTGCCATCCTGGACAGCCAGGACCAGCTCTCGGCGCTCAAGCGGCTGCTCAAGTCGCTCAACGTCGACGATGAGAAGTACCCGGCCAAGAACCTGCAGTACTTCATCAACAACGCCAAGGAGCAGGGCCTGCGCCCGGCCGACGTCGAGGCCAACGACGACTTCAACAAGCGCTTTGTCGACCTCTACGCCGCCTACGACCTGCAGTGCCAGCGCGAAGGCGTGGTCGACTTCGCCGAGCTGCTGCTGCGCTGCTACGAGCTGCTGCGCTACAACGACGCCATCCGCCAGCACTACCAGCACCGCTTCCGCCACGTGCTGGTCGACGAGTTCCAGGACACCAACGTGCTGCAGTACCAGTGGCTCAAGCTGCTGGCCGGCTACGGCACGCAGAACCCGGCCGCGGTCTTTGCCGTGGGCGACGACGACCAGAGCATCTATGCGTTCCGCGGCGCCAACGTCGGCAATATGCGCGACTTCGAGCACGAGTTCCGCGTGCGCCGGCTGATCAAGCTGGAGCAGAACTACCGCTCGCACGGGCATATCCTGGATTCGGCCAACCACCTGATCTCGCACAACGCGCGCCGCCTGGGCAAGAACCTGCGCACCGACGCCGGCCACGGCGAGCCGGTGCGAGTGTTCCAGGGCGGCTCCGACGGCCAGGAAGCCGCCTGGATCATCGAGGAGATCCGCGACCAGATCGCGCAGGGCGCCAGCCGCGCCGAGATTGCCATCCTGTACCGCAGCAACGCGCAGTCGCGCGTGATCGAGCATGCGCTGTTCTCGGCCGGCATCGCGTACCGCGTCTATGGCGGCCTGCGCTTCTTCGAGCGCGCCGAAATCAAGCACGCGCTGGCCTATATGCAGCTGCTGGAGAACCCGCGCAACGATGCAGCCTTTGGCCGCGTGGTCAACTTCCCGGCGCGCGGCATCGGCGCGCGCTCGCTGGAAGTGCTGCAGGACATGGCGCGCCAGTATGACTGCGCGCTGGCCGAGGCGGTGGCCTACGTGCCCGGCGCGGCCGGCAGCAAGCTGGCGGCGTTTACACGCCTGATCGAGAAGATGCGCGAGGACACGCGCCGCATGACGCTGGCCGAGACCGTCGAGTACGTGATCAACCACAGCGGCCTGATCACCCACTACCAGGGCGAGAAGGAAGGCCAGGACCGCATCGAGAACTTGCAGGAACTGGTGACCGCCGCGCAGGCCTTCGTGGTCGAGGAAGGCTACGGCCTGGAAGCGCTGGCCGCGGTGATCCCGGTTGACCGCAGCCCCGCCGCCCCGGCACTGGCCGACGGCGACCAGGCCCAGCAGGTGCTGGATCCGGAAGCGCTGCCGGTGGTGATGACGCCGCTGGTCGCGTTCCTGACCCATGCCTCGCTGGAAGCCGGCGACAACCAGGCCCAGGCCGGCCAGGACGCGGTGCAGATGATGACCGTGCATGCGGCCAAGGGGCTGGAATTCGACGTGGTCTTCATCACCGGGATGGAAGAGGGCCTGTTCCCGCACGAGAACAGCATGATGGACCCGGACGGCGTGGAGGAAGAGCGCCGCCTGATGTACGTGGCGATCACGCGTGCGCGCAAGCGGCTCTACATGTCGTTCGCGCAAAGCCGCATGCTGCACGGCCAGACCCGCTACCACGTGCGCTCGCGCTTCTTCGAGGAACTGCCCGAGGCCTCGCTCAAGTGGCTGACGCCGCCGGCGCAGGGCTACGGCGGCGTGCGCCGCCAGGAGCGCGACAGCGCCTGGGGCCGCGACTGGTTCCGCAAGCCCGAGGACGTGCCCTATACCGGCACGCGCCCCACCGGCGGCATGGACAACGGCAACGGCTATGCCGATGCCAAGCGCGAGGCCGGCACCGGCTTCCGGGTGGGGCAGTCGGTGTTCCACAACAAGTTTGGCGAAGGTGTGATCACCGCGCTGGAAGGCGAGGGCACCGACGCACGCGCCAATATCAACTTCAAGCGCAACGGCGCCAAGTGGCTGGCGCTGTCGGTGGCGAAGCTGGACGCGATCGACTGAACGAGTCCGGCTTCGCTGCGCGCGCCATGCCGCGACCCGGGCGGCTCAGGGCAGGGCGTGGCGGACCTCGCCAGCCTTTTCGTCGGGGCTGTCCACCGTCAGCAGCGGATTGATGAACAGCGAGGCCAGCGCGCCAACCCCGAGCAGCGCCCCCGAGATCATGAACGGCAGGTCATAGCTGCCGGTGCGCTCGATCAGGTAGCCGAACACCACCGGCGACACCATGCCGGCCACGCCGAAGCCGGTGTTCATCATGCCGCCCGCGGTGCCGGCGTACTTGCCGGCGATGTCCAGCGGCAGGCTCCACAGCACCGCGTTGGTCAGCTCCAGGAAGAAGAACGACAGCGACAGCAGGATCACCGCGTTGACGGCATCGGCCGTGAAGGTCATCGGCGCGATGAACATCAGCGAGCCGGCCAGCCCCACGAACAGGACCGCGCCGCGCGCCAGGCGCAGGTTGCCGGTGCGCTTGTAGATGCGGTCCGACAGCACGCCGCCGAGCGTATCGCCGACCACGCCGGCCATCAGCGGCAGCGCGGTGAACAGCGCCAGCTGCTTCAGGTCGAAGCCGCGCGCCTCCTTCAGGTACGAGGGCAGCCACGTCAGGTAGACCCACAGCGACCAGCCGTAGCAGAAGTCGACGAAGGTCACCAGCCACATGCGCCGGAACAGGCGCCGCCACGGCGTGGCCGCCTTGGCGGCCTGCCGGCTGTCGCCGTGCCGGTAGCCGATCTCCTGCAGCTCCTGCGCGGTCACGCGGCTGTGCTTGTCGGGCGAATCCTTGAAAAAGAAGGCGTACAGCAAGGTCCAGCCGAGGCTGACCGCGCCCAGCACGATAAAGGCTTCGCGCCAGCCGGCGGCGGCCACGATGACCAGCACGACCGGCGGCGTGATCGCACCGCCCAGCCGCGCGAAGCTGTGGGTGATGCCCTGCGCGAAGCCGCGCTCCGCCACCGGCATCCAGTAGGTGAAGGCGCGCGTCGCGGTCGGGAACGCACCGCCTTCGCCGATGCCCAGCACGAAGCGCAGCACCACCAGCATCAGCACGCTGCCCGCGAAGCCGGTCAGCACGGTGGCCACGCCCCAGATCAGCGAGAGGACAATCAGCACCTTCTTGGGCCCGAACTTGTCAGCCATCCAGCCGCCGAGAATCTGCATGGCGGCATAGGGGTAGGCAAAGGCCGAGAACACCAGCCCCAGCTGCGATGTGGTCAGTCCCATTTCCTCGCGGATCAGGGGGGCGGCGACCGAAATGTTGACGCGGTCGATATAGGCGATGAAATACATCAGGCACATGACGCCCAGGATCATGTGCCGGGTCTTGATACGTTGCTTCATAACCACCTCCTATGCGCGGCGCGCGCGTGGTGTTGACGGGGCGGCGGCCGGCACACGGTCCGTAGCCATGCGCTTGCGGCGCGCCGGGGGCGCGGCGCCGGCCGCGCTGCCCCGTCCTTGAGCAATCTGTCTGCAGTCTTGAGTCGTGTCTCCTGGTCTGGTGGATTCCGGTCGGGCAGGCTCCTTGGCGAGGGTTGTGGAAGGGGGAAGGTTCAGGCGTGGTCGAGCAGCTTCAGCCGCTGCACCTTGCCGGACGGGCCGCGCGGCAGCTCGGCGATAAAGCGGAACTCCTTCGGCGTCTTGTAACGGCCCAGCTCGCGCAGGCAATGCGCGCGCAGCGCCGCGTCATCGCAGCGCGCGGCCTCGCGCATGACCACGTAGGCAACGATCTCCTGCCCGTAGGCCGGGTCCGGCACGCCTACCGCCGCGGCTTCGAGCACGCCCGGATGGCGCAGCAGCGCCTCGTCGATCTCGCGCGGGGCGATGTTCTCGCCGCCCTTGATGATCAGTTCCTTGGCGCGCCCGCTGATGTAGAAATAGCCATCGGCGTCGCGGTAGCCGAGATCGCCCGTGCGCAGCCAGCCATCGTGCGTAAAGGCCTCGCGCGTGATGTCCGGCGCCTTGTAGTAGCCCGCCATCACGCTCTCGCCCTGCAGCACGATCTCGCCGACCTGTCCGTCAGGAGCCGGCTTGCCGTCGCGCCCGAGCACGCGTGCGCGCGTGCCAGATGGCCTGCCGATGCTGCCGATGCGCCGCTGGCCCGGGTCGAGCGGATTGCTGAACGCCGGTGCGGCAGTCTCGGTCATGCCCATGGTCTCGATCACGCCGATGCCGAAGCGCGCCTCGAAGGCGCGGTGATGCTCGGGCGGCAGCGCGGCCGAGGCCGAGCGGCAGAAGCGCACGCCGGCCGGGGCCTGGCCGTGCGGATCGTTCAGCAGGTAGGCGATGATGGTCGGCACCACGTTCAGCCAGGTGCATCCGTGGCGCGCGCTGTCCTGCCAGAACGCGCTGGCGGAAAAGCGCATCGGCATCACCACCGAGCCGCCGTGCACCAGCGGCGCGATCGCGGTCACGACCAGGCCGTTGATGTGATACAGCGGCAGCGTCGCCAGCACCCGGTCGGCCGGCCCGAGGCAGTGCTCGCGGCTGACGTTGGTGCCGTTGGCCACCAGGTTGCGCTGCGTCAGCAGCACGCCTTTGGGCGTGCCGGTGGTGCCAGACGTGTACATGAGCAGCGCGGGCGCGTCAGGCTGCGGTGCGGGCAGTGGCGACGCAGCATCATGCGTGGCAGGCAGTGCCGGCAGGCTGTTGGCATCGGGCGCGGTGACGAGCACCGGCACGTCCAGTCCGGCCTCGCGCAGGGCCTCGCGGATGGCGGCTTCTCCGTCGGGCCAGGTGAAGACCAGCCTCGTATCCGAGTGCGCCAGGATGTAGCGCAGCTGCGCCGGCTGGCACAGCAGGTTGATCGGATTGACCACCAGCCCGCAGGCCATGGTGCCGAGCAGGAGCCGCGCGGTCTGCTCGCCGTTGGGCAGGTACACCGACACCGTCTGGCCGCTGCCCAGGCCGGCTGCCGCATAGCTGCGGCCGAGCGTGCCGGCGTCCGTCGCCAGCGCGCCGAAAGTGAGCGCATGGCCGCTGTCCGGGGACAACAGGTAGGGCTTGTCGGGCCACTGCGCGGCGCGCACGGCAATCAGCGCGGCAAGCGTGTCGAACACTTCGGGTTCCGTGCGCGCGTTCATTTGCCGACCCTCGCGAAGTAGTCGCCCAGCAGGTCCGCTTCATCGGGCACGTGCTCGGCGATGGGCACGGCGATGCGGGTGATATTCAGGTATTGGCGCCAGCCGAGGTTGTCCGAGAAGTTGTTGCCGCCCCAGGTGCCGCAGCCCATCGACAACGAGAACGGCAGGCCGTTGTCGAAATTCCCGCCGGTGGCGAAGCAGTGCGCCTGGTTCACGATCACGCGCGCCACCGGCAGCTCTTGTCCAAGCTGCAGCGCATGGCGCGGGTTGGACGAATGCAGGCTGACCGAATGCCCGGCGCCCATATAGGCGTACAGGCTCGCCACGCGCTCGACCGCCGCCGCGAAGTCGGTCGCGCGGTAGAGCGTCAGCACGGGCGAGAGCTTCTCGCCGGAGAAGGGGTAGTCGCTGCCGACACCGGTTTCCTCCACCAGCAGCATCGCGGGCTGCAGCGCGCGCACGCGTTCCAGCCCGGCGAGCTCGGCAATGCGG
Organism: Cupriavidus sp. FW305-3-2-15-C-LB2; assembly: GCF_058787575.1. Classification (NCBI taxonomy): domain Bacteria; kingdom Pseudomonadati; phylum Pseudomonadota; class Betaproteobacteria; order Burkholderiales; family Burkholderiaceae; genus Cupriavidus; species Cupriavidus sp. FW305-3-2-15-C-LB2. The sequence goes on from NZ_JBYSZW010000006.1 coordinate 63,486, forward strand.
GTCGCGCTCTGTCCCGTGAAGCTGCCGGCGAGCTTGGCGTCGCGCCACATCAGCGCCTGCAGCCGCGCTTTCTCCGAAGCCGTGAGCAGCACGCCGCCGACCGCCGCCAAGGCGTCGAGCATGGGCGTGTAGACCGCGTCGACTACGACCAGGCTGTTCTCCGAAGAGCAACTGGTGGCATTGTCGAAGGTCTTGGAGCGCGCCACCTTGGCTGCCGCGTCATCCAGCGTGGCGCTGGCGTCGATGATCGATGCCACATTGCCGGCGCCCACGCCGAAGGCCGGCGTGCCGCAGGTGTAGGCCATGCGCACGTTGGCCTGCGAGCCGGTCGCGACCACCAGGTCGGCCTGCCGCATGAGCTCCGCCGTCGCGGTCTTCGAGACCGGCGCGGGCAGCATCTGGACCAGGTCGGCGGGCAGGCCGGCGCGCGCAAACTCGGCGTGGATGAACGACAGCAGCAGCGCGCAGGTGTCCTGCCCCTTCGGCGACGGCGCCAAGATCACGCTGTTGCCGCACTTGAGCGCGTTGATGATCTTGTTGGCCGGCGTGGCCGCAGGATTGGTCGAAGGCGTAATGGCCGCCACCACGCCCACGGGCCGCGCGATCTCGGTGATGCCGGCTGCCGCATCCTGCGCGATCACGCCCACCGTCCTGCGGCCATGCAGGTCGCGCAGCAGGCCCAGCGTCTTGCGGTGGTTCTTGCGGATCTTGTCGTCGACATTGCCCAGCCCGGTGTCGGCGACGGCACGCTCGGCCAACTGGCGGTTGCGCGCGGGCTCCATGATGGCCCACGCGGCAGCGGCGACTGCCGTGTCGACGGTGGCCTGGTCGGCACGCGCGAACTCGCGCTGCGCCTGCCTGGCCGGGGCCACGACCGCAGTGACGGCTTCAGCCGCGGCTTGCGCTGGCTGCACGGGCAGGGATGCCGTCGGTAGGGGCAAATCGGAATTGTTGGACTGCCGGCGATGCAGTATTTGCACACTCATGGATTCGACTCCGCGGTTTGGACGGTTAGGGCCGCCGCGCTTTGTCGTGCACTTCGCGGCACCGTCGGCGGCCCTGGATCGAATCTAGTGAAGCCGGGCAGACAGGCCGTCCCAATTTGTGCGCTTTCGCGAGCGCGCAGCCGGGGTGCGATCGAGAATTCAGTTTTCGGGACGGCCATGCGTCCCGGAATCCTTTAAATTTGATCCATGAGCAATCATTCGAATGCCGCCGCCGTGCGCGCCTTCCGCATTCTCGAGATCCTGTCCGCGGCCGACGGACCGCTGTCGCTGGCGGCCATCGTGCAGGCGATCGAGCTGCCGAAGCAGACCGTCCACCGCATCCTCAAGCAGCTTGAAAGCACTTGGCTGGTGTCGCGCACTGCCGGCAACCGCCACTACGAGTGCTCGTCGCGCGTGCGGCAGCTGGCCGTCAATGTGCTGATGCAGGCAGGTCCGGCGGCGGCGCGCCATGCGATCCTGCAGCAGCTGGTCGACAAGATCGGTGAGACCTGCAACCTGACCATGCTGTCCGGCGACGACGTGGTCTACCTGGACCGCGTGGAAACGCAATGGCCGCTGCGCATGCACCTGCAGCCGGGCTCGCGGGTGCCGCTGCACTGCACCGCCAGCGGCAAGCTGCTGCTGGCGTTCCTGCCGAGCGCGCAGCGCCAGCGCCTGGTTGCCAGCCTGCCGCTGCGCGCGCATTCGGCGCACACCATTACCAATGCCGAGGCCTTGCACGCGGAACTGGCCGAGACACGGCAGCGGCGCCTGGGGGTCAACAATCAGGAAAACCTGGAAGGCATGATCGCGGTCGCGGTGCCGGTGATGCGCAACCGGAGCCGCGCCTGCGCGGCGATTGCCGTGCAGGTGCCGATGGCGCGCATGACGATGGACCAGCTGATGGGATTCGTGCCGGACCTGCGCCTGGCAGCGGACGAGATGGTGAAGACGTTCTGCGAATAGGCCGTGAGGGCGGTGTGCTCCCTCTCCCGCAAGCGGGAGAGGGAGCACACGATCGCGCAGCGAGCGCCCGTTGTTCAGGCCCCGGGAGTTGCCGGCGCGGTCGGATCTACCCCCGGCGGCGTCACGTTGAAGCAGCCCCGGTACGTCGCATAGAACGAGCAGTACAGGATCGCCAGCATCAGCAGCGAATATGGCGTGACCAGGAACGACAGCACCGTCTCCGCGCCGAAGGCGCTGAACACCGCCTCCAGGAAGAACGGGATCGCCACCAGCAGCATCGCGAACAGCACCGCGTAGGTGAGGAAGGCGCCGCGGTTGCGCCAGCACGCGGTCCAGCTGAAGAACAGTGCCTTGACCGGCGGCACGCCGTGCCAGGCTGCCAGCAGCGGCGCGAACCAGAACATCATCGCGATCGGCGTGTACAGCAGCGCGCCGATCAGCATGGCGTAGTACAGCTGGCGCACCGCTTCGGCGGTCGGCGCTTCTTCCTTCAGCACGATCGGCACCAGCGCGCTCATGTCGACCACCGAGCCGGCGATCAGCCCCAGCATGAACACCAGCCCGGCGTAGATGCCGCCCAGCACCAGCAGGTTGCGCGTGGCTTCCTTGCCGTTGGCGCGGAAACCCGCCAGCAGCACGGTGGGCATCACCCGCTTGTTCTGGATCACGTCGCGGCATGCGGTCATCACGCCGACCGACAGGCCGGGGGTGACCACCAGCAGCGCGATGATGCCGATCAGCGGCACCACGATGGCCAGCTGCGCGGCGATCAGGTAGACGAACAGCAGCATCAGGAAGGTCAGCGGGTTCTTGCGGAACAGCCAGATGCCCTGGCGGAACCAGGTGTAGCCTTCCTTGGCAGGGACTTCCAGTAGTTGCATACGGATCAGATCCAGGGGAGCGGGGCGCTTGCAGGGTCCGCGCCGATGCGCCGGCGCAGGATGCGTTCGAAATGGGTCGGGTCGTGCGGTTGCAGCATGTCGGCCTCGCGCGGCAGGTAGAAGTCCCACAGTCGCGATACCCAGAAGCGCAGCGCACCCGCGCGCAGCATGTCCTGCCAGTGCGCGGCCTCGGTGGCGGTCAGCGGCCTCACGGCATGATAAGCCCGCAGCAGGGCCTGCGTGCGCGCGGGGTCGAGTTCGCCGCTGGCCAGGTCGATGCACCAGTCGTTGACGGTGACTGCCACATCGAACAGCCACTTGTCGTTGCCGGCGAAGTAGAAGTCGAAAAAGCCGCCCAGGCGGTGGCGTCCGCTGCCGTCTTCCTCGAACAGCGCGTTGTCGCGGAACAGGTCGCAGTGGCACGGGCCCGAGCCCAGGCCGGCGTAGTCCGTGCTGGCGAAGAAGGCGGCCTGGTGGGCGATCTCCTGCTGCAGCAGCGCGCGCTGGCCGGCATCCAGGAAGGGCAGGATCTCAGGCTCGGTCTGCCGCCACCAGGGCAGGCTGCGCAGGTTGGGCTGCTGGCGCGGATAGTCCTGGCCGGCCAGGTGCATGCGTGCCAGCATGTCGCCCACTTCAGCGCAGTGCTGCGCGTCGGGCGCCAGTTGCGATGCGCCCGGCAGGCGCGTGACGATGGTGGCGGGCTTGCCCTTGAGCGGGCGCAGGATCTCGCCGTCGCGTGCCGGGATCGGCGCGGGCACGCGGATGCCGCGCTCGGCCAGGTGCGCCATCAGGTGCAGGTAATACGGCAGCTGCGCGAACGTGAGCCGCTCGAAAATGGTCAGCACATACTGGCGCGTCTGGCCATCGTGCTCCGTGGTGAGGAAGAAATTGCTGTTCTCGATGCCCGAGGCGATGCCGCGCAGCTCGCGCACTTCGCCAAGGTTGAAATCCAGCAGCCAGCGGGCGATCTCGTCCTGCGAGACCGTGGTGAATACGGCCATACTCGTTGTGTGAAGCGAATCGGAAAGCGGCGGGCACCGGTTCCGGACAAAGTCCGGGCCGCCGCCGCGGCATGACACTGCCGGAGGGCCGGCGCGGCCTGGGGCTTACGCCAGGCCGTGGGCAAGCGAACTCAGAACTTCAGGTTGACCGAAGGCACGCGGTTGACATCGTGCTCGCGGATCTTGGGCGAGCTGTCTTCCGGCTTGCTCATCTCGTATTTAGTGCCGAAACCCGACCTGACCTGGATATCGGTGGCCCGTCCCTTGTCGCGGTACTCGCGCACCTGGGTGCCATCGCGTTCATTGAGCTGGAAGCTCGGCTGGCGCGGCTGGTTCAGTTGCGACTTGGCCGTCGGGGCGATCGGCTGGTTGTTGATCTGGTTCAGCTCCTGCTGCGTCAGCGCATTGCTTTCCTGCGCGACGGCCCAGCCGGAAGCCAGCGCCAGCGCGGCGGCGGCCACGGCGGCGAGGCTGGACACGGACCGCCTGGCAGGCGATTCAGGCTCGCCGGCCACGGCGGAAGACCGCGTGGGCCGGACCGAGCGGGCGGTGGAGGGGGAGGTCATCAGGTGCTCCTGTGCGGGGCTGCGGCGCAGCTTGCGCGCAACCCCGCGGCATGCAGCGGTTGGACTGCAACCCGGCGGCGCCGGGCTTGGCAGACGGACAGGTTCCATTCTAGCAATTCCTGCCGTGCGCAGGCCGCTGCCGTGCCCCGGGGGGCACCTGCGCAACGGGCGCCGGGTGCCGGGTACGTGGCTTGGCGCCGCGCGCCCCGGCGTCCATGCCTTACAGGTAAAACATCTCTTCCTTGGGCGGAATCGGCTTGTCGCCGCCGCGCTGCTCGTAGTAGTCGTAGACCGCTTCCAGCACTTCGTGCGGTTCGTCGACGATCTTCATCAGGTCCAGGTCGTGCTCGGCGATCAGGCCCATCGGCAGCAGCGTGAAGCGGAACCAGTCCAGCAGGCCCTTCCAGAAGCGGCTGCCGAACATGATCACCGGCACCGAGCGCGACTTGCCGGTCTGCACCAGCGTCAGCACCTCGGCCAGCTCGTCGAGCGTGCCGAAGCCGCCCGGCATCACGATAAAGGCGTCCGAATTCTTGACGAAGGTGACCTTGCGCGTGAAGAAGTGGCGAAAGCGCATGGCAATGTCCTGGTACGGATTGCCCTGCTGCTCGTGCGGCAGTTCGATGTTCAGGCCGACGCTGGCGGACTTGCCGGCATGCGCGCCCTTGTTGGCCGCTTCCATGATGCCGGGGCCGCCGCCGGAAATCACGGCAAAGCCGGCGTCCGAAAACAGCCGGGCGATCTCGATGGTGCGCTGGTAGTACGGCGAATCCTCGCGCAGGCGCGCGCTGCCGTAGATCGACACGGCCGGGCGGATCTCGGAGAGGTACTCGGTGGCCTCGATGAACTCTGCCATAATCGTGAACATTTGCCACGAGGCGCGCGCCTTCTTTGCGGTAGCGCGGTCTTCGTCGGCCAGCGCACGCAGGCTGGGGATCATCTTGCGCGGATTGGCGCGCGCGGCCGCAGCAGCGGCCTTTTCAGCAGCAACTTCGGGCGGATTGCCCGCGGCAGCAGCATCGGCCGCCGCGGCGATGGCCGCGGCGTGCTCGGAAGCAGCCTCCGGCGGGGGTTGTACGGTATCGCCGGAAATGTCGGAAACATCCGGGTCAGCAAGGGGGGCGGTCGAGGCACCGCCTGCAGCGGCACCAGTCAATTTTGAGTCCATGGGAATGTCGGATAGTCCAAAAACACTCTTGCTCGTCGATGGATCGAGCTATCTGTATCGCGCTTATCACGCTCTGCCGGACCTGAGGAATGGGGAGGGTCTGCCCACAGGGGCAATCTACGGCATGATCAACATGCTGCGCAAGTTGCGCAACGACTACCCGGCAGAGTATAGCGCCTGCGTGTTCGACGCCAAGGGCAAGACCTTCCGCGACGACATGTATCCGGCCTACAAGGAACATCGCCCGTCGATGCCGGAAGACCTGGCGCGCCAGATCGAGCCGATCCATGAGGCCGTGCGCGCCATGGGCTGGCCGATCGTGGTGGTTGATGGCGTGGAGGCCGACGACGTGATCGGCACGCTGTCGCGCCAGGCCACGGAGCAGGGCGTGCGCACGGTGGTGTCCACCGGCGACAAGGACCTGGCGCAGCTGGTCAACAACCAGGTCACGCTGGTCAATACCATGAGCGGCGAGGTGCTCGATCCCCCTGGCGTGGTTGCCAAGTTCGGCGTGCCGCCCGAGCGCATCATCGACTACCTGTCGCTGATCGGTGATGCGGTCGACAACGTGCCGGGCGTGCCCAAGGTGGGCCCCAAGACCGCGGTCAAATGGCTGGCCGAGCATGGCTCGCTCGACGGCGTGATCGCCGCCGCCCCCGGCATCAAGGGCGTGGTCGGCGAGAACCTGCGCAATACGCTGGACTGGCTGCCGATGGCGCGCCAGCTGGTCACGGTCAAGACCGACTGCGACCTCTCCGCCGCGGTGGCGGACTTCCACGCGCTGCGCGAAACGGGCGAGGACAAGGACAAGCTGGTAGCGTTTTTCTCGCGCTACGGCTTCAAGACCTGGCTGCGCGAAGCGACCGGCGAAAGCCTGCCCGATGCCCGCGCCCAGGCCCGCGCCCGCGCGGCCGCCGCGCCGGCGCAAGGCGGCCTGTTCGATGTGCCGGCCACGGCCGGCGCAGCCGAGGCACCGGCAGCGGACCAGGCCGCGCCGACCGAGATCCGCTACGACACGGTCAGCACCGAAGCCCAGCTGGAAGACTGGATGCGGCGCATCGAGGCCGCGCCGCTGGTGGCCATCGACACCGAGACCACCTCGCTGGACCCGATGCAGGCGCAGCTGGTCGGCATCTCGCTGTCGGTCGAGCCGGGCGTAGCCTGCTATATCCCGGTGGCGCACCGTGGCCCGGACGTGGCCGGGCTGCCCGACCACGGCCAGCTGTCGCGCGAGTTCGTGCTGGGGCGCATGCGCGCATGGCTGGAAGATGCCAGCCGCCCGAAGCTGGGCCAGAACCTCAAGTACGACGCCCATGTCTTTGCCAACCATGGCGTGAAGCTGCGCGGCGTGGCGCACGACACCATGCTGCAGAGCTACGTGCTGGCCTCGCATCGCAACCATGGCATGGACAGCCTGGCCGAGCGCCTGCTGAGCCTGAAGACCATCACCTATGAAGAGGTGTGCGGCAAGGGCGCCAGCCAGATCGGCTTCGACCAGATCGACCTGGCGCGCGCCACCGAATACGCTGCCGAAGACGCTGACGTGACCCTGCGCCTGCACCGCAAGATGTTCCCGCAGGTGGAAGCCGCGGCGGGCCTGCGCCGCGTGTATGAAGAGATCGAGATGCCGGTCTCGGTGGTGCTGCAGAAGGTCGAGCGCAACGGGGTGCTGATCGATGCCGAACGCCTGGCCGCGCAGAGCGCCGAGCTGGGCCAGCGCATGCTGGCGCTGGAGCAGGCCGCCTACGAGGCCGCCGGCCAGCCCTTCAACCTGGGCTCGCCCAAGCAGATCGGCGAGATCCTGTTCAGCCAGATGAAGCTGCCGGTGGTGAAGAAGACCGCCAGCGGCGCGCCCTCGACCGACGAAGAGGTGCTGCAGAAGCTGGCCGAGGACTACCCGCTGCCCAAGCTGCTGCTGGACTACCGCGGCCTGGCCAAGCTCAAGTCCACCTATACCGACAAGCTGCCCAAGATGGTCAACCCGCAGACCGGCCGCGTGCACACCAGCTACGGCCAGGCCACCGCGGTGACCGGCCGGCTGGCGTCGACCGAGCCCAACCTGCAGAACATCCCGGTGCGCACCGAGGAGGGCCGCCGCATCCGCGAAGCCTTTATCGCCGAGCCCGGCAGCGTGATCGTGTCGGCCGACTACTCGCAGATCGAGCTGCGCATAATGGCCCATATCTCGGGCGACGAGAACCTGCTGCGCGCCTTTGCCAACGGCGAGGACATCCACCGCGCCACGGCAGGCGAGATCTTCGGCGTGGAGCGCGAGGCCGTCAGCAGCGAGCAGCGCCGCTACGCCAAGGTGATCAACTTCGGCCTGATCTACGGCATGAGCGCGTTCGGCCTGGCCGGCAACCTGGGTATCGAGCGCGAGGCCGCAAAGCACTACATCGACCGTTATTTCATGCGCTACCCGGGCGTGGCCCACTACATGGAAGAGACCCGGCAGACCGCGCGCGAGCAAGGCTATGTCGAGACCGTGTTCGGCCGCCGGCTGTGGCTGCCCGACATCAACGGCGGCAGCGGCCCGCGCCGGCAGGCCGCCGAGCGCGCCGCCATCAACGCGCCGATGCAGGGCACCGCCGCCGACCTGATCAAGCTGTCGATGATCGCGGTGCAGGGCTGGCTGGAGCGCGACGGGCTGCAGACGCGCCAGATCATGCAGGTGCACGATGAACTGGTGCTGGAGGTGCCGGAGCATGAGCTGGAGCTGGTCAAGGTGCGGCTGCCGGAGCTGATGTGCTCGGTGGCGCAGCTGCGCGTGCCGCTGGTGGCCGAAGTGGGCAGCGGCGCCAACTGGGAAGAAGCGCACTGACGAGGCCGCCTGTCAGCCAGCCTGCGCCGCCCATGCGTTGTGGTATCGAATGAAGCGACTGCCGAGTCAGGCTTACCGGCTTGCCAGTTATGCTGCAATGCAGCAGACTGTGGCAAACGCCTCAGGCAAGAATTTACAAAAACGCATCAGGTAGACCATGACAGAAACAAGGACGCCTCGCATCGTTGTCGTCGGTGGGGGAGCAGGGGGGCTGGAACTGGTAACGAAGCTGGGCGACAAGCTCGGCCGCAAGGGGCAGGCGCAGGTGGTGCTGGTGGACCGCCTGCCCACCCACATCTGGAAGCCGCTGCTGCATGAAGTGGCAGCCGGCAGCATGGACCCCAACACGCACCAGCTGGAATACGCGGCGCAGGCGCGCTGGCATCACTTCGAGTTCCAGCTGGGCGAGCTGACCGGCATCGACCGCATCCGCAAGACCATCTCGGTGTCGGCCAGCTTCGACGAGGACGGCGCCGAACTGCTGCCGGCGCGCGAGCTGCCCTATGACACGCTGGTGCTGGCGATCGGCTGCGTCACGCATTTCTTCGGCGTGCCCGGCGCGGCCGAGAATGCCATCGCACTGGACGTCGTGGCGCAGGCTGAGCGCTTCCGCAAGCGCCTGATCGCGGCCTGCGTGCGGGCCCAGAACGGGCGCGGGCGCGTGGGCGCGGACGGCCGGCCGCGCGTTGACGTGGCCATCATTGGCGCGGGCGCCACCGGCGTGGAGCTGTCGGCCGAACTGCGCAACACCGCGCACGTGCTCAGCGCCTACGGCCTGCACCAGCTTGATCCGCGCCGCGATGTGCATATCCACGTGATCGAGGCCGGCCCGCGCATCCTGCCGGCGCTGTCCGAGCGGGTCTCGGTCGAGACCGCCAAGCTGCTGAAGAAGCTCGACGTCGATGTCCTGACCAGCGAGCGCGTGACCGAGGTCACGCCGCAGGCGGTGCTGACCGCCAGCGGCAAGCATATCGATGCCGACCTGACGGTATGGGCGGCGGGCATCACCGCGCCGCCGGTGCTGGCCACACTGGGGCTGCCGGTCAGCCGCCAGGGCCAGATCGTGGTCGGCCCGACGCTGCAGAGCGAGGGCGACCCGGACATCTTCGCCTTCGGCGACTGCGCCAGCTGCCCGTGGGCCGAGAAGCAGACTACGGTGCCGCCGCGCGCACAGGCCGCGCACCAGCAGGCCACCTTCCTCTACAGCGCGCTGCGCGCGCGGCTGGACGGGCGCCCGCTGCCGTCGTTCGCCTTCAAGGATCTCGGCTCGCTGGTGTCGCTGGGGCATTTCAGCGCAGTGGGCAGCCTGATGGGCGGGCTGATCGGCGGCTCGATGTTCATCGAAGGGCTGATGGCGCGCGTCATGTACACGTCGCTGTACCGGATGCATGTGATGGCGTTGCACGGCGCCGTGGGCATGGCGCTGGACACGGTTTCGCACTGGCTGCGCCGCAAGACCAGCCCGCGCGTCAAGCTGCACTGACGCGCGCCGGGCCGGGGCTTCCCGTGCTGCACCATGCCGCGCGGGCTGGTGGCGTGCGGAGGTGGCTGCAAGGCCGCCCCATGTTTTCTCCATGTCTGCTTAAAATCTGCCGCTGGCGCCGCATCCCGGCCCAGCCACCAACGATCCTGGAGACACGCATGCTCAAACCGGAAGTGGATAGCCTCGTCCCCGGCCAGACGTTCGACCGCCGCGGCTTTGTCAAGACGGCGCTGGGTTCCGCCTTTGCGGCGGCCGCGCTGCCGGTGATGGCCCAGCAGGCCATCAAGACCGACTTTGCCGGCCTGAGCGCCGGCGAGGTCACCATCCCCTCGGGCGGCTTCAGCATGCCGGCCTACCGCGCCCAGCCCGAAGGCAAGAAGAACCTGCCGGTGGTGCTGGTGGTCAGCGAGATCTTCGGCGTGCACGAGCATATCGCCGACGTGTGCCGGCGCTTTGCCAAGCTGGGCTACCTGGCGATCGGGCCGGAACTGTTCGCGCGCCAGGGCGATCCGCAGAGCTTCGGCACCATCCAGGAGCTGCAGCGCGAGGTGATTGCCAAGGTGCCTGACGCGCAGGTGATGGGCGACCTGGACGCCGCGGTGGCCTGGGCCGGTGCCAACGGCGGCGACGTGTCGCGCCTGGCCATCACCGGCTTCTGCTGGGGCGGGCGCATGACCTGGCTCTATGCAGCGCACAGCAAGCGCCTGAAGGCCGGCGTGGCCTGGTATGGCCAGCTGGCGCCCGAGCCGACCCCGCTCAAGCCGAAGAATCCCATCGACCTGGTCGGCCAGCTCCATGCCCCGGTACTCGGCCTGTATGGCGGCAAGGACACCGGCATCCCGCAGGAGCAGGTGGAGAGGATGAAGTCCGCGCTGGCGGCGTCGTCCGACCCGGACGCCAAGGCCTCGCGCTTTATCGTCTATCCCGAGTCCGGCCATGCCTTCCATGCCGATTACCGGCCCAGCTACCGTGAAGCCGATGCCAGGGATGGCTGGCAGAAGTGCCTGGACTGGTTCAGGCAGCACGGCGTGGCCTGATCCGGCCGTCCCGGCGCCGCGAGGCGCCTCTCGCCCGACAGCAGGATTGCAAAGTCCCGGCGGATACGTACAATGCGGCCTTTGAGTTATTGCAACATTGTTGCGTTAGCCGCCCGGCGCGATGCGGGCGGAACGGCGGGGCCGCCCGGTACCGCCACCCCGGGAGCCCATCATCCATTCGACGCTTTTGTATATCCTGCTCGCCGCCACGATCTCGGGGGTGGGCAGCATCTTCGGGGCGGCGCTGCTGTCGCTGACGGTGGCGTCCCGCGTGGTCGAGCGCATGGTGAGCTTTTCAGTGGGCGTGCTGCTGGCCACCGCGCTGCTGCATTCGCTGCCCGAGGCGTTCGAGTCCGGCGCCGACCCGCGCGCGCTGTTCGGCACGCTGCTGGCGGGGCTGCTCGGCTTCTTCCTGCTGGAAAAGATCTCGCTGCTGCGCCACTCGCACCACCACGAGGGCGACGGGCACCACCACCACCACGGCCATGACCGCGAGGAAGCGGGGCGCAGCGGCCTGACCATCCTGGTCGGCGACACCTTCCACAATTTTGCCGACGGCATCGTGATCGCGGCGGCCTTCCTGGCCGATCCGCATATCGGCGTGGTCACCGCGCTGGCGATCGCGGCGCACGAGATCCCGCAGGAAGTCGGCGACTTCATCGTGCTGCTCAATGCCGGCTTCTCCAAGGCCCGTGCCTTTGCCTTCAACCTGCTGTCGAGCCTGGCGGCCATCGCCGGCGGCGTGGTCGGGTATTTCCTGCTCGACCAGCTGAGCGGCTGGATTCCATACGTGCTGGTGATTGCCGCCAGCAGCTTCCTCTATATCGCGGTCAGCGACCTGATGCCCCAGATGCAGCGCAAGCCGCGCTGGCGCGAGTCGGCGATCCAGGTGGTGCTGGTGGCCGCGGGCATCTCGGCGATCGTCTTCATCACCAACGGCGTGCACGAGAGCCACAGCCACGGCGGGCACGGCCATATTGCGCCCGCCGCGCCCATTGCCTCGTCACGCTGACCTCAGGCGGCCCCGGTAGCGACCGGGCGCGCCGGATCGGCGCACCATTCGCTCCATGATCCCGGGTACAGCGCCGCGCCGCCCAGGCCGGCCGCTTCCAGCGCCAGCAGGTTGTGGCAGGCCGTGACACCGGAGCCGCACTGCATCACTGCCTGCGCCGGGGCGCGCGCACCCAGCACTGCGCCGAATTCCGCGCGCAGGGTCTCGGCCGGCTTGAAGCGGCCGTCCGCGCCCAGGTTGTCCTTGAAGAAGCGGTTGACCGCGCCGGGGATATGGCCGCCAACCGGGTCCAGCGTCTCGTTCTCGCCGCGGAAGCGGTCGGGCGCGCGCGCATCCACCACCAGCAGCGAGGCGCGCTCGAGGTTGTCCACCAGCGCGGCGGCGTCGACGGTCGGCGCCAGCGACTTGCGGCGTTGGAACTTGCCGGGCAATTCCGGCTCTTCCGTGGCATCGTGTTCGAGCGGCAGGCCGGCCTTGACCCAGGCGTCCTTGCCGCCGTCGAGCACGGCCACGGCATCGTGGCCGAGCCAGCGCAACAGCCACCACAGCCGCGCGGCGAACATGCCGCCCTGCGCATCGTAGGCCACTACCGGGGTGTCGTCGTCCACGCCCAGCGCCTGCAGGCGCGCCACCAGGTCGTCGGCGTCGGGCAGGGGGTGGCGGCCGTTGCTGCCGGTCTTGGGGCCGGACAGCTCGTTGTCCAGGTGCAGGTAGAAGGCGCCGGGCAGGTGGCCGGTGCGGTAGGCCTCGCGGCCGGCGGCCGGGTCGGCCAGGTCGAAGCTGCAGTCGATCACGACGCAGCCGCCGGGGGTGGCCAGCAGCGATTGCAGCGCGGTGACGGAAATCAGCGGTTTCTGCATGGGAATCCTGTTGCGATCGATGGAAAGGGGTCTAGTTCACCAGGGGATGCTACACCTCGGGATGGACTTCCGCCTCCGGCGACTTGACCGGCGTGGCCGGCGTGGGCTTGGCATCGGTGCCCTGGCGCGCGCGCATCAGCGTGGTGGCGATGCCGCTGGCGATGATCAGCCCCATGCCCAGCCACGACAGCCAGTTCAGCCGGTCGGACCAGATCAGCATGCCCCACACGCTGGAAAAGACGATGCCGGCGTATTGCAGGTTGGCGGTCAGCAGCGTGTTGCCGCGCTTGTAGGCGCGCGTCATCGCGGTCTGGCCCAGCGTGGCCAGGATGCCGATGGCCAGCAGCAGGCCGGCGCCGTACCAGGTATGCGCGCTGACGCCGCCCAGCAGCATCCACACTAGCCCGGCGATCATGCCGACCAGCGAGAAATAGAACACGATGCGGCCCTCGGGCTCGCCCAGCTGGCCGAGCTGGCGCACCTCGACATAGGCCAGCGCCGTGAACATGCCCGAGATCAGTCCGACCAGGCCGCCGGTCAGCTGGTCCTTGCCGACCGAAGGCTGCAGCAGGCAGATCACGCCGGCAAAGGACAGCAGGATCGCCAGCACCAGGCGCCGGTCGGCATTGCCGCCGGTGCCGGCCAGCGCCGCGCCGGCGCCCAGGATCAGCGCGATCCACACCGGCGACATGTAGTTCAGCGTCATCGCGGTGGCCAGCGGCAGCAGCGAGATCGAGGTGAACCACAGCATCAGCGCGGTCACGCCGAACACGCTGCGCTTGATGTGCGACAGCATGTAGGGCGTGCGCACCGGGATCCCGCGCGAGGACAGCAGCACCCACATGATGACCACGCTGATCAGGCCGCGGTAGAAGACGATCTCGCCGGTGGTGTAGAGATCGGATGCCAGCTTGACGCCAACCCCCATCAACGAGAAGGCGAAGGCGGCGAACAGCATCCAGAGCGATTGCATGGCGAGGGGCGCGGTGAAGCGAAACGAAGCGGGAAGGAGAGGCGTCCGGCGCGCGGGCGGGCTTCGTGTCTGGCCTCGTCGCGCAAGCGGTGTGGCTGCCGGCACCGGACAATGATTCTAGCAGCGCACTTCGCGTCCCAAAGGAAAGCGGACCGCCAGGGCGGTCCGTTCTTGCGTGCGTTGTGCGGTTATCGCACTAGTCCGCCGGACTAGCCGGCGTAAGCCATGGCGCGGCGATACCACTCATGGAAATGCTGCATGCCGTCTTCCATCGGCGACTGGTACGGTCCGACTTCGCTGGTGCCGCGCTTGAGCAGCGCCAGCCGGCCGGCATCCATGCGTTCGGCGATCTCGTCGTCCTCGATGCAGGTTTCCATGTAGGCGGCGCGCTCGGCCTCGACGAACTCGCGCTCGAACAGCGCGATTTCCTCGGGGTAGTAGAACTCCACCACATTGCGCGTCTTGCGCGGGCCGACCGGGTGCAGCGTCGAGATCACCAGCACGTTGGGGTACCACTCCACCATGATGTTGGGGTAGTAGGTCAGCCAGATCGCGCCGTGCTTGGGCAGCACGCCGTCGTTGAAGCGCAGCACCGCGTCGTGCCATTTCTGGTAGGTCGGGCTGCCGGGGCGCTTCAGGCCGGCATGCAGGCCCACGGTCTGCACGCTGTGCCACTCGCCGAACTCCCACTTGAGGTCGTCGCACGAGACGAAGCTGCCCAGCCCCGGGTGGAACGGCACGACGTGGTAGTCCTCCAGGTAGACCTCGATAAAGGTCTTCCAGTTGTAGTCGCACTCGTGCACCTCGACGTGGTCCAGCATGTAGCCGTCGAAGTTCAGGTCCTGGGCCACGCCCAGCCTGGCCAGGTCGGCGCGCACGTCGCGCTTGCCGTCGAACAGCAGCCCATTCCAGTTTTGCAGCGGCGAGCGCTTCAGGTGCAGGCAGGGTTGCTTGTCGAAATGCGGCGCGCCGAGCAGCTCGCCCTTCAGGTCGTAGGTCCAGCGGTGCAGGGGGCAGACGATGTTGTGCGCATTGCCGCGGCCGTTGAGCATGATGGCCTGGCGGTGGCGGCAGACGTTGGACATCAGTTCGATGCCGGCGGCGTTGCGTACCAGCATGCGGCCTTCGTCCTCTGCCCTGAGCGTGTGGTAGTCGCCGACTTCCGGAACCATCAGCTCGTGGCCGATATAGCCCGGGCCATTCCTGAACAGCAGTTCGAGTTCTTGTTGATGCAGCGCTTCGTCGAAATAGACGCCGACGGGCAGTTGCGAATCAGCCGGCGCCAGGTTGAGCGCGGTGCTGAGATTGGACATTATCCCCACTCCCAGATGAACAGGTGAAAGCAGTGAACAACCCAACCATCGAAAATTGAATCGATTTGGGAAAGACTTCCGCCAGGTCGGCAAGGTCCGGTAGCCCCCTGGCGGCGAGGGGGAGATTGTACCCGACCCAAAAAGTTAAGGGACTGATTTTTTTGCCTTTTTAGCGAAAAAGTCGACCCGGGTCGTCATCGGGGTGCCGTACCGGGCGCATTCGGAAAGACGACCCGAGCGCACAAGTCACTTCTGTGGTTTGTGCACCCCGATAGGTCCACGCCGACCGTGCGCAAGGATGGGGCAAGCTCCCGCTTTGGCGTAAAATCCGGGCTTCCCCATCCGGGTTTCCCCCGGGGTCCTTGATTCCAGGTCCTGATATGCCAAAAACGACGACCGCTCCGGTCCAGACCGACAACACCGCCGACACCAGCGCATCGGCGCCGCCCGCTTCCTACGAAGCGGCGATGGCCGAGCTGGAAACGCTGGTGGCCAGCATGGAAAGCGGCGAACTGCCGCTGGAGGCATCGCTGGCGGCCTACCGCCGCGGCGCCGAGCTGGTGCGCTACTGCCAGCAGAAGCTGGAGCGGGTCGAGCAGCAGGTCCGCGTGCTGGAAGGTGACGTGCTCAAGCCGCTGGCCGGCGAGGGCAATGGCGCCAACGGTGCACTGGGGGCGGACGAGGCATGAGTGACTTTGCCCAATGGATGCAGGCCCAGGGCGCCCGTACCGAGGCCGCCCTGCAGGCGGCGCTGCCCGCTGCCGAGACCGTGCCGCATACGCTGCACGAAGCCATGCGCTATGCTGCACTGAGCGGCGGCAAGCGCGTGCGGCCGCTGCTGGTGCATGCCGCCGGCGAGGTCAGCGGGGCGGCTCCGGCCGCCTGCGACGCGGCGGCCTGTGCGGTGGAGATGATCCACGCCTATTCGCTGGTGCACGACGACATGCCCTGCATGGACGACGACGACCTGCGCCGCGGCCGGCCCACCGTGCACAAGGCCTATGACGAGGCCACCGCATTGCTGGTTGGCGACGCGCTGCAGACCCAGGCCTTTATCGTGCTGGCCGGTGCCGGGGCGATCGCGCCCGCGGCGCGGCTGCAGCTGGTGGCCGAGCTGGCGCTGGCGTCGGGCTCGACCGGAATGGCCGGCGGCCAGGCGATCGACCTGCAGAACGTGGGCCGCGCCATGACGCGCGAGGCGCTCGAGGCCATGCATCGCATGAAGACCGGCGCGCTGTTGCGCGCCAGTGTGCGCATGGGTGCGCTATGTGGTGAAATCGACGCCGAGGGCCTGGCCGCGCTGGATCGCTATGCGGCGGCAGTGGGATTGGCGTTCCAGGTGGTTGACGATATTCTGGACGTCACTGCCGATACCGCCACGCTGGGCAAGACCGCCGGCAAGGACGCCGCCCATGACAAGCCGACCTATGTGTCGCTGATGGGGCTTGACCCGGCACGCGCACTGGCCGGGACGCTGCGCGCCGACGCACACGAGGCGCTGGCCGGCTTTGGCGAGCGCGCGGACCGCCTGCGGGACCTGGCGGACCTGATCGTGCTGCGCACACACTAAACAGAGAGCCGGCCGAACGGACATCATGACCTACGCACTCCTCAACAAGATTGACGCCCCCGCAGACCTGCGCAAGCTCGACCGGCGTGAGCTCCGGACCCTGGCGGACGAACTGCGCGCCTATGTGCTGGAGTCGGTCTCGCAGACCGGCGGCCACCTGTCGTCCAACCTGGGCACGGTCGAGCTGACCATCGCGCTGCACTACGTCTTCAACACCCCGGACGACCGGCTGGTGTGGGACGTGGGCCACCAGAGCTACCCGCACAAGATCCTGACCGGACGCCGCGAGCGCATGGGCACGCTGCGCCAGTGGGGCGGCATCTCTGGCTTCCCGCGCCGCAGCGAGAGCGAATACGACACCTTCGGCACGGCGCATTCGTCGACCTCGATCTCGGCCGCGCTGGGCATGGCGCTCGGTGCGCGCACGCTGGGCGAGAAGCGCGTCTCGGTGGCGGTGATCGGCGACGGCGCCATGACCGCGGGCATGGCCTTCGAGGCCCTGAACAACGCCGGCGTCTACAAGGACCTGCCGCTGGTGGTGGTGCTCAACGACAACGACATGTCGATCTCGCCGCCGGTGGGCGCGCTCAACCGCCACCTGGCGCGGCTCTTGAGCGGCCAGTTCTACGCGGCCACCAAGAAGGGCATCGAGAAGGTCCTGTCGGTGGCGCCGCCGGTGCTGGAGTTCGCCAAGCGCTTCGAGGAACATGCCAAGGGCATGATGGTGCCGGCCACGCTGTTCGAGGAATTCGGCTTCAACTACATCGGCCCGATCGACGGCCACGACCTGAACTCGCTGGTGCCGACGCTGCAGAATATCCGCGAGCGCGCGCTCGAGGGCGCCGGCCCGCAGTTCCTGCACGTGGTGACCAAGAAGGGCCAGGGCTACAAGCTGGCCGAGGCCGACCCGATCCTCTACCACGGCCCGGGCAAGTTCAACCCGGCCGAGGGCATCCGCCCGGCGGCCAAGCCGGCGCGCAAGACCTACACGCAGGTGTTCGGCGACTGGCTGTGCGACATGGCCGCGGCCGACAAGCGCCTGGTCGGCATTACCCCGGCGATGCGCGAGGGCTCGGGCATGGTCGAGTTCGAGCGGCGCTTCCCGGACCGCTACTACGACGTGGGCATCGCCGAGCAGCACGCCGTGACCTTTGCCGGCGGCCTGGCCTGCGAGGGTCTCAAGCCGGTGGTGGCGATCTACTCGACCTTCCTGCAGCGCGGCTACGACCAGCTGATCCACGACGTGGCGCTGCAGAACCTGCCGGTGGTGTTCGCGCTGGACCGTGCCGGCCTGGTCGGCGCCGACGGCGCCACGCACGCGGGTGCCTACGATATCGCCTACCTGCGCTGCATCCCCAACATGATGGTGATGACGCCGTCCGACGAGAACGAGTGCCGTCAGCTGCTGACCACGGCGTTCCACCAGGCGTGCCCGAGCGCCGTGCGCTATCCGCGCGGCTCCGGCCCGGGCGCGGCCATTGCCGCCGAGCTCACCACTGTGCCGGTCGGCAAGGGCGTGATGCGCCGCGAGGGAGGTGCGCGCGCGGGGCATCGCGTGGGCTTCCTGGCGTTCGGCTCGATGGTGCACCCGGCCCTGGGTGCCGCCGAGGCGCTGGATGCCGCGGTCGCCGACATGCGTTTCGTCAAGCCGCTCGACGTGGAGCTGGTCAAGCGCCTGGCCGCGGAGAACGACTACCTGGTGACCGTGGAAGAGGGCAGCGTGATGGGCGGCGCCGGCAGCGCCGTGCTGGAGGCACTGGCCGAGGCCGGCATCGACAAGCCGGTGCTGACGCTGGGCCTGCCCGACCGCTTCGTCGACCACGGCGACCCGGCCTATCTGCTGCAGCAATGCGGCCTGGATGCGGCCGGCATCGAGCGCTCGGTGCGCGAGCGCTTCGGGCTGGACCAGCCCAAGGTCACGGTCGCCTCGCGCGTGGCCTGATCACCTGCTGTCCCGAAGGGGATTCGGCCCTCGCACCACGAGTGCGTCCGAATTCCCTTAAACTCCCTTTTTTTGTGTTCGCAGCTGCGGGCCGGCGTGCCACTTGCCGGATCCCGTGGTTTCACACTCGTTGCGCGGCATGGATGGACTGCGAAATTGCCGCGACCGTAAGGGCTCGTGCCGTCCCCCTTGGGCGCGACCCTGGAGGAAACCGTAGATGAATGACATCAATCCCGCCTTCGTCATGCCCGACGTCCAGTCGAGCCCCGACACCCGCCAGATCCCCATCCAGCGTGTCGGTGTCAAAGGCGTGCGTTACCCCGTGACCCTGAAGACCCCGGCCGGCATCATGCCGAGCGTGGGCACCTTCAATCTCGACGTGCACCTGCCGGCGGACCAGAAGGGCACGCATATGTCGCGCTTCGTCGCGCTGCTGGAAGAAGAGCGCGCACCGCTGGAGCTGTCCAGCTTCCGGCTGATGCTGGACAAGATGCTGGAAAAGCTGGAAGCCGAGGCCGGCCGCATCGAGGTCACCTTCCCGTACTTCATCAGCAAGACCGCGCCTGTGTCGGGCGTGGAGTCGCTGCTGGACTACGAGGTCACGCTGACCGGCGAAGTGCGCGACGGCGCCGCGCGCGTGTTCCTGAAGGCGCTGGTGCCGGTGACCAGCCTGTGCCCGTGCTCGAAGAAGATCTCGCAGTACGGCGCGCACAACCAGCGTTCGCATATCACCATGAACGTGGAACTGGCCGGCGAGCTGCCGGTGGAAGCGCTGGTGCGCATGGCCGAGGAAGAGGCCTCGTGCGAGCTGTGGGGCCTGCTCAAGCGCCCCGACGAGAAGTTCGTCACCGAGCGCGCCTATGAGAACCCCAAGTTCGTCGAGGACCTGGTGCGCGATATCGCCATGCGCCTGAATGCGGATGATCGCATCGTGGCCTATGTGCTGGAGGCGGAGAACTTTGAGTCGATCCACAACCACAGCGCGTATGCGGTGATCGAGCGGGACAAGCGGGTCGACTGACCGCGTTGTCGCTGCAATAGAAATAGCCACCGCATGCGGTGGCTATTTTTTTGTCCGGTTCAGGCCGCCGAAGGCAGGCGGATATCCGCCAGGTCCCAGCGCGGCGTCACGCCGTAGCCATACTCGTGCCGCGCCAGTTCGGGCGCTGCCTGCAGGCGCATGGCGCCGGCAAACGCGATCATCGCGCCGTTGTCGGTGCAGAACGCCAGGTCCGGGTAATACACGTCGATCTTGCGCTGCTTGCCCATCTGGTCCAGCCGCTCGCGCAACTGGCGGTTGGCACCCACGCCTCCCGCCACCACCAGCCGCTTGTGGCCGGTCTGCTTGAGCGCTGCCATCGACTTGGCGGCCAGCACGTCGACAATGGCATCGACAAAGGCGCGCGCCAGGTTGGCGCGATCCTGCTCGCAGGTGTTGGCGAGCTTGCGTGTTTGCGTCAGCACCGCGGTCTTCAGTCCGGCGAAGGAGAAATCCAGGTTGCCCGAATGCAGCATCGGCCGCGGCAGCGCAAAGGCGCCGGGGATACCGAATTCGGCCAGCCGCGACACTTCGGGGCCGCCCGGATAGCCCAGGCCCAGCAGCTTGGCGGTCTTGTCGAAGGCTTCGCCGGCGGCGTCGTCTAGGGTTTCGCCCAGCAGCGTGTAGTCGCCGATGCCGCGCACTTCCATCAACTGCGTATGCCCGCCCGACACCAGCAACGCCACGAACGGGAAGGGCGGCGGCTCGCGCGTCAGCAGCGGCGACAGCAGGTGGCCTTCCAGGTGGTGCACGCCCACCATCGGCACGTTCAGCGCAAAGCCCAGTGCATTGGCCACCGAGGCGCCCACCAGCAGTGCGCCGGCCAGCCCGGGGCCCTGGGTGAAGGCGATGGCGTCGATGTCCTGGCGGGTACGGCCGGCATCGGCCAGCACCTGCTCCAGCAGCGGCAGCACGCGGCGGATATGGTCGCGCGACGCCAGTTCCGGCACCACGCCGCCGTAGTCGCGGTGCATGGCGATCTGCGAGTGCAGCGCGTGCGCGAGCAGGCCGGCGCCGGTGTCATAGAGGGCGAGGCCGGTTTCGTCGCAGGAGGATTCGATGCCGAGGACAAGCATGGGAAGCGCATAGGGCCGCCTCCGGTCAGGGAAACGGCTGTCGAAACAACAGGTTGCAGGAAGCGCGCAGGGTAGCACAGCAGCGCGCGGCGTGCTTTTCGCTACAATCTGCCCTTTCTCTGGCGGTGGCAATACACATGGATGCGCGAGGCGTGCAATGAGCGGGGCAACATCGGCCCGGACGGGCCGGTATGACGTGGCCGTGCTGGGTGCGGGCGCGGCCGGCATGATGTGTGCCGCCGTGGCCGGCCAGAACGGCGCGCGCGTGGTGCTGATCGACCATGCCACCAAGCTTGCCGAGAAGATCCGCATCTCGGGCGGCGGGCGCTGCAATTTCACCAACCTGCAGGCCGGGCCCGCCAACTACCTGTCGTCCAATCCGCACTTCTGCCGCTCGGCGCTGGCGCGCTACACGCCGCAGGATTTCCTTGGCCTGATGCGCCGCTACGGCATCGACTGGCACGAGAAACATCGTGGCCAGCTGTTCTGCAACGACAGCGCCGAAGACGTGATCGCCATGCTGCGCGCCGAATGCGACACCGGCCATGTGCGCTGGCACACCGGCTGCAGCGTGGCCGAGGTCCGGCGCGAGGGCGACGACTTCCTGCTGCTCACCGCTACCGGCACGGTGCGGGCCGGGGCGCTGGTGGTGGCCACCGGCGGCCTGTCGATCCCCAAGATCGGTGCCACCGACTTTGGCTATCGCATCGCCCGGCAGTTCGGGCTGGGCATCGTCGAAACCCGGCCGGCGCTGGTGCCGCTGACCTTCGATGGCAAGGACTGGGTGCCGTTCGCGCCGCTGGCCGGCGTGTCGCTGGAAGTGGATATCGCCACCGGCAACGGCAAGGCGGCCGGAGCCTTCCGCGAAGACCTGCTGTGGACCCATCGCGGCCTGTCCGGACCCGCCGTGCTGCAGATTTCCAGCTACTGGCGTCCCGGCACGCCGATCGCCATCGACCTGTTTGATGGCGAGGATGCCGCCGCCTGGCTGCTCGAGCAGAAGGCCGGCAGCCGCAAGCACCTGGGCAACCTGCTGGCGCAACGGTTGCCGGCGCGGCTGGCCGATGCCTGGTGCGCGGCCTCGGGCGTGGATGCCGCCATGCCGCTGCATGATGTGACCGACAAGGCCCTGCGCAAGCTTGGCGCCACGCTCAACGGCTGGCGCATCGTGCCGTCGGGCACCGAGGGCTACCGCAAGGCCGAGGTCACGCTTGGCGGGGTCGACACGCGGGCGCTGTCGTCAACCACCATGATGGCGCGCGAGGTGCCGGGCCTGTATTTCATCGGCGAGGTGGTGGACGTGACCGGCTGGCTGGGCGGCTACAACTTCCAGTGGGCGTGGGCGTCCGCGGTGGCGGCGGGGCAGGCCGCGGCTGAGACATCGCGCACCGCTTCGGCAGGGCAATCGGTAGCCCAAGGGTAGACTGGCGAGAGCTGGAAGGGGCGGTGGGCGGCACTCGGCAAGTGTCCGTTGCACGCCACTTCCGCGCTCGATTGTTGGTGCTACAATCCAGAACTTCGTAGAGCCGCTTATCCCGAAAATTCTCATTTTCTGGCCAAATGACCACGATCCGTCTCAAGGAAAACGAGCCTTTTGAAGTTGCCATGCGCCGTTTCAAGCGCACCATCGAGAAGAACGGGCTGCTCCCGGAATTGCGGGCACGCGAGTTTTACGAAAAGCCCACCGCCGCGCGCAAGCGCAGGAAGGCAGCCGCCGAAAAGCGCCATTACAAGCGCATCCGCAGCCAGATGCTGCCGAAGAAACTGTACTGACCCCGGCGCTCCCGCTTGTATCCGACCCGCTGTGGCCTACGCTTCGGCGGGTTTTTGCATTCTGGGCCTTGCAGCGGGCGGTCACCGCCGCCACCTGTGAGTGTCCACCCACTTTCTGGAAGATCACGATGTCCCTCAAAGCCCGTATCAGCGAAGACATGAAGACCGCCATGCGCGCGCGCGAAACGGAGCGCCTCGGCACCATCCGCCTGCTGCTGGCCGCCATCAAGCAGCGCGAGGTCGATGAGCGCGTGGAACTGGACGATACCGCCGTGCTGGCCGTGGTCGAGAAGCTGATCAAGCAGCGCAAGGATTCGATCTCGCAGTTCCGGCAGGCGGGCCGCAATGACCTGGCAGACAAGGAGTCGGCGGAAGTCGAAGTGCTGCAGGCCTACATGCCCGCCGCGCTGTCGGACGAGGAAGTCGCCGCCGAGGTCCAGCAGGCCGTTGCCGCCACTGGTGCCGCCGGTCCGCAGGACATGGGCAAGGTCATGGGCGTGCTCAAGGGCAAGCTGGCCGGCCGTGCCGACATGACCGCCGTATCGGCCCTGGTCAAGGCGGCACTTGCAGCAAAGTAAATACTGATTTAATCGGTTGCTGGCAAGATAAGCACCGGATCCGCGTGGTTCGGTGCAGTTGCACGGAGATGTCACGTAGTCCGGGCGGCCCTATCACGCTGCACTACAATATTCCGATAGCAGCCGGGCGCCGCACCGGTCACGCATTCCTAAAAGAAGCCGCCCGCCGCGGGACGGCCATGCCTCAGGACGGTCAGTCGGGTGATTCCGCAATCCTTTATTCAGGACCTGCTCAACCGTGTCGACATTGTCGATGTGGTGGGCAAGTATGTGCAGCTGAAGAAGGGCGGCGCCAATTTCATGGGGCTGTGCCCCTTCCATAACGAGAAATCGCCGTCATTCACGGTGTCGCCGACCAAGCAGTTCTACCACTGCTTCGGATGTGGCGCCCACGGCTCGGCCATCGGCTTCCTGATGGAGTTTTCCGGCCAGTCCTACCCGGAAGCGGTGCGCGAGCTGGCCCAGTCGGTCGGCATGAGCGTGCCGGAAGAGCGCGACCGGCTGCCGCCCGGGCAGCGCGCGGAGCAGCAGGCCCGTTCGGTGGCGCTGTCCGACGCCATGACCCGCGCCACCGATTTCTACCGCCGCCAGCTGCGAAGCGCGCCGCAGGCGATCCAGTACCTGAAGGGCCGTGGCCTGACCGGCGAGATCGCCGCGAACTTTGGCCTGGGCTACGCGCCCGATGACTGGCAGGGCCTGGAGGCCGTATTCGGCAGCTATCGTGATGACAACGTGTCGGCGCCGCTGGTCGAGTGCGGCCTGCTGATCGAAAGCGACAAGCGCGATGCGGACGGCAAGCCGCGCCGCTACGACCGCTTCCGCGACCGCATCATGTTCCCTATCCGCAACACCAAGGGGGCCGTGATCGGCTTCGGCGGGCGCGTGATGGGGCAGGGCGAGCCCAAGTACCTGAACTCGCCCGAGACTCCGCTGTTCAGCAAGGGCACGGAGCTGTACGGGCTGTTCGAGGCCCGTCACGCAATCCGGGAAACCGGCTACGTGCTGGTGGTCGAAGGGTATATGGACGTCGTGGCGCTGGCCCAGCTCGGTTTTGCCAATGCCGTTGCCACCCTGGGCACGGCGTGCACCCCTGTGCACGTGCAGAAGCTGCTGCGCCAGACCGACGCCGTGGTGTTCTCGTTCGACGGCGACTCTGCCGGGCGCCGCGCGGCCCGGCGCGCGCTGGAAGCCTGCCTGCCGCATGTGGCGGACAACAAGACCATCCGCTTCCTGTTCCTGCCGGCCGAGCACGATCCGGACAGCTATGTGCGCGAAGAGGGCACCGAGGCCTTTGCCACCCAGGTGCGCAACGCCATGCCGCTGTCGCGCTTCCTGCTGCAGTCGGTCACCGAAGACCTGGACCTGCGCCAGCCCGAGGGCCGCGCCCGGGCCCAGTACGAGGCCAAGCCGCTGCTGCAGGCCATGCCCGCCGGCGGCCTGAGGCTACAGATTGTGCGCGAACTTGCCGATGCCACGGGAACGACACCCGCGGAGATCGAAGCCATCTGCGGCCTGCGCAGCGACCCGGCCCGCGTCGGCCGCTTCGCCCAGCCGCGCCCGCGCACGCGCCGCCAGGCCCCGACCGGGCTGGAGCAGCGGGTGATCCAGCTGCTGATGTGCTATCCGGCACTGTCGGCGAGGCTGGACGAGGATGCGCGCGCGCTGCTGCTGGGCGGCGAGAGCAGCGACAGTGAAGTGCTGGCGCACCTGGTGGAGGCGTGCGACAGCGTGCAGGGCGAGGTCAATTTTGCGGCCTTCAGCGAACACCTGGCCCAGTCGCCCTATGCCGAGGTGTATGCCGTGGCGCGTGCCGCGGTGCTGCGAGAAGAGATCGAAGAGGCACCCGCAATACAGGATTTCGATGCGGCCATTACCAAGCTGCTGGCCGAGCCGCTGCGGCGCGAGCTCGACGGCCTGCAGGCGGAGGTAGTGGCCGGCACGGCCGATGAAGCGGCCAAGCAGCGCATGCGCTGGCTGGTGGGCGAAATCCACCGGCGGCGCCAACTTGGCTGAGGTGCCTGTGTGCGCCCTGGTCATCAACCAGGAGGTGGCAGTAAGCGTTGGATAAGGGACTGGGCCCGGCCCCGCCGAGCTTAAGCCTTGATTTTTCAGGTGAAAACCTCACCTGATAGGGAGCCGGCTATGCGTGGCGTGCTACAATAGCCGGTTTGGATTGCGAAATCTTTCTCTCCAGTTCTGGTGAAAGTGAGCGTGCCAATGGCAAAGGCCAAAGCAACCGAAAGGGTTACCTCTAAAGCTCCCCAATCAGGGAGCGGCAAGGCGTCTGTGAAAACAACGGCGGCGAAGACATCGACCGCGTCAGTCAAGACACCAGCCCGGTCTGCGCCATCAAAGTCCGTGCGTAGCGCGCAAGCGCCCGCCGTGACGACTCCCGCCAGGACTCGCACATCCGAAAAGACAAAGGCCTCGACTTCGGCACGCGAGAGCGGCAAGAGCGCCAGTACGAGCGGCAAGGTCGCCGCATCTGCACCAGTGAAAGGCAAGAGTATCACCGTGGCGAAACAGCAGAATACCGAAGTCGAGAGCAAGCGAGCGGCAGCCGCCGGCGCCAAGAGTGGGGAAGCCAAGGCTGGCACCACCACTACGGCAACCAAGGCGCGTGCCGCGACACCTGCATCCGTTGCATCCGAGCGTCCCGCTGCGCCGGCAATCAAGCCGGAGCCGAAAAAGCGTGGCCGCAAGCCCAAGGCCGAGATGCAGCACGACGACAGCACAACAGACGACGTGACTGAAGAGTTTTACGAGAACGATGCGCGCCCGGCGGCAACCCCGGCCGCGGCGCCGAAGACCGAAAAGCAGAAAGCCAAGGACCGCAAGGCCAAGGAAAAGGCCCTGCTCAAGGAGTTCGCCTCGACCCAGCAGGGTACCGAGGAAGAGCTTGAGCTGCGTCGCCAGAAACTCAAGGCGCTGATCAAGCTGGGCAAGTCGCGCGGCTACCTGACCTACGCGGAAATCAACGATCACCTGCCGGACGACATGGTCGATTCGGAAACGATCGACACGCTGGTCGCCACGCTGAACGACATCGGCATCGCTGTCTACGAACAGGCGCCGGATGCCGAGACGCTGCTGCTCAACGACAACGCCCCGTCCGCCACCAGCGAGGAAGAAGCCGAGGAAGAGGCCGAAGCGGCCCTGTCCACGGTGGACTCCGAGTTCGGCCGCACCACCGACCCGGTGCGCATGTACATGCGCGAAATGGGCACGGTCGAGCTGCTCACGCGCGAAGGCGAAATCGAGATCGCCAAGCGCATCGAGGCCGGCCTGAAGGACATGGTGATGGCGATTTCGGCTTGCCCGGTCACCATCTCCGAGATCCTGGCCCATGCCGAGCGCGTGGCCAACGACGAGATCAAGATCGACGAATTCGTCGACGGCCTGATCGACCCGAACGCCGACGAAGCCCCGGAAGCGCCCGCAGCCCCGGCTGCAGCGGCCGACGACGAGGATATCGAGTCCGACGACGAAGAGGAAGGCGACGAGGACGATGACGACGAAGGCGGCGCCGGCGCCGGTGCCTCCGCGCGCCAGCTGGAAGAACTGAAGCAGAACGCGCTGGAGAAATTCCGCGTGATCGCCGAGCAGTTCGACAAGATGCGCCGCGCGTTCGAAAAGGAAGGCTACAACTCCAAGCCCTACGTCAAGGCGCAGGAAGCCATCCAGGCCGAGCTGATGGGCATCCGCTTCACCGCCCGCAATGTCGAGCGCCTGTGCGACACGCTGCGCGGCCAGGTCGACGAAGTGCGCAAGCTCGAACGCTCGATCCTGAACATCGTGGTCGACAAGTGCGGCATGCCGCGCTCGGAATTCGTCGCCCGCTTCCCGGGCAACGAGACCAACCTCGAGTGGGTCCACACCATCGTCGCCGACGGCAAGGGCTACAGCACCATCGTCGAGCGCAACGTGCCGGCCGTGCATGAGCTGCAGCAGAAGCTGATCGACCTGCAGTCGCGCGTGGTGCTGCCGCTGAAGGAACTGAAGGGCGTCAACCGCAAGATGGCCGAGGGCGAGCGTCGTGCCCGCGAAGCCAAGCGCGAGATGACCGAGGCCAACCTGCGTCTGGTGATTTCGATCGCCAAGAAGTACACGAACCGCGGCCTGCAGTTCCTCGACCTGATCCAGGAAGGCAACATCGGCCTGATGAAGGCGGTGGACAAGTTCGAATACCGCCGCGGCTACAAGTTCTCGACCTACGCCACGTGGTGGATCCGCCAGGCCATCACGCGCTCGATCGCCGACCAGGCGCGCACCATCCGTATCCCGGTGCACATGATCGAGACCATCAACAAGATGAACCGCATCTCGCGCCAGATCCTGCAGGAAACCGGCAACGAGCCGGATCCGGCAACGCTGGCCGAGAAGATGGAGATGCCGGAAGACAAGATCCGCAAGATCATGAAGATCGCCAAAGAGCCGATCTCCATGGAAACGCCGATCGGTGACGACGACGACTCCCATCTGGGCGACTTCATCGAGGACACCAACACGCTGGCCCCGGCCGAAGCCGCGCTGCACGGCTCCATGCGCGACGTCGTCAAGGACGTGCTGGACTCGCTCACGCCGCGCGAAGCCAAGGTGCTGCGCATGCGCTTCGGCATCGAAATGAGCACCGACCACACGCTGGAAGAGGTCGGCAAGCAGTTCGACGTCACGCGTGAACGGATCCGCCAGATCGAGGCCAAGGCACTGCGCAAGCTGCGCCACCCGAGCCGCTCGGACAAGCTGAAGAGCTTCCTGGAAGGCAACTAAACGCTTCCAAGGGCCTCTAGCTCATGCCTGGTTAGAGCAGCGGACTCATAATCCGTTGGTGCCGTGTTCGACTCACGGGAGGCCCACCAATGTGAAAAAGGGACTGCAGGTTGATACCTGCAGTCCTTTTTTTTTTGCCTCGAACTACCGCTCAATCCTGTGCCGTCACCATCCCCATCGCCGGATCGCTAACCGTATGCCTGCCGTTCTCCACCCGCCCCGCAAAGCGGCGATAGAACGCCGGGTCGCTGTCGCACGTCACCGCGAAGTCATACCACTGCCCGCTTTCCTCCAGCGACCAATGCACGGACTTGCTGTCATTGGCGCCGACAGTGACCGGCCACGGGCCATCGGTTCGGTACGCGAGCGCCTGGATGCTGAAGTGGCAGGCCTTGCGGCCGGCGTTGATCAGGTCGACATAGACGTCGCCATTGGCAATGTCGTAGCAGACGCGGATCTCCGGTGCGATGCCGGTGTCGCCGATGCGGTTGGTATCGCCGCGGAAATGGCGGTGGAAGCCGTTGGGGCCCAGTACCCACAGGTCGTATTGCCCGGCGTTGTCCTGGAACACGTTCCAGGTGTCGCTCAGGGACTTGCGGGCTTCCACGACATAGCGGCGCGGAATGCGGCCCAGCTGGTGGCGGTCGTAGACGTGGAACACCGCGGCTTGCGTGCCGGTGTTGGCGAATACCAGTTCGACCTGCCCCACGGCGCTGCAGCGCGCGCTGGTGTGCAGCTCGTACGGCAGCGCGCGTGACGGGCGGGTGCCGGTGGCTTGCAGCGGCAATTGCATGTCGACCGGCAGCGGCACCGCGGGCAGTGCCTGCTGGGCCTGGCGCAGCTGGTCGGCGCTGCTGCGCGTGGTGCGGCCACTCAGCGTGGGCAGGGCTTCCGAGTTGGGCGTCTTGAAGTTGAACGCGCTGGTCAGGTCGCCGCAGACGGCACGGCGGAACGGGCTGATGTTGGGTTCGGCCACGCCGAACCGCGCTTCCAGGAAGCGCAGCACGGAGGTGTGGTCGAACACCTGGGAATTGATCCAGCCGCCGCGGCTCCACGGCGAGATCGCGTAAAGCGGCACGCGCGGCCCGGGACCGTAGACGCGGCCGTCAGCAGCGGGCTGGGTCCGGCTGCCCGGTGGCGCCGGATGGTTGAAGTATTCGGCCTGCATCTCGGCATCGCTCAGCGTCGCCTTGCCGGCCAGCGTCTTGTCGGGGTTCACCGACGGCGCCGAGGGGGAAGGGACGTGGTCGAAGTAGCCGTCGTTCTCGTCGAAGTTGACCAGCAGCACGGTCTTGCTCCAGACCTCGGGCACGGCGGTCAGCGCGTCCAGCACTTCCTGCAGGAACCACGCGCCCTGAACCGGGCTGGACGGGCCGGGATGCTCGCAGTAGATCGACGGCGCATTGATCCACGATACCTGCGGCAGCCTGCCTTCCTTGATGTCGCGGCGGAAGGCGTCGAGGTATTCCTCGGGTCTGGTGCCGGGCAGGGTGTTGGCCACGCCCTTGTACAGCGGATTGGCGACATTGTCGGTGGCCGCATCGTAGGCGTGGTACGGCAGTGGCTGGCCGGTGTTGGCATAGGGCGCGCCCGGCGCGCCGCCGCTGGATACCGGAAAGCCCGAGGCCAGGTTGGCCTTGCGGAACTGCTGGAACGCGCCCAGCATGTTGTCGCCCCATTCGTCCGGCATGTTCTGGTAGCAGATCCAGCTGATGCCGGCTGCTTCCAGCCGCTCGGCATAGGTCTTCCAGGTGTAGCCGGTGTTGGCCGAGGCGGGCAGGCCGTCGATCGCGTCCCACTCATTGTTGACGAAGGCGACGTTGGCTGCGGTCGGGCCGTTGGTGCCGGTCAGGTGGAATGAACGGTTCGCGTCAGTGCCCGTATGCATCGAGCAGTGGTACGCGTCGCACAGCGTAAACGCATTGGCCAGTGCGAACTGGAACGGGATCTCCTTCTCCTTGAAGTAGCCCATCGAGGTATTGGTCTTGTACGTCGGCCAACTGGCCATGCGGCCGTGGTCCCAGGCCTGCTGGCTGTCCACCCACGCATGCGGCGTGCCGGCCGCGCGCTGCGCGTTGTTGTTGGTGCCATCCAGGTGATACGGGGTCAGCACGGCGCCGTTGGAGCGCTGTTGCTGCCATACCTTGCGCGCATTGGGCAGCGGGATGGTGAAGCGGTCGCCGAACCCGCGCACACCCTTGAGCGTGCCGAAGTAGTGGTCGAAGGAACGGTTCTCCTGCATCAGGATCACCACATGCTCGACATCCTTGATGGTGCCGGTGGCATTGTTGGCCGGGATGGCCAGGGCCTTGCGGATGCTGGGCGGGAACGCGGCCAGTGCGGCGGCGGCGAAGCCGGTGCCGGCTGCGGCTTGCAGGAAGTTGCGGCGAGAGACCATGGTCTTGTCGGATGGCGTCGGGACTTGCGTTGTCAGGGGGCGCAGCGAATCACGGGGTCGGGCCGCCGGTCCGGCTTCTTGCCGGGCTGTTCCGGTTGTGCGTTCGGCGTGACAGTCGCACTCGGCGACAGGTTGCCGCCGCCGTCATCGCCACCGCATGCGGTGAGCAATGCCGCCGCGATCAGGGTCGCGGCCAGGGTTCTTGGAAGTTTGCAGGGGAGCATCGGGTTCGCCTGGCTGGGTGGGTGTGGCGGCTGCTGGGAGCCGGAGCCAGGCGAGTGTAGGAAGGCGGGGTGACGTGTCGATGACAGAATGTCCAACGCCGATCGGTGCCGTCCGTCGGGCGGACGGCAGGCAGGATGGCTACTTCCAGAAGCCCGCGTGCGGTGCCGCGGCTTCGTCCTCGAGCACCGGCCCGACCACATCCACCTGGCGCTGCCCGCGCGCGAACACTTCGCGGCAAGGCAGCGAGAGGGTGGGGTTCTCCGGGTGGTCGCCGGTCAGGCCCAGCAGCTTGTGTTCTGACAGCGCATAGACCACGCGCCCGATGCCGGTCCAGTAGATCGCGCCGGCGCACATGCAGCACGGCTCCGCGCTGGTGTAGAGGGTGCAGTCGGCCAGTTGCTCCGGCGGCAGCGCACGCGCGGCCTGCGCGGCGGCGACCAGTTCGGCGTGCTGGGTCGGGTCGCCCTCCGGCGGCATCGAGTTGTTGCCGGCGCTGGCGATGATATTGCCGGCCTGGTCGGCCACCAGCGCGGCGAACGGATGGCGGCCGCGAGCCCTGGATGCATCGGACAGCGCGATCGACTGGCGCAGCAGTTCCAGGTCGAGCGGCGACAGTTCAGCGCCGGACGGGTTTGTGATTCGGGTCATGCTTGGGGTCTCCGGTTGGGAAAGGGATCAGGGCGTGCTGCAGGCCGAAGCTCGCCAGCTGGCGCAGCGGCAGGATTTCATCGACCGGGTGTACCGGTGTCGGGGTCTTCATGGGCTTGTCTCCTTTTTCGATGGAAGCCGCTTCCGCCTCTGGCAGGGCGGATTGGGCAGCGCCGGCCGGGATTGCCGGGATTTGTGATCCCTCGGCCGTTGCGGCATCATCTCCGCAACTTCATCGGTACAACAAATCAATACCTATCGATCCAGTCGATGGGTCGCGGGAGGGTGGCCATGCGTTTTTCGCTGGACCAGTTGCAGGTATTCGCACTGGTGGTTGAGACAGGCTCCTTTTCCGCTGCCGCGCGGCGCCTGGGCAAGACCCAGTCCACGGTCAGTGCGGCGGTGGCCAACCTGGAGATCGACCTCGGCGTGCCGCTGTTCGACCGCAGCAGCCGCAATCCGGCGCTGACCGGGGCCGGCCGCAAGCTGCTGACCGAGGCCGAAGCCGTGCTGGAGCGTTGCCGGTCGCTGCAGGCCCATGCCGCCAGCCTGGCCGATGCCAACCCGCCCGGGCTGACGCTGGCGATCGAAATCCCGTACCACGCGGTGATGCCGGTGCTGGCCGAATTCGAGCGGGAGTTTCCGTATGTCGACCTGACCATTCGCAATCCGGTCTACGGCGATGTCAGCGAACTGGTGCTGCAGGGCGAGGCCGAGCTCGGCATCGCCTTCGCGCAGCCGCACTACGCGCCGGAACTGGCCTTCGTGCAGTTGGGCAAGCTGATCATGGTGCATGTGGTGCACCCGGGACACCCGCTGGCCGGGCGCGAACAGGTCTCGTTTGCCGACCTGCACGCCTATCGGCGCCTGGCCTTCAGCGTGCATGCCGACAAGCTGCCCACCAGCGAATACCTGCGCGCGGCGCGGGTGTGGCGCGCCGAAAGCTACCTGGCGCTGGTCGAAATGGTGAAAAGCGGGCTGGGCTGGGCCACACTGCCGCGGCAACTGGTGCGCGCGGCGCTGGAGCGCGGCGAACTGGTGGAACTGGACCTGGCGGCCTATCCGTACACGGACTGGCTGGTCAGCGTCGACCTGATCTGGGCGAAGTCGGGCCGGCCGCAGGGCCGGGCCGAGCAGTGGCTACGGCAGCGCTTCCGGGAAAACATGGTGTTCGAGGTCGACCGGCGCGGGCAGCGGACCACCCGCTGAGGGCGCGGCGATGGACTATGGTAGTCATCGCGCGTTTGATCCGATTCGCACGATTCAATCTGACCAGGAGTGAAGCCCATGTCCTATATCGACGGATTTGTACTGGCCGTTCCCCAGGCCACTCGCGAGACCTATCGCCAGGTGGCGCAGAAGGCAGCCGCGGTGTTCAAGGAGCACGGCGCGCTGAAGGTGGTGGAATGCTGGGGTGACGATGTGCCGGAAGGCAAGGTCACGTCCTTTACGATGGCGGTGCAGCGCAAGGAGGATGAGGCGGTGGTGTTCTCGTGGATCCTGTGGCCGTCACGCGAGAAGCGCGACACTGGCATGAAGGCGGCGATGGCCGACCCGCGCCTGAAGGAAGGCATGGATCCGATGCCGTTCGACGGCCAGCGGATGATCTTTGGCGGCTTCGAGGTGATTGTCGACGAGTGAGCGCGCCGGGCGCCGGCGTGGCAGCGCCGGCGCGCAGCAAGCGAGTTCAGATCAGGTGGAAGACCATGCCCAGGGCAATCGCGCCACCCAGGGTTTCCACTGCTGCGAGGGCGAGAAGGTTCTTCAGTACGAAAGCGTCTTCTTTCTTCGTCACCATGGTCTGTCTCCCGGTCATTGGACTTGTTCTGAGGCACCATCGGCTGCGGCGATCCGGCGTTTGCGGTGCCAGGCCGTCGATGTGAGTCCAGTAGACCGCATCCGGACGTTGGCCGGAAGCTGGCGAAAACCCGCTCGGCGAAAACCCGGATTCCTTCAGGAATGTGACAGGGCCATGATTGACAGGCTTCGCAGGGCGCGTTTGCGGCCTGCCGGCAACGCGGCATGGCAATGGCCCACATTTGGGGGATGTCCGCCGTGGCGCGATGCGCCAGGATCAAGGCGTGGGTGGTCGAGCAGATTGCCCCGCTACCATTTGAGCCCCGCTGCCTCCCCGGCATGCGGGGCTTTTCTACATGGGCCGCGGGCGCCTCAGCGCGCCTGCAGGATGGTTTCGATGCGGGCGGCGGCCTCGCGCAGCGGCCCCAGGAAGCGCGTCTCCAGCTGGGCCTGGTCGCGGCTGCCCAGCACCATGCTGAAGCCCAGCCCGGCCACCGCCTTGCCGGCCTGGTCGCGCAACGGCACCGAGATCCCGGCGTAGCCGTCCACCAGCTCGCTCACCAGCACACAGTAGCCGTCGGTGCGCACCTGCCGCAGCGTGCGCGCCAGCGCCGTGCGCGAGCTGACCGTGAACGGCGTCAGCTTGCGCAGCGTGGCGCCTGCCAGGTAGGCCTCGAGCGCGTCATCGTCCAGGCCGGCCAGCAGCACGCGGCCAAGCGAATGCGCATAGGCCGGCATGCGCCGTCCCAGCGCCATGTCCACGCGCAGCAGCTGGCGCGGCTCCTCGCGCGCCACCAGCACCACGGATTCCGCATCGAGCACGCCCACCGAGCAGCTTTCGCCCAGGGACTCGCACAGCCCCTGCAGGTAGGGCCGCGCCACCTGCGGCAGGCTCATCGAGGCAAAGTAGGCATAGCCGAGCTCCATCACCCGCGGCGTCAGCGCAAAGTGGCGGCCGTCCTGCGCCACGTAGCCGTTGTGCTCCAGGGTCAGCAGCAGCCGGCGCGCGGCGGCGCGGGTCACGTCGAGCTGCTCGGCGACGTCCTGCATGGTCAGGCGTTCCGCGCCGCCGGCGAACAGGCGCAGCAGCGCCAGGCCCTTGCTCAGCGATTCCAGCAGTTCGTCTTTCTTGGCGGCTTCGGCTTGCGGCATTTCGGCTCAATACGGGGAAATGGAGCGGAAATCACATGATTCTCCATGCCGCGCCGGACTTGCGCCAGCGGCCGGCATGTCCGTATGATAGCGTTTTCCGAACAAATGTTCGCAAAACAAAATTCACGGAAAAACGTGCCGCCACCGATGCGGGACGGCACAACGAAACCGGAGACAGCAATGAAGGTGATCACCGCACGCGAAGCGGCGGCACTGGTGCAGGACGGCTGGACCGTGGCCAGCGCGGGCTTTGTCGGCGCCGGCCATGCCGAGGCCGTGACCGAGGCGCTGGAGCAGCGCTTCCTGCAGAGCGGGCTGCCGCGCGACCTGACGCTGGTGTACTCGGCCGGGCAGGGCGACCGCGGCGCGCGCGGCGTGAACCACTTCGGCAATGCCGGCATGACCGCCAGCATCGTCGGCGGCCACTGGCGCTCGGCCACGCGGCTGGCCACGCTGGCCATGGCCGAGCAGTGCGAGGGCTACAACCTGCCGCAGGGCGTGCTGACGCACCTATACCGCGCCATCGCCGGCGGCAAGCCCGGCGTGATGACCAAGATCGGCCTGCACACCTTCGTCGACCCGCGCACCGCGCAGGATGCGCGCTACCACGGCGGCGCCGTCAACGAGCGCGCGCGCCAGGCCATTGCCGAGGGCAAGGCATGCTGGGTCGATGCGGTCGACTTCCGCGGCGACGAATACCTGTTCTACCCGAGCTTCCCGATCCACTGCGCGCTGATCCGCTGCACCGCGGCCGACGCCCGCGGCAACCTCAGCACCCATCGCGAAGCCTTCCACCATGAGCTGCTGGCGATGGCGCAGGCGGCCCACAACTCGGGCGGCATCGTGATCGCGCAGGTGGAAAGCCTGGTCGACCACCACGAGATCCTGCAGGCCATCCACGTGCCCGGCATCCTGGTCGACTACGTGGTGGTCTGCGACAACCCCGCCAACCACCAGATGACGTTTGCCGAATCCTACAACCCGGCCTACGTGACGCCATGGCAGGGCGAGGCAGCGGTGGCCGAAGCGGAAGCGGCACCGGTGGCTGCCGGCCCGCTCGACGCGCGCACCATCGTGCAGCGCCGTGCGGTGATGGAACTGGCGCGCCGTGCGCCGCGCGTGGTCAACCTGGGCGTGGGCATGCCGGCAGCGGTCGGCATGCTGGCGCACCAGGCCGGGCTGGACGGCTTCACGCTGACCGTCGAGGCCGGCCCCATCGGCGGCACGCCCGCGGATGGCCTCAGCTTCGGTGCCTCGGCCTACCCGGAGGCGGTGGTGGATCAGCCCGCGCAGTTCGATTTCTACGAGGGCGGCGGCATCGACCTGGCCATCCTCGGCCTGGCCGAGCTGGATGGCCACGGCAACGTCAATGTCAGCAAGTTCGGCGAAGGCGAGGGCGCATCGATTGCCGGCGTCGGCGGCTTTATCAACATCACGCAGAGCGCGCGCGCGGTGGTGTTCATGGGCACGCTGACGGCGGGCGGGCTGGAAGTCCGCGCCGGCGACGGCGGCCTGCAGATCGTGCGCGAAGGCCGCGTGAAGAAGATCGTGCCTGAGGTGTCGCACCTGAGCTTCAACGGGCCCTATGTGGCGTCGCTCGGCATCCCGGTGCTGTACATCACCGAGCGCGCGGTGTTCGAGATGCGCGCTGGCGCAGACGGCGAAGCCCGCCTCACGCTGGTCGAGATCGCCCCCGGCGTGGACCTGCAGCGCGACGTGCTCGACCAGTGCTCGACGCCCATCGCCGTGGCGCAGGACCTGCGCGAAATGGATGCGCGGCTGTTCCAGGCCGGGCCCCTGCACCTGTAATCCTGTCATTCGCGGCCGGCCGGGCAAGCACCGCCGCCATATGCATCAGTCAGACGGGCCGGCCATGACCGGTTCGCGAGGAGGCTCGCCAGGATCCGTCATGACATTACTGAACCGCTGTCGCTTCATCCCGGCGCGGCACTGAGCCGCGCTCAGGCGGGCTGCTGCCCTTGCGCCTGGCTGGCCGGCAGCGCCGGCAAGGGCAGCGCCGGCTGGCAGGCGGCCGCGGCCAGGCCAAGGAACTGGCTGGAGGTGCGCAGGAACTGCTGGCAGGTCTGGCGGAAAAGCTCGAAGTCCATGTAGGTCTCGGTGAGTTGGGGTGGCGCGGTCCGGCCGTGGCCGCCGCGCCGCCGGCATCTTGCGTGGTGGATATGACAGTTTCTTGAAATCCCGCCAGCCTGTGCCGCCATCTGTCGCGCCAGTCGCACGGCGCTGCCAGAATGCCCACTGTGCTGGCAGAGGTGCTAAAATGTAAGTCTTTGATTCTCTTGGCCAAATGCTGCAGCCAGCATGGCCGTGCCGGAACCCTCCCGGCGCCAGGCGAGAGTCAGGGCGAGATGAGTTCCAGACGCGTATCCGTTTGTGCCGGGTTCGCCTCCCGCCAGACACCGATACCCATGACCACTACGAACGCACCAGAAGCCACTACCGCGGGGCAGACCGCCGTGCAGACATTCGACAGCTTTGGCCTGGACGCGCGCATCCTGCGCGCCTTGTCCGAGCAGGGCTACACCACGCCCACCCCGATCCAGGCACAGGCCATCCCGGTCGTGCTGATAGGCAAGGACATGATGGGCGCCGCGCAGACCGGCACCGGCAAGACCGCGGGCTTCGCGCTGCCGATCATCCAGCGCCTGCTGCCGCTGGCCAATGCCAGCGCCTCGCCGGCGCGCCACCCGGTGCGCGCGCTGATGCTGACCCCCACGCGCGAACTGGCCGACCAGGTCTATGACAACGTCGCGCGCTACGCCAAGCACACCGACCTGCGCAGCACCGTGGTGTTCGGCGGCGTCGACATGAACCCGCAGACCGACGCCCTGCGCCGCGGCGTGGAGATCCTGGTGGCAACGCCCGGCCGCCTGCTGGACCACGTGCAGCAGAAGTCGGTCAACCTGTCGCAGGTGCAGATGCTGGTGCTGGACGAAGCCGACCGCATGCTCGACATGGGCTTCCTGCCGGACCTGCAGCGCATCATCAACCTGCTGCCGGCGCATCGCCAGACGCTGCTGTTCTCGGCTACGTTCTCGCCGGAAATCAAGCGGCTTGCCTCCAGCTACCTGAAGCACCCGGTCACGATCGAAGTGGCACGCAGCAACTCGACCAACGAGAACGTGCGCCAGATGGTGTACCTGGTCGAAGACGGCCACAAGCAGGCGGCGGTCGTGCACCTGCTCAAGCAGCGCGCCGAGCAGGGGCTGTCGCGCCAGTGCATCGTCTTCGTCAACAGCAAGATCGGCTGCTCGCGCCTGGCGCGCCATTTGGAGCGCGAGGGCATCAACGCCGCCGCCATCCACGGCGACAAGACCCAGACCGAGCGCATGCAGACGCTGGAAGGGTTCAAGAGCGGCACCATCGACGCGCTGGTCGCCACCGACGTGGCCGCGCGCGGGCTGGATATTCCCGACATGCCGTGCGTGGTCAACTTCGACGTGCCGTACAGCGCCGAAGACTATGTGCACCGCATCGGCCGTACCGGCCGGGCCGGCGCCAGCGGCGATGCGCTGTCGATCTACGTGCCGGGCAATGACGAGCGCCTGCTGTCCGATATCGAGAAGCTGATCAAGCGCAGCATCCCGCGCGGCAAGCTGGAAGGCTTCGACCCGACCGGCGAGCGCGCCCGCCAGGGCGATACCGAGCGCCGCCGCGAGCGTAGCGACGTGCGTCGCGCGCGCGGCAACGGCGAGGGCGAAGAGCGTCCGCGCCGCCACGAGCACAGCGCCAACCGCCAGGTGTTCCGTGCCTCGGATGATCCGTTCTTCTCGCGCCCGTACGAGCCCAGCGCCGCCAGCGTCGCCCAGGCCAAGGCGGCCGATGAAGTCGCCGCCGCGCTGAGCCGCGGCCGCCAGGCGCCCAAGCGGCCGGTGGCTGCCCTGCTGGGCGGCGTGCCGCGCAAGTCCTGATCTGATCCTGCCGTAGCTGAAAATGGCCCGCCTGCGCGGGCCATTTGCTTTTGGGGGGGCGCTATCCGTGCGGGGGTCGCGGCAGATCGGCCAGCAACTGGCGCCACCCGTCGGTGGCGCGCGCAAGCCAGTCCTTCACATTGTCCGCGCGGTTCGACAGCCCCAGGTGAGTGCCGGCTTCGCGCAGCGCGTCCAGCGGTGCGGTGGTGTCGATTGCCTGCGCACCGCTTTGCTTGCTCAGCTTCTCGCCGGTTTCGTTGACCACCACTGGCACGTGCAGGTACGCCGGCGTGGGCAGGCCCAGCAGGTGCTGCAGGTGGATCTGGCGCGGCGTGGAGTCGAGCAGGTCGGCGCCGCGCACGATATGCGTGATGCCCTGCAAGCCGTCATCCACCACTACCGCCAGTTGATACGCCCACAGCCCGTCCGCGCGGCGCAGCACGAAGTCGCCCAGCTCGGTTTCCAGGTCCTGGCACTGGCGGCCCTGCCAGCGGTCGTCGAAGCACAGGGTGGCGGCCGGGCCGTCCGGCACGCGCACGCGCCAGGCGCGCGGCAGCTTGCCGTTCAGGCCGTGGCGGCAGGTGCCGGGATAGCCCAGGGTCTGGTGCCGCTCGCGCACGTGCACCAGTGAGTCGGCGATCTCCTTGCGCGAACAGCCGCACGGGTAGAGCTGCCCGGCGGCGTCGAGGCGGCGCAGCGCATCGGCATAGAACGGCTCACGCCGGCTCTGCCATACCGGCGGCTCGTCCGGCGCCATGCCCAGGCGTTCCAGCGTGAGCAGGATGTCGTCGTCCGCGCCGCGCACGCAGCGCGGCATGTCGATGTCCTCGATGCGCACCAGCCACTGGCCGCCGTGCGCGCGCGCGTCCAGCCAGCTCGCCAGCGCGGTGACCAGCGAGCCCATATGCAGCGGCCCGGTGGGCGAGGGGGCGAAGCGGCCGCGATAGCCGGTCGCGGCAACCGTCATTGCTGCCGTCGTTGCTGTCACTGCCATGAGACCTGCCCTCAGCCGGCGAAGTCGGGTTGCTGCAGCAGTGCCTGCGCCAGGCGCGGGTCTTCCAGCTTGCTGGCCCACCACTGCAGCGCCTTGCCGCGGTTGCTGGTGCGCCAGGCTACCTTGAAGTTGCCGGGCGCGCGCACCTCGACGGTCTCGCGTGCCTGCAGTACGCCGCTTTCGATATGGGGTTGCGCCATCGGCGCCGGCAGCCAGCCGCAGCCCAGCCCACGGATCTGTGCCTCGAGCTTGTCGCGCATGGTGGGCACCACCAGCACGTCTTGCCCGGCCAGCACGCCATGGGTACGCGCCGGCAGGTTGCGCGAGGTGTCGCCCACCGCGACGATGCGGTGCCTGGCGATCTGGATGGTGGTGAGCGGGCCTTCCTCGGTGGCCAGCGGATGGTGCGCGGCAACCGCGAACACGAACGGCATCGAGCCCAGTGGCCGGATCTGGAAGCCCTGCGTGCTGGGCGCATCGTAGGCGCCGCCGATCACCAGGTCGGCGCGGTTGTTGACCAGCGCATCCCAGGCGCCGCCCAGCACTTCCTTGGAAAAGCGCAGCCGGGTGGCGGTGTTCTCGGCGTAGAAGTCGTGGATCACCGGCAGCAGCGCGCGGAAGTTGAT
Source organism: Cupriavidus sp. FW305-3-2-15-C-LB2 (assembly GCF_058787575.1). Lineage (NCBI taxonomy): Bacteria > Pseudomonadati > Pseudomonadota > Betaproteobacteria > Burkholderiales > Burkholderiaceae > Cupriavidus > Cupriavidus sp. FW305-3-2-15-C-LB2. The sequence continues at coordinate 103,070 of NZ_JBYSZW010000006.1, forward strand.
CAGGTCGTCGACCACGATGGTGAGGGTAGCCTCCCAGCCGGTGGCCAGGCGCTTGACGCGCCGTGCCAGGTCATCGGCGGCATGCAGCAGGTGGCGGCCCTCATCGAGCAGGGCGCGTCCGGCCGGCGTCAGCTCGGCGCGATGGCGGCGCCGGTCGAACAGCAGCACGTCCAGGTCTTCTTCCAGCTTGCGCACCACGTAGGTCAGCGCGGAAGGGACCTTGCCCATCTCGTGGGCGGCGGCGGCAAAGCTGCCCTTGCGTTCGATGGCGTCGAGGACTTCGAGGGATTCTAGCGAGAGGGCCATGTTCAGAAATTCTGAATGACTGCTTCTAAGTCGATCCCCGTAAATATACGCCTCAAGCCCTAAACTTCCTAGCATCAAAGCGAAAACGTATGCCGCGACACGGTTACCAAGCCAGTGCTTGCGGGCAAACAGGCTCAAGGAGGGCCATCAAAATGATTGAAATCAGAAAGTCTGCAGAGCGTGGTTACGCCGATCATGGCTGGCTGAAGTCCTTTCATTCGTTCTCGTTCGCCGACTACTATGACCCGCGGCATGTGCAGTTTGGGCCACTGCGAGTGATCAACGAGGACCGCGTCGCGCCGGGCATGGGCTTTGGCACGCACGGCCACCGCGACATGGAGATCATCAGCTACGTGCTTGAGGGCGAACTGGCCCACAAGGACAGCATCGGCAACGGCAGCGTGATCCGCCCTGGCGATGTGCAGCGCATGAGCGCCGGCACCGGCGTGCGCCATTCGGAGTACAACCACGCCGCGCACGACACCACCCACTTCCTGCAGATCTGGATCATGCCGGCCGAGAACGGCATCGAGCCCGGCTACGAGGAAAAGCATTTCGACGCAGCCGACAAGCGCGGCAAGCTGCGCCTGGTGGCCAGCGCCGATGGTGCCGAGGGCTCGGTGGTGGTCCACCAGGACGTGCGCCTGTACGCCGGCCTGTTCGATGGCGACGAGGCTGCCACGCTGGCGCTTGCACCGGGCCGCCGCGCCTATATCCACGTGGCGCGCGGTCGGGTGACGGTCAACGGCAAGGCGCTTGAAGCCGGCGACGCGGCGAAGCTGGAAGCCGCGGGCGAGGTCGCGCTGTCCGGCGGCGATGGCGCCGAAGTGCTGGTGTTCGACCTGCCCTGAGCATCGTTCATTGCCGCATGCGAAAGCCCGCCTTCGGCGGGCTTTTGCTTTTTGCATTGTGCGCCGGGCTCCGGCAGGTACCGCTGTGCTATCTTCTCGCTATGCATTGCGCCTGCGCCGGCACATCGCCGGCAAGCCCGGAAGGGCCAGGCGTGCCCTTGGAACACCCCGTACCAAGATGACCTTTGTTTCCATTCTCCTGGCGCTGATCGCTGAACAATTCCGCGCCCTGGGCCGCAACAACCCGATCCACGAGATCGTGCGCGCACTCGGCGACCGCGCGGAACACGCCTTCGACACCGGCCGCCCGCGCGATGCCGCGCTGGCCTGGCTGACCGTGGTCCTGCCGCTGACCCTGGCGGTGATCGTGGTGCACTACCTGCTGGCCTCGATCAGCGTGGCGCTGACGCTCGCCTGGAATGTGCTGGTGCTGTACATGACGCTGGGCTTTCGCCAGTTCAGCCACTACTTCACCGACATCCACGAGGCCCTCAACCGCGATGACGTCCATACCGCGCGCACGCTGCTGCACGAGTGGACCGGCCTGGACACCGTCGAGATGCCGGTCTCCGAGATCGTGCGGCACACGCTGGAGGCGGCCATCATCGCCGTGCACCGGCATGTGTTTGGCGTGTTCTTCTGGTTCCTGGTGCCGGTCGGCCCCGGCGGGGTGGTGCTGTACCGCACCGCCGAATACCTGAGCCGCCACTGGAACCAGCCCTCGACCGAGCGCAGCCCCGCGCTGGGCCGCTTTGCGGCGCGCGCCTTCTATTTGCTGGACTGGATTCCGTCGCGGCTGACGGCGATCGGCTTTGCCATCGTCGGCAACTTCGAGGACGCGGTCTACGCCTGGCGCAACCATGCGCGCAAGTGGAACGATGCCGTCAACGGCATCCTGCTTGCCAGTGGGGGCGGGGCGCTGGGCGTGCGCCTGGGCACGCCGCTGGCCGAGGATGATTCCACCGTGGTGCTGCGCGCCAGCGTGGCTGGCCCGGCCGTGGACTATGCGCCCGGCATGGAAGAGGAAAACGGCGGCCCGGAACCGGTGCCGCCCGAATTCGGCACCGAGCCCGGCGTGCGCACGCTGCAGTCGGCCGTGGGCCTGGTATGGCGCGCGGTGGTGCTGTGGATGCTGCTGCTGGCGATGCTGTCGCTGGCGCTCTGGGTCGGCTGACCAGCGTTAAAAAGGGGGCGGCGCGCTAGTCGCGGGCCGCGCCGCAGCGCCAGCAGGCCCCGAACTGGGCCTCGTGCCACTCCAGGCAGTGGCGGCATTGCCAGCTCGGCCCCGGCGCCGGGTTGGCGGCGGCATTGAGCACCGCCCACGCCTGCGCTTCCATCTCGTCATCGACCAGCCACACCTGTGGCGCACTCTCCCGGAACGGGATCTCGCCGGTCGCGCCGGCCAGCCAGGTATTGCGCAATTCCGCCCGGATGCCGGCCGCCCGCAGGACGTTCCGGCAATGGGCTGCATGGACGAGGGAAGTGGCGGACAGCAGCAGTTTCATGGCAGCGCACCGGGTAACCCAGGTGCGCTTACCTTACCACGGCTTCTGCTGGTTGGATTCGTGCAGCAACTGCATGTAGAGCTGGTGGCGGCGCTCGGAGATCGCTCCCGAGGCGACCGCGGCCAGCACGCCGCAGCCGGGCTCGTTGACGTGGTGGCAGTTGTAGAAGCGGCACCCGGTCAGCAGCGGGCGGAACTCCGGGAAGGCGCGCTCCAGCATGCCCTCGCTCAGGTGGTACAGGCCGAATTCCTGGAAGCCCGGCGAATCGATCAGCGCACCCTGATGGCCGTCCACGGTGCCCCATTCGGCCGGCAGGTGATAGAGCCGCGTGAAGGTGGTGGTGTGCTTGCCGGAGTCGAGCTTGGCCGAGATCTCGCGGGTCTGTGCATCCACGCCCGGGATCAGCAGGTTCAGCAGCGACGACTTGCCCATGCCCGATTGCCCGATCAGGATGCTGGCCAGCCCCGCCAGGCGCGGCTTGAGCGCGGCCAGCGCCTGCGCCGGGTCGGCGCGGACCGACAGCTCCAGCGTGTCGTAGCCCAGCCCGCGGTAAAGCGCCAGGCGCCCTCGCGCTTCTTCGAGCCGGTCGGGCAGGTCGGTCTTGTTGAGCACGATCAGCGGCCGGATCTCCATGGCCTCGGCCGACACCAGCGCGCGGCCGAGCAGGTCTTCGGAGAAGCCCGGCTCGGTTGCCAGCACGATCACGACCTGGTCGATATTGGCGGCCAGCAGCTTGGACTTGAACTGGTCGGAGCGGTGCAGCAGGTTCTTGCGCGGCGAGGCCGCGGTGATCACGCACTGGTCGGCGGCGGCGCGTTCCACGCTGACATGGTCGCCCACCGCGCAGTCGCTCTTCTTGCCGCGCGGGAAGGCATGCATGCGCGTGCCGTCGCCCAGCTCGACCACGTAGTGGCGGCCATGGGCGGCGATGATCAGCGCGGATTCGGTGGCCGTGCCGGCATGGCTGCCGCCGCCGGCGTTGCGGTGACGCGTGGCGCGGCTCATGCGTGCGCCAGCAGGCGGTCGATCCGCTGCGCGGCGGGCGGATGCGAGTAGTAGAAGGCGCTGTAGAGCGGATCCGGCGTCAGCGTCGAGGCGTTGTCCTTGTACAGCTTCACCAGCGCCGACACCAGGTTGCCGGCATCGGTCTGGTCGGCGGCAAAGGCGTCGGCCTCGAACTCATGGCGGCGCGACGACAGGCTCGACAGCGGCCCCAGCAGGAAGGTGAACACCGGCAGCGCCAGGAAGAACAGCACCAGCGCCAGCGCGTTGTTGGACACGCCCAGGTTGGGCACCACGCCCAGCCCGGTGTAGAACCAGCTGCGCGTGGCCAGCCAGCCCAGCAGCGCCAGGAACACCAGGCTCAGCGCAAAGGTGACGACGATGCGCTTGGTCACGTGGCGGCGCTTGAAGTGGCCCAGCTCATGTGCCAGCACCGCCTCGATCTCGTCGCCCGACAGGCGCTCCAGCAGCGTGTCGAAGAAGACAATGCGCTTGGCCGCGCCGAAGCCGGTGAAATACGCATTGCCGTGGGCGCTGCGCTTGCTGCCGTCCATCACGAACAGGCCCTTGCTGGCAAAGCCGCAGCGCTTCATCAGGGCCTCGATGCGCTGGCGCAGCGATTCGTCGGTGAGCGGCTCGAACTTGTTGAACAGCGGTGCGATAAAGGTCGGGAACACCACCAGCAGGAACAGGTTGAAGGCCATCCACACCAGCCAGGTCCAGACCCACCACAGCGAGCCGGCGCGCTCCATCAGCCACAGCACCGCCAGCAGCAGCGGCAGGCCCAGCGCGCAGGCCACCACCAGCATCTTGGCCATGTCGGCCAGCCACAGGCCGAACGTCATCTTGTTGAAGCCGAAGCGCTGCTCGATGCCGAACTGGCCGTACAGCGAGAACGGCAGGTCCACCAGCCCGCCGATCAGCGCCACGCTGGCCACCAGCGCCACGCCATAGGCATAGCCTGGGCCGAAAGTGTCCAGCCAGGACTGGTTGAGCCACTGCAGCCCGCCCAGCATGGTGAAGCCGATCAGCACCGCGGCCCCGGCCAGCACCTCGAGCATCGACAGCCGGGTGCGGGCGATGGTGTAGTCCGCGGCCTTCTGGTGCGAGGCCAGGCTGATGGTGTCGGCAAAGCGCGGCGGCACCGCATTGCGGTGCTGCGCCACATGCCGGACCTGGCGGGCGGCCAGCCAGAGCCTGGTCAGCACCATCAGCACCAGGGCGGCGAGAAAGACAATCGTGAACATCGGCAAGAGCCTTGTTGTGGGTGCGGGCGCCCCGCATTGTGCGCGGCGGGCGTCCGTTGGAACCGCCGAGCCCCGGGGTGGGGCAGGCGGTGGTCCGGGATATCCGGAAAACACCCCGGCGCTGGTGCGCAAACGGCCATTCCGGACGGATATGCGAGAATTATAAATTGTTCGCGCCCGCCCCCGCCGCGGCCGCTTCCCTGAAATCCCTATCTTCCGCAGTCCCGATGACAAGCCAAGCCACCGCCAAATCCGTCAAAAGCGAAAACAACCTGATCTGGCTGGACATGGAAATGACCGGCCTGCAGCCGGATACCGATCGCATCATCGAAATCGCGATCGTCGTTACCGACTCCGAACTCAATATCCTGGCGGAAGGCCCGGTGCTGGTGATCCACCAGAGCGACGCCGTGCTCGATGGCATGGACAACTGGAACAAGGGCACCCACGGCCGCTCGGGCCTGATCGACAAGGTCAAGGCATCGACCCTGACCGAAGAGCAGGCCGAGGCCGAGCTGCTGGCCTTCCTCAAGCGCTGGGTGCCGGCCAGCAAGTCGCCGATGTGCGGCAACTCGATCTGCCAGGACCGCCGCTTCATGGCGCGCTACATGCCCAAGCTGGAGGCCTTCTTCCACTACCGCAACCTGGACGTGTCCACGCTGAAGGAGTTGTGCAAGCGCTGGGAGCCGGCCATCCACAAGGGCTTTATCAAGCGCCAGCTGCATACGGCGCTGGCCGACATCCTGGAATCGGTCGAAGAACTGCGCTACTACCGCACGCACTTTATCCGGCACACCGCGCCGGGCGCCGCACCGGCAGCGGACGCGCCGGCCGCCGACACGCCCGCGCAATAAGCGGGGCCGGCTGCTCCCGGAACAACAACCCACTGCAAGCGACGGGCCGCCCCGCACGGGGCGGCCGCCGCTGGGGCGCGTCCCGCCCGCCTGCCCATGCTTGAGCGCATCGTCTCCATCATCACGCCGGTCATCCTGATCATCCTGGTCGGGTGGCTGTACGGGCGCAAGGCCCATCCGGACATGGCCGGCATCAACCGCGCCACGCTGGACGTGATCGCACCGCTGCTGGTGGTGTCGGCCTTCGTCAGCAAGGATTTCGTGCTGGCCGACCAGCTGGTGCTGCTGGGCTGCGCGGTGGCGGTGGTGCTGGGCTCCGGCGTGCTGGCGTGGGCGCTGGCGCGGCTGCTGAAGGCCGATCCGCGCACCTTCGTGCCGCCGATGATGTTCAACAACTGCGGCAACATGGGGCTGCCGCTGTCGGTATTTGCCTTCGGTCCGGCGGGGCTGGCGCCGGCGGTGGCGCTGTTCGCGGCATCGAACCTGATGCACTTCACCATCGGCATGAAGATCGTCAACCGCCATGCGTCGATGGCGCAGATCGCGCGCAACCCCATGGTGCTGGCCACCGTGGCGGGCGTGGCGCTGGCGCTGGCGCGGCCACGGTTCACGCTGCCGGACCCGGTATACCAGTCGGTCAAGCTGCTGGGCGACGCCACCGTGCCGCTGATGCTGTTTGCGCTGGGCGTGCGCATGAAGGACGTGAGCCTGCGCAACTGGGGCATGGGCCTGGTCGGCGCCGCGGCCTGCCCGCTGACGGGAATCGCGGTGGCGCTGCTGCTGGCGCAGTGGGTGCCGCTGACCGAATTGCAGCGCGGCCTGCTCTTTGTGTTTGCCGCGCTGCCGCCGGCGGTGCTGAACTTCCTGGTGGCGGACCATTTCCGGCAGGAGCCGGACCAGGTGGCGTCGATCGTGCTGCTGGGCAACATCGCCGCGGTGGTGTTCGTGCCGGTGGGGTTGTACCTGGGCTTGCGCTGAGGCGCGGGGAAGGGGAGCCCGCAGGCGCGCGCCTGCGGGGATTGGCGATTACGCCGCGGGCTTGGCCCGCACGGCGTTCTTCGGGCGCCAGGCCTTGACCACGGCCTCATCAGTTTCCATGTAGGGGCCGCCGATCAGGTCGATGCAATACGGCACCGCAGCAAAGATCCCTTGCGCCACGGCCTTGCCATCGGCATCGCGCAGGCCCTCCAGGGTCTCGCGGATGGCGCGCGGCTGGCCGGGCAGGTTGACGATCAGCGCGGCGCGGCTGGCGGTCTCGCGGATCACCGCCACCTGGCGCGACAGGATCGCGGTCGGCACGAAATGCAGGCTGACCTGGCGCATCTGCTCGCCGAAGCCGGGCATTTCCTTGGTGCCCACGGCCAGCGTGGCCTCTGGCGTCACGTCGCGGCGCGCCGGGCCGGTGCCGCCGGTGGTCAGCACCAGGTCGCAGCCGGCCACGTCGACCAGGTCGATCAGGGTGCGCGAGATCTGCGCCTGCTCGTCCGGGATCAGCCGCTCCACCGCCTGCCAGGGCGTGGTCAGCGTGCGCCCGAACCACTCGCGCAGCGCCGGGATGCCTTCGTCCTGGTAGGTGCCGGCCGAGGCGCGGTCCGAGATCGAAACGAAGCCGACAACGAGTTCATCGGGATGGTTGCGGACTACCGGCTGCGTGGTCTGGGTCATGCCTCGGGCTCCGGGGTAGGGGGTTGGTCCGCGGCGGCGCCGGCCTTGCCGTCCTTCGCATCCAGCGCCGTCTTGATCGCCTGGAACAGCTCGCGGAAATAGCGCGGCGGCTTGCCTTGCTCCTTTTCCTTGCGCGCGTTGCGGATGGTGTTGCGCAGCGCCTGCACGTCGATGCCGGGGTGCTCGGCGAGGAAGCGCGTCAGCGCCGCGTCGTCGGCCAGCAGCAGCTCGCGCCAGCGCTCGATCAGGTGCATGCGGGCGGTTTCGGCCTTGCTGGTGCCCTTGAAGCCCTCCAGCGCTTGCCGGATCACCTCGACCTCTTCGTCGTCGAGGCCGCGCATGATCTTGCCCACGAACTGCATCTGGCGGCGCTTGCCCTCGTGGCTGTTGATGCGGCGGGCCTGGTGGATGGCGTCGGCGAGCGCTTCGGGCATGGGCACGCGCGCCAGGCGGTCCTTGGCCAGGGCTTCGAGCTCGGCGCCAAGGTCCTGCAGGGCGGTCATTTCGCGCTTGCGCTGCGACTTGCTTTTCGGTTCGTCGTCTTCCGGTTCGGGCGCAAAGCCTCCGGGAAAGCGCGAGCCATTCGGATTACGGGAATTTCGCGTCATGCCCGGCATTTTATCTTGCTATGATTGCCGCTTGGACTTTTGATGACACCCGCCCAGCATGGACCAGATCGCAGAACAGACCGCGCACTTCACCTACACCCAGGCCCAGCTCAGCGAGATGGCCGCCGATGTGCTGCGCGTTGCACGCGAACTTGGGGCGACCGACGCCGCCACCGAGATCTCCGAAGGCAGCGGCCTGTCCGTATCGGTACGCAAGGGGCAGGTGGAAACCATCGAGCAGAACCGCGACAAGGTGGTCGGGGTCACGGTCATGATCGGCAAGCGCCGCGGCAATGCCAGCACCTCGGACTTCTCGCCGGCCGCGCTGCGCGCCACTGCCGAGGCCGCCTACAACATCGCCCGCTTCACGGCCGAGGACGATTGCGCCGGCCTGGCCGAGGAAGAACTGCTGGAACGCGCGCCGCAGGACCTGGAACTGTTCCACCCGTGGGCGCTGGACGCCGAGCGCGCCATCGACATTGCCACCCGCGCCGAGGCCGCCGCCTTCGCGGTGTCGCCGCGCATCCGCAACAGCGACGGCGCCAGCGTGTCGGCGCAGCATTCGCAGTTCGTGCTGGCGACCACGCGCGGCTTCTCGGGCGGCTACCCGTATTCGCGCCATTTCATCTCGTGCGCGCCGATCGCCGGCAGCGGCAGCGGCATGCAGCGCGATGACTGGTACTCGTCCAAGCGCTCGCCGCTGGCGCTGGCCGCGCCCGAGGACATCGGCCGCTACGCCGCCGAGCGCGCGCTGGCGCGGCTGCAGGCGCGCCAGCTGTCCACGCGCCGCTGCCCGGTGCTGTTCGAGGCGCCGCTTGCCGCGGGGCTGCTGGGCGCCTTCGTGCAGGCGGTGTCGGGCGGCGCGCTGTACCGCAAATCCACGTTCCTGTGCGATTCGCTGGGCCAGGCCGTGTTTGCGCCGCATATCCAGATCCATGAGCAGCCGCACACCCCCGGCGCCATGGGCAGCGCCCCGTTCGACGAGGAAGGCGTGCGCACCCGTGCCCGCGACGTGGTCCGCGACGGCGTGGTGCAGGGCTATTTCCTGTCGACCTATTCCGCGCGCAAGCTCGGCATGCAGACCACCGGCAACGCCGGCGGCTCGCACAACCTGACACTGACCAGCTCGCTGACCGAGCCCGGCGACGACTTCCCGGCGATGCTGCGCAAGCTCGGCACCGGCCTGCTGGTGACCGAGCTGATGGGGCAGGGCGTCAACTACGTGACCGGCGACTATTCGCGCGGCGCCTCGGGCTACTGGGTCGAGAACGGCGTGATCCAGTACCCGGTGGAGGAAATCACCATCGCCGGCAATATGGCCGAGATGTTCCAGCAGATCGTCGCCATCGGCGCGGACTCGCTGGTGCGCGGCACCAAGGAAACCGGCTCGATCCTGCTCGAGCAGATGACGATTGCCGGCACCTGAGCGGCGCGCGCCACCCAATAAAAAAGCAGGCCTGACGGCCTGCTTTTTTATTGCCCGCGCAACGGCTTACGACTCGTCCGACGGCGGCCGCTCGTACGTGACGAACGCATAGTCGAAGCCATTGGCCTCCGAATGATGCGTCTCGCGCGCGGTCTCCACCCATTGGGTGCGGTCGATCGCCGGGAAGAAGGCATCGCCTTCCACATCCGCATCGATCTCGGTCACCACCAGCCGGTCCGCGCATGGCATGGCCTCGGCGTAGAGCTGCGCGCCGCCGATCAGGAAGATCTGCTCCGCGCCCACGCACAGGCGCTGGGCATCTTCCAGCGAGGCCGCCACCTCGGCGCCCTCGATGCGCAGGTCCGGGTTGCGGCTGACCACGATATTGCGGCGCCCCGGCAGCGGGCGGCCGATCGAGTCCCAGGTCTTGCGGCCCATGATCACGGGCGCGCCCATGGTGGTGCGCTTGAAGTGCGCCAGGTCTTCCGGCAGGCGCCACGGCAGCGTGTTGTCGCGGCCGATGGTGTTGTTGCGGGCGCGGGCGACGACCAGTGTCAGCAGCGTCATACGGCCACCGGTGCCTTGATGACGGCGTGCGACTGGTAGCCGGCCAGTTCAAAGTCTTCGTAGCGGTAGTCGAAGATGCTGTCGGGCTTGCGCAGGATCTTCAGCTGCGGCAGCGCCAGCGGCTCGCGCGCCAGCTGGGTCTGCACCTGCTCGAAATGGTTGTTGTACAGGTGGCAGTCGCCGCCGGTCCAGACGAAGTCGCCCACTTCCAGCCCGGTCTGCTGCGCCATCATGTGGGTCAGCAGCGCATAGCTGGCGATATTGAACGGCACGCCCAGGAAGATATCGGCGCTGCGCTGGTAGAGCTGGCACGACAGCCGGCCATCGGCCACGTAGAACTGGAAGAACGCGTGGCAGGGCGGCAGCTTCATGCGCGGGATGTCGGCCACGTTCCAGGCCGACACGATCAGGCGGCGCGAATCCGGATTGGCGCGGATCTGCGCCACCAGGTCGGTGATCTGGTCGATATGTCGGCCGTCCGGCGTCGGCCACGAGCGCCATTGCGAGCCGTAGACCGGGCCCAGTTCGCCGTTCTCGTCGGCCCACTCGTCCCAGATGGTGACGCCGTGCTCCTGCAGCCAGCGCACGTTGGTCGAGCCCTGCAGGAACCACAGCAATTCATAGATGATCGACTTCAGGTGCAGCTTCTTGGTGGTCACCACCGGGAAGCCTGCGCGCAGGTCGAAGCGCATCTGGTAGCCGAACACCGAGCGCGTGCCGGTGCCGGTGCGGTCGGCCTTGTCGGTGCCATGCTCGTACACATGGCGCATGAAGTCGAGGTACTGTTTCATCGGCGCGGGGCGGGATCGGGAGTGACGCGGGTACTGGTCCCGCAAAGCTGGCATTTTAAAGCAAAAGGGCCATCCCTCAGGATGGCCCTTCAGAGGCATGGCCGGGGCGGGTGCCCCGGCCATGCCTGGCACGGCTTGCCGCCTTAGTGGCTGCCGGCCGGTTGCTGCACGCGGCGCTTCTGCACCAGGTAGCCGGCGCCCAGCACGCCGCCGACGATCAGCACGTACAGGCCCCAGTTGACCACCGGGTTGGCTTCGAAGAACGCCTTGATCATCGGCTCGTGCACGATCATCTTGACTGCCGTGAACGCCAGCACGCCTGCGCCCAGGTAGATGATGATCGGGAAGCGGCTCATCAGCTTGAGCACCAGGCTCGAGCCCCACACCACGATCGGGATGCTGATCAGCAGGCCCAGCACCACCAGCAGGAAGCTGCCGTGCGCGGCGCCGGCCACGGCCAGCACGTTGTCCACGCCCATCACCGCGTCGGCGATGATGATGGTCTTCATTGCGCCCCACAGGGTCGAGGCGCCCGAGCCGTGCCCCTCGCCGTCGCCTTCGTCGGACAGCAGCTTGTAGGCAATCCACACCAGCGCCAGGCCGCCGATCAGCATCAGCCCCGGAATCTTCAGCAGCCAGACCACCCCGATCGTCATGGCCGAGCGCACCACCACGGCGCCGACGGTACCCCAGATGATGGCCTTCTTCTGCAGGTGGGCGGGCAGGTTGCGCGCCGCCAGGGCGATCACGATGGCATTGTCTCCAGCCAGCACCAGGTCAATGACGACGATGGACAGCAGTGCCGTCAGGAACTGCATCGTGAACAGATCGGTAAACCACTCCATGAACTCTCCTCAGGGTACAAATCAGCGCAAGTGCGCGTATCGGGTTCGCCTGGTTTCACGTAGCACGGGAGCGTGGGGGCGCCTTTGCAAACCATGAAGTCCAGGTTGCAAAGGTCTTGCTCGACCACTGGCGCGGTATGCACGCCGGTAGTCAGCACAACCGGGGACAAGGGTCCCGGAATGACGATTGTGCTAAGGGCATGGGCCCCGGAGCTACTCCCCTTTGAGGGACACGACCCGTTTCGGGGCCGCGCTGGGCGGGATTATAAACGAACTGCAAGGGATATGCCCCATTAGGAAAGATACTGACTCAAAGTTCTTGATGTGCTGCGTGCGGCGCATCCGGCGATCGGCGGTGCGCGATCCGCCGGATGGGCCTATCCTTTAGGTTCGGCTTCGCCCGATGCGTCCCGGACGGCACAGGGAGGCGTTGCGGAGACCGGCGCGCACGACATGCACAGCGCGGCCTTGGGGAATACGCAGTGAAGCAGTGACCATTCGCGACCACACAAGGAAACGACATGCCGGCTGTCCCGAATCCGCCGAATACCCCCTTCCAGAAAAAAGCCCCGCAGACACCTCTCCCACCCCTGAACCACCACAACGGCCATGCGGCCGCACCGCCCGCCCTGGTCGCGCTGGCCAATGGCCGCGCGCACCGGCAGCCGCCCCAGCCGGAGTTCTTGCAGCAGTACCGCGAGGACAGCGGCGCGCTGCGCGAGCAGGTGCTGGCCGGGCTGCGTGCCGGGCAGGCCGCCATCAGCCCCAAGTTCTTCTACGACGTGCTGGGCTCGCGCCTGTTCGAAGCCATCACCGACCTGCCAGAGTACTACCCGACCCGTACCGAGGCCGCGATCTTTGCCAGCGCGGCGCCCGCCATCGCCGCGCGTGCCGGCAGCGGCTGCGTGCTGGTGGACCTGGGTGCAGGCAATTGCGAAAAGGCTGCCAGGCTCTTTGGCACCCTGCGCCCGGCGCAGTACGTGGCGCTGGATATCTCCATAGAGTTCCTGCGCGCGACGCTGTCGTCGCTGCAGCAGCAGCATCCCGACATCCCGATGCTGGGCCTGGGCGCCGACCTGTGTGCGCCGTTCGATCTGCCCGCCAACGTCAGGCGCGGCAGGCGGCTGTTCTTCTATCCGGGCTCGAGCATCGGCAATTTCGCCCCGGTCGAGGCCCTGGCGTTGCTGCAGCGCATGCGCGGCGCGGCCGGGCGCGGCGACGGCGTGCTGATCGGGGTCGACCTGCACAAGGACGAAGCCACGCTGGTGTCTGCCTATGACGATGCGCTGGGCGTCACCGCCGCGTTCAACCGCAACGTGCTGCGCAACGTGAACCGCATCGTCGGCACGGATTTCTCGCTGGACGACTGGCGCCATGTGGCGAGCTTCGACCGCGCGGCCTCGCGCATCCAGATGCACCTGCAGGCGTGCCGCGACGTGCGCGTGCAGTGGCAGGGCGGCGCGCGCGAGTTTGCCGCCGGCGAACGGATTCATACCGAGGACTCCTACAAGTACCGCCCGGAGGACTTCACGCTCTTGTTGGAAGCCGCCGGGTTTGACGACCCGGTGTACTGGACCGACCCGAGCGGCTGGTTCGCCGTGTTCCACGCGCGCGGCTGATCCGCCCGCGCGGGCGCCATCCGGCGGGGATGGCAGGTAGTGTCATAATGACCGCGGCCGGCCTGGCGTGCGAGCGCCGGGCCAGCAGTTGCCTGCTTCGGTCACTGCCTGTCCACTGTTCACTCCCCTGCACGGACTTTCCCGATGAGCGGCTTTCCCATGCTTCCCGATCTCTACTTCACCGGCGGCAAGGCGACCTGGTCCGACCCGCGCCGGCTGCCGCGCGAAGGGCTGGCGCAGGCGCTGGTCGATGCGCGCAACCGCACGCTGGCGTGGCTGGCACCGTTCGGGCAGACGCGCCGCGCCTGGGACGTGCCGCATCAGTACGATGCCGATCCGCCGTTGTGGACGCTCGGGCACGTGGCCTGGCATGCGGAGTGGTGGTGCCTGCGCGGCGTGCGCCAGGTGGACCGCGGCGGCGTGCCGGTGCCGGTGGCATCTGAGCCGTCGCTGCTGGACGGCGCCGACGAGTGGTTCGACCCGGACCGCATCGGCCCCGACGAGCGCTGGGAGGTCACGCTGCCCGACGTCGCGGTGGTCAAGCGCTACGCCGGCCACGTGCTCGACGGCGTGCTGCGCCGGATTGCGCTGCTGGCCGACGACAGCGACCTGACCCTGTACCCGTACCGCCGCGCGCTGCTGCATGAGGATGCCCAGGGCGAAGGCGTGGCCGCGCTGTTGCAGGCGCTGGGCATGGCTCCCGCGGAGGCCATCGGCGCCGGTCCGGTGCAGCCTGCGGGGCATGGCGGCACCCTGCATTTCCCGGGCGGTCGCTTCACGCTCGGCTGGAGCGATCCCGACGGCTTTGCCTGGCCCGATGAGCTGCCGCCGCAGCCCACCTACGTGCCCGCGTTTGAAATGGACATGGCGCCGGTCAGCAACGCGCAGTTTCTCGAGTTCGTCGAGGACGGCGGCTACGAGCACCCGGCGTGGTGGTCGGCAGCGGGGCGCCAGTGGCTGATGACGCAGGAACGCTCGGCGCCGCGCTACTGGTCGCGCCATCCGGAATCGCGCGCCTGGATGGTGGAGCGCTTCGGAACGCGGCGCACGCTCAATCCGGATGAGGCGGTGCGCCATGTCACGCTGTACGAGGCGCAAGCGTGGTGCGTGTGGGCGGGGCGGCGCCTGCCGGCGGAATCGGAATGGGAGCTTGCCGCGACGCAGAACCGCGGCCTGCAGTGGGGGACGCTGCGTGAGTGGACTGCCACGCCCTATGAGCCGTACGCCGGGTTTGCCGCCGCGCCGTCAGACAGCGAGGTGGTGGGGCGCTTCGGCACGCACCAGGCGGTGCGCGGTGTGTCGTTCGCCAGCCCCGCGCGGCTGCGCCATGTGCGGGCAAGGTGGGCGCGGTTGCCGGAGGACGACCTGTCCTTCATCGGCTTTCGCACCTGCGCGCCGTAGCGGGCTGTACGCGACAACAAAAAAGAGCACCCGAGGGTGCCCTTTCTTCTGCCTGGCAGGTGCGCTTAGCGCACCACCGCGTCAACGCTCGTAGCGCGAACGGCTGTTGCGGTTGCCGCTGCCATTGCCGCCGAAACTGCGATTGCCGTCACGGTTGCCGTCGCGGTTGCCGAAGCTGCGGCCGTCGCCGTTGCCACCGGTGTTGCCACGATAGCCGCCGCCAGTGCGGTCGCCGAAGCCACCACGGTTGTTGTCGCCAAAGCTGCGGGGGGCGGCGCCGTCGCGGTTGCCGAAACCACCGCGGTTGTCGTCGCCGAAGCTGCGGCCACCTTCGCGGTTGCCGAAGCCACGCGCACCGTCGTTGGCGCCGCGGTAGCCGGCGCCCTGGCCGCCCTGGCCCTGGCCACGGTAGCCGCCTTCACGATTGCCGAAGCCGCCGCGGTTGTCGTCACCGAACGGGCGTGCGCCTTCCGGGCGGTTGCCGAAGCCGCGGCTCTCGCCGCTGAACTTGCGCTCGCCGAAGCCGGTGCGGCTTTCGCCGCCGCCGAACTTGCGGTCGCCGAAGCTGCGTTCGCCGCCACGGTAGCCGCCGCCATTGCCGCGGAAGTCACCACGGCCGCCACCCGGCTTGCCGCCGAAGTTGGAACGCGGCTTGGGCGAACGGCGCGGCTCCAGGCCTTCGATCACCGAAGCGTCGATGCGCTGGTTGGTGAAGCGCTCGATGCGCTTCCACTGGAACATGTCGTTGTGGTTCACCAGGTTGATGGCGGTGCCCGAGCGGCCCGCGCGGCCGGTACGGCCGATGCGGTGCACGTAGTCCTCGGCCTGCTTGGGCAGGTCGAAGTTCACCACGTGGGTGATATCGGGCACGTCGATGCCGCGCGCGGCCACGTCGGTGGCCACCAGCACGCGCAGGTTGCCGCGGCGCAGCGCGGTCAGGGTGCGGTTGCGCGCGCCCTGGGTCATGTCGCCGTGCAGCGCGCCGGCCGAAAAGCCGGTGTCGGACAGGCGCTCGGCCAGCGAATCGGCATCGCGCTTGGTCGCGGTGAAGACGATGGCTTGCTTGAGCGTCGCGTCGCGCAGCAGGTGGTCCAGCAGGCGTTCCTTGTGCGACATGTCGTCGGTGAAGTGCAGGCGCTGCTCGATATGGCTCTGGTCGGCGCGGGCCGCGGCGATCTCGATGCGCTGCGGGTCGCGCAGCTGGCGCGAGGCCAGCTGGGCAATGCGCGCATCCAGCGTGGCCGAGAACATCAGCGTCTGGCGCGTGGCCGGGGTGGCATTGACGATGGCGTCGATGTCGTCGGCAAAGCCCATGTCGAGCATGCGGTCGGCTTCGTCGAACACCAGCATCTGCAGGGCCGACAGGTCGATGCGGCCGGCGTCGATATGGTCGAGCAGGCGGCCCGGCGTGGCCACCAGGATGTCAGGCATCTTGGCCAGCGCGGCCAGCTGCTTGGGGTAGGGCATGCCGCCCAGGATGCTGGCGCAGACGATGCGGCGCAGGTTGCGGCCGTACTTGGCGGCGGCCTCGGTCACCTGCAGGGCCAGTTCGCGCGTCGGGGTCAGCACCAGCAGTGCGGGCTGCGCCGGCGACGGGCGGGGGCGCTTGCCCTTCATGCGCTTGGCGGGCTCGGTCGCGCGCTGCGGCGCCGGCATTTCGCTGATGCGCTGGATCGCGGGCAGCATGAACGCGGCGGTCTTGCCCGAGCCGGTCTGGCTCGAGACCAGCAGGTCGCGGCCGGCCAGGAAGGCCGGGATGGCCTGGGCCTGCACCGGCGTGGGCGTGTTGTAGTTCAGTTCGGAGAGGGCGCGCAGGATGGCCGCATCGAGGCCAAGCGTGGCGAAACCGCTTTCCACGGCCGGGGCTTCTTCAACTGCCGGGCTGGGGTTGAGCAGGGCGTCGAGCTTGTCGAGCGGGCTCTGGGCAGCGTCGGAAGTGATCGAAGCGTCGGTCGCGGAGGCAATAGCTTGCTCCGCACGAATGTCGTGCTGGGTCATGTCGGAATGGTCAAATAAATGCATGGCACCCCGGCAAAGCAAAATGGGGTGGGCGCAGTGCAAAGTCTTAAAAAGGCTTCGGCGCCAATCGGTGAGGCCGTTACGACAGACACAGCTGGCAGTACGGCGGCAGGCAGGGCGGTGGCTGGTCCCGCTAGGCGGTCCGGCCGTATCCCTGGCAGGCAAACAGCTCAGGTTTCAGGCTGTTCAACAGGATCGGAGACGAGGCGACGTCAGGTGAGCGGTGCGTTCTGCTGGGCGGCTGGGGCCATGAAGTGATGACTAGGCGTCCGGCAGCGAGGAAACAGAGCTTGGGAGGGCAGCGGATTCGCCGCGGCAGGAAGCCGGGCGTTTGGCGGATCTCACAGTTGCGAAACTCACGGCGCGGATTATAGCAGAGTACGGAATTTTTGTTGCACTGCGAAAACGTAACCGGATATGTCAGGCGCTCGTCACCTTCCGGACGCGCCCCGCGCCACGCTGGTTGAAAGCCGAAAACCCCCGCCTATACTGGAGGCGCGAGCACACAGGATGCCCGCACGGGGCGGACGAAAACGCTCCCGCTCGACCTCCTGCAGCGGCATTGGGCCGCTGTTCGCGGCGAGCACTGCGGTCATTGACTCCACGCGCCAGACTTCCTGCGACTCTCCGGGTGGTCCGGATGGGCGTCCGCTTCATGCATCATGGGCGGAATCATGGGAAGCCTGCCTGGAACAGAATGACCGAACTGCTGACCGCGTGACCCAGGTGGTCCGGGCCCGTCCGCATCCAAAGCCCGCCAGCGATGGCGGGCTTTTCATTTGGCGGTTGTGGTTGCGGTTCAGTCTTCTGCATCCTTGCCAGCGGTCTTGCGCGGCAGCCGCCCTAGCGGCTGCTCCTGCGGCATCACATGGCGGTTGCCCGGCAATCCGCCCGGGTAGTCGACGATGCGCGCGGCGCCCTGGCGCCGCAAGCCATGCCATGCCTGGCCGCCGGCGGTACGCCCGCCGCCCAGGATGGCGGTCATGGCCTGCCGGTCGAGATCCATGCTGTCGGGCAAATCCTTGATGACGATCACTGCCATGGCTGTCTCCGGTCAAGTGGCGCCACGGCCATGCGGCCGCGGAACCGCTTCAGTATAGGCGAGGCGGTCCGCGGTCTTGCCCGCCGGACCGCCGCGCGGTGCGCTCAGATGGCGGCGCAATTGCCGGCCCATCGGGAGGTACTAACGCAGGGAATGTGCCAACGCCGTTGCCGGCCCCCGCCAGGCACGCGCAACTGCCTGAAAGCATGGGGGATTTATTTTCGATGTCGGCTCGCGCCCGCTGGCTGTAAGGCCTGCCGCATGCCGCGGGTGACGGGCCGCAGGCAACAGCCGGCGTGCTGGTGTTGGCGCGGCCGCGACAGTGGCGCGCTACAGGTGACGCGATTCGCAAAGAGCGCCCGCGCGCCGCGTTGCACGCCGGCCTCGCGCGGTTTGCGCATGCCATGGGTGCGCACTAGTATCCATCTCGAAGGCAGGGCA
Organism: Cupriavidus sp. FW305-3-2-15-C-LB2; assembly: GCF_058787575.1. Classification (NCBI taxonomy): domain Bacteria; kingdom Pseudomonadati; phylum Pseudomonadota; class Betaproteobacteria; order Burkholderiales; family Burkholderiaceae; genus Cupriavidus; species Cupriavidus sp. FW305-3-2-15-C-LB2. The sequence continues at coordinate 121,259 of NZ_JBYSZW010000006.1, forward strand.
TATCTGCACTGTGGGATGGGCCGTGCCAGCAACCATGTCGGGGCATCCCGTGGCCAGTCTCAAAGAACTGATCCGCAAGTTCCAGAACGGCGGTCTCTCCGACGACGAGTTTGTTGCGTCGTTCGAAACGGCGCTGGCGCAGGACCCCACCACGCCCAGCCAGGCCGCGCGCGTGGTCATCGAGGAAAACACGCGCTTCCCGTTCCCGCCCGCGGTCTATGCCGAAGTCATGCGGCGCATCGAGCGCCGCGGCGCCACGCAGTACGACGGCGCCACCGAGGCCACGCGCCTGGCCGGCACGCAGACGGGCTCGCTGTATGCGACCTCGCCCGAGCCGGGCACGCTGCCGCAGGCGGCGCATACCAAGGGCGTGGGCGATACGCTGAACGGCCGCTTCGTGCTGGAAGAATGCCTGGGCGTGGGCGGCATGGGCACGGTCTACAAGGCGCTCGACCTGCGCAAGCTGGAAGCCTCGGACCGCAAGCCCTATATCGCCATCAAGGTGCTGAACCTGCAGTTCAGCGGGCACCCCAAGTCGCTGATGGCGCTGCAGCGCGAGGCGCGCAAGGCGCAGACGCTGGCGCACCGGAATATCGTCACCGTCTATGACTTCGACCGCGACGGGCCGGTGGTCTTCCTGACCATGGAATACCTGTCAGGCTCTTCGCTCAACCATGTGCTCAAGGCCCCGGGCTTCACCGGCATGCCGATGGCGCGCGCCATGTCGATCATCAACGGCATGGGCAATGCGCTGGCATACGCGCACGAGCGCGGCTTCGTGCACTGCGACTTCAAGCCCGCCAACGTCTTCCTGACCGCCAACGGCGAGGTCAAGGTGATCGACTTCGGCATCGCGCGCGGCTTCCTGCCGCCGGCCGACGAGTCCGACCGGACCGTGTTCGATCCCGGCTCGCTGGGTGGCATGACGCCAGCCTACGCCAGCCCGGAGATGTTCGACCATTGCGAGCCCGACCCGCGCGACGACATCTTTGCGCTGGCCTGCGTGACCTATGAACTGCTGACCGGCAAGCATCCCTACCAGCGGCTCTCGGCCAACCAGGCGCGCGATGCCGGGCTCAAGCCGGCGCAGCCGCCGCAGTTGAGCCGCACGCAGTGGAAGACCCTGCGCGAGGCGCTGTCGCTCGACCGCGAGACACGCACGCCCACCGTCGCGCGCTTCCTGCATGGCATGAGCGCGGTGCCGGTGGTGTCCACGCGGCGCCCCTCGCCGCTGATGGCAGGCGGCGCGCTGGCCGTGCTGGCGGGCGTGTCGGCGATCGGCTACTACGCCTGGCATTCGCAGCGCCAGGCCGAAGCACCGGCTGGCGATGCGCGCGTCGAGGCCCCGGCTACCCCTGTGCCCGCAGCGCCGGTCATCCCGCCCGCACCGGCTGCCCGCCCGGCGGTGCTGTCGATGGCCGACGTCACGAAGATGCTGGCTGCGGTGCCGTGCTCGCTGCTCACCGCCACCCAGCAGGCGCAGACGTTGCGTGTGCGCGGCTTCCTGGCCGAGAGCGTCGGCGCCGTGCGGCTGCGCGAGCAGCTCAGCGCGTTGCCGGGCGTCAAGGAGCTCAAGGGCGTGTCGATCGACACCCAGCCGCTGGCCGCCGACAAGTGCGACGTGGCCACCCTGATCGCGCCGTACTGGTCGGGCCACCGCGAGGGTGACACGGCTTCGTCGCTGCGGCTGCGCGGCCAGGGCACGCAGCTGACCGAAGGGTCACCGCTGGTGCTGGATCTGCGCACGCCGGCGCGCGACTCCTATGTCTATGTCGATTACTTCGCGGCCGACGGCAAGGTGGCGCACATGGTGCCGAGCGCGCGCGTGCCCGCCCACCAGGCGCCGCCCGGCCATGGCGCCACGGTTGGCGACGGTGGCGACTGGATCATCTCCGGGCCGTTCGGCACCGAGCTGGTGGTGTTGCTGACCACGCCCGCGCCGCTGTTCGATGGCCGGCGCGCAGAGGTCGAGTCGCACAAGGACTACCTGAAGGCACTGGAAAAGCCGCTGGCGCAGATGGCACGCACCTATGGGCGGGACCGCATCAGCGCGGACCTGGTGCAGATCTCCACGCGCGCGCGCTGATTGCCGCTTGCCAATTGCGCCAGCCGCTACTTCATGTCGCGCGCCACGCGAAAGCCGTTCTGCGACTGCCGCACGCTGGGGCTGTACTTGAAGCGCGTCGACGACACCATGTAGCTCGCCCCCTCGCGCCAGGAGCCGCCGCGGATCACGCGTGCGCCGCACGCGTTCTCGTTCCACACGCGCCCGTCGGCGGGCGCGCCCTTGTATGAGCTGTGCCAGCAATCGGCCACCCATTCCCACACGCTGCCGTTGACGTCGTGCAGGCCGTACGGGTTGGCCGCGAACGTCCCGACCGCGGCCGGCGCATCCTGGCTCCACGGGTCGCCGCAGTCCTTGCAGTTGGCATTGCCCTTGCGCATCTGGTCGCCCCACCAGTAGGCACTGGCGGTGCCGCCGCGCGCTGCGTATTCCCATTCCGCCTCGGTGGGCAGCCGGTAGGCCTTGCCGGTGGTCTTGCTGAGCCAGGCCACGTACTGCTGCGCGTCGTCCCAGCTGACATCACGCACCGGCGCGGTCTTCGGGCTGTCGGCGACGGTAGGGACGCGCTGGCAGCCGCCGGCGTCGGCGCAGGCATTCCATTGCTCGACCGTGACCTCATAGCGGCCGATGGCAAACGGCTGGCCGATGGTGACGTGATGCGGGGGCTTCTCGGCGGGATCGCTGGCACTGCTGCCCATGGTGAAGCTGCCCGCCGGCAAGGAAACCAGCACCGGGCAGGTCGGGCAATCGCGGATCTCGCCGGTGCGCAATGTGGGGCTGACCGCGCCGCCCGCCGCCGTGCCCGGGCGCGGCGATGCAGTTGCCGGTGGCGCAGCAGGCGGCGATGCCGGACGCGCTGCCGCGGCGGGCGCTGGGGGCCGCGTGACCTGGCCCGCGGCAGAGGTGCCGGAGCGGGGCGGCGGGGCGGGCGCGGGCGCCTGGGCCTTGGGTGCGGAGGCGGACGCCGCCAGCCGCTCCAGGCGCGCCCTGGCCAGCACCGCGAAGCGTCCGTTGGGGTACTGCTTCAGGTAGGCCTCGTAGTCGCCGGCGTAATTGCTGTTCTTGATCGATTCCCAGAAGCTCAGCTCGTACTGCTCGTCGGTGTTCTTGGGCATGATGCCGGCGAGCAGCAGCGGTTCCGTGGCCGCGGGGCCTGCGGCAGCGGCGGCCGCCTGCGCAGGCAGCGGCGCGCCGGCGAGTATCGCGGCCATGGCGGCCATGGCGGCCGCGCATACGACTGGTAGATTGCGCCACATCTTCACACCTCGCTGGAGCCGCAGCGATCCCGCTGCATGCCGGTAGCTGCCGGCACATGCGTCGGGGGCGCATTGTGGTGTTGCCGAGACGTCGACCGGGCTTGCTTCAAGATAGCACAGCGCTTGTGTCTCCGGCGGGGCATTGCCATGCCGCCGCGACGCGCCGGGTTCGCTTTTTCCGGGCTTGCGACCTAACCTGAATGACGAATCGCCGAGCGCTGACCAACAAGCAACAAGAATGGGCTTTCGGGACAACGTGATCGGGTTTCGGACTGTTTCCGGGAGGCGCCGCGTATGTCCAGACGATTCCTGTTCCGCCTGCTGGCGGCTGCCACCCTGGCCGCTGCGCCGTCGCTTTCGCTGTCGACGGCAGCCCCGCCCAATGCCGAGGCCTACATCATCTGGCCGCACGATGGCACGGTCATCAGCGGCGGCAAGTTGTGGGTGCGCATGGGCCTGCGCAATATGGGCGTCTGCCCCAAGGGCGTCGAGTCGCCGCGCTGCGGGCACCACCACCTGCTGGTCGACACCGAGCTGCCGCCGCTGGACAAGGAAATCCCTTCGGACAAGAACCACCTGCACTTCGGGGCGGGCGAGACCGACGCGCGCATTGAGTTGCCGCCCGGCAAGCATACGCTGCAGTTGCTGATGGGCGATGCCAAGCACGTGCCGTTCGAGCCGCCGATCTATTCGAAGAAGATCACGATCACGGTGAAATAGCGGTGCAGCGCGCGCCGCGGAAGCCGAACCAGGTCGATCAGGAAACAGGGGAGAGCACCATGTCCAGACTACTTGCCGCGGCTGTCTTTGCCGCCAGCCTGCTGCTGTCAGCGGTGGTGCAGGGTGGTTCGACGCCGGCGCCGCCCAACGCCTACCTGTATATCGGCTGGCCCAACGACGGGCAGACGATGCCCGCGGGCAAGCCATTCAAGGTGTGGTTCGGGCTGCGCAATATGGGGGTGGCGCCGAAGGATGTGAAGTATCCCAATACCGGGCACCATCATCTGCTGATCGATGCGGATCTGCCGCCGATGGACAAGGAAATCCCCAACGACCGCAATCACCTGCATTTCGGGGCGGGGGAGACCGAGACCATGATCGAGCTGCCGCCTGGCAAGCATACGCTGCAGCTTTTGATGGGGGATGACAAGCACATTCCCACCAACCCGCCGGTCTATTCGAAGAAGATCACGATCTACGTGAAGTGACCCGGATCTTGCGGTGACGGCGGCGCGCGTGTGCCGCCGTTTTTTTTGCGCCGGCTCCGCAAGTGTCGCGTGCCATCCAACACCGACGCGCGATCTGTTGGTTGCGCCCCGCCAGTACGCCGTGACGCCAGCTCGCCGCGCATCCGCGGCCGGCGCCGGCTGCAATGAAAAACCCCCGTGTTTACAGGCACTTCCGTGATCCGCGCGGGCATGGCGCTGGAGCTGGCACGCTCCCTGCTGTTGTCCTTTCCAACCCGATGCTCGAGACCAACCCCATAGACAACACCTCCCGCTGACCCCATGCATATCGGGGTTGGTGTGCGCGTCCGCGCGCACCACAATACAGACAGACTTCGCGGCCCCGGCATGCCATGGATAACTCAAGTGCATCCCGCCCGCCGCCGTCGCACGCAGGAACCCATCGTGCCCGAATCCATCATTGCCTCGCCCGGGGTTACGTCGACCGCCGCGCCGCACCGTACTGCCTGGCTGACCGCGCTGGCTGCCTGCACGGCGCTGCTGGCAGGCTGCGCCGACTTCCGGCCGCCGGTGTACCAGCGCCCGGAAACCCCGGCCAAGGCCGAATGGACGCGCCAGGGTTCGATTACGGTGTCGCCGGCCGAAGCGGTGCAGCCCAACTGGTGGCACGGCTTCAAGGATCCCTACCTGAACAAGCTGATCGAACAGGCACTGGGCGGCAACTATGACATCAAGGTGCTGGCGGCGCGCATCCGCGTGGCCAACGCGCAGATCGGCGAGGCCCGCGCGGGAGCGCTGCCCGTGATCGGTATCGGCGCCAGCGCGAACTTCCAAAAGACCACCGGGCAGAAGTCCACTACGATTTATAACGCCGCCGCCCAGCTGAACTGGGACATCGATATCTGGGGCAAGGTCGAGAAGGGCGTGCAGGCGCAGACCGCCGAGTTCAACGCGACCGAGGCCGACTGGCGTGCCGGCTACCTGACGCTGGTGTCCAATGTGTCGACCACTTACTTCCAGATCCTGCAGTTCGACGAGCAGATCGAGCAGCAATCGCGCACCGTCGCCAAGAACGGGCAGATCCTGTCCACCTTTCAGGCGATGTACCAGAACGGCCTGGTGCCCAAGATCCGCGTGATGCAGCAGCAGGCGGAAATCAACCGTCTCAACAAGGACCTGCTCGAGCTGCGCCGTTCGCGCGATGTCGCCGAAAACGCGCTGGCGACGCTGGTCGGCGTGCCCGCGGGCAATCTAAAGGTTCCGGCAGGGCGCCTGCAGGACCGCGTGCAGCCGCCCGCGGTGCCGGCCGGGCTGCCGTCGCAGCTGCTGGCGCGCCGTCCGGATGTGGTGGCCGCTGAATACCGCGTGCTGGCGGCCTACAACATCGTCGGGCAGGCACGCCTGGCGCAACTGCCCACCATCAGCCTGACCGCGAGCGGCGGCACCGCAAGCTTTGCGCTGAGCTCCCTGCTCAAGTCCTTCACCTTCGGCTTGGCGCCCAGCATCAACCTGCCGATGCTCGATCCCAACGTGCGGGCGCGCGTGAAGACCACCGAGGCGCAGGTGGGCGTGGTGGAAAACGAATATGGTCGCACCGTGATGACCGCGTTCGAAGAGGTGGAGAGCGCGCTGGTCAACGTCGACGCGCACAAGAAGCAGCGCATCGAGTTGCAGCAGCAGGTTGAGCAGCTGCGCGTCGTGTCCGCGCAGATCGAGGCGCAACTGAAGGAGGGCGTGGTCTCGCAGCTGGAAGTGTTTGAGACCGAGCGCTCGCTGCTGGCCGCGCAACTGCAGTTGTTGGCGGTCCACCAACAGATCCTGGCCGACACCGTCACCCTGTACAAGGCGCTTGGCGGCGGCTGGCCCGATACCGATGTGCGCAACGCGGCCTCGAATCCAACGCAATAAGTGCTGCCAGAGGTTCCTTGGCGGTGTTCATGTGATACCGGCGTAAGCAACGCGTTGCGCAACGCGTCCATAGCCCTGGCCGCTTGCCCCGCTGCATGTGCCGCTCCCGTGCCAACCGCGCGTCCCGCGCCCGATTGACTAGCCTTAGCCGTCGCCTACTATGTTCTTAGTCGCTTCACTCCCCTGGCCTGCCGCCGCGGCAGCCGCGCTGTTGGCTCGCTGGAAACATGGCTCCTGACGAAGCACTGATCATGGAAATGCCGGTGAAAATGGCCCAGGGATTCACGCGGGAGTTCTCTCACGATCTGGCGCAGGAATTCGATGTATTCCTGACGCCCGTCGCGCGCCCCGAGCTGGGCGAAATCCGCATTGACGAAGACCTGTTCGCCGTCGGCCGCAGCGAGCTGCCGTTCGCCACCTACCCGGAAGACCTGGCCGCGCCGCTGTCGCGCCGGCATGCGCGCATCTTCGCCGAGCATGGCGCGGTTTATGTGGCGGATCTCGGCAGCAAGAACGGCACGCGCGTGAACGGCGCGGCGGTGGCGCGCCAGCCGGCGCAGCTCAGCGACGGCGATGAGGTGGCCTTCGGGCCCGCGCTGTCGTTCCGGGTCCGGCTGTTGCCGCGCGCGCCGCAGCCCGAGCCGCCGCGGGTGGCGGTGACGCTGGTGCCCGAACGCGGAGATGTCGGACTGCAGCCGCTGCACGTGGACGGCTTCCCGTACCTGATCAGCAAGGCCGACGATGCCTTCGCGCGCTACCGCGACAGTTATCCTCAGCAGGTCAACTACCTGTCGAGGCGCCACGCGCACGTGTACCTCAAGGGTGGCGTGCCGTTCGTTGAGGACCTGGGCAGCACCAACGGCACCTTCGTCAACGGCAAGCGCCTGGCAGACCACGGCGTGCCGCTGGACGACGGCGACCTGATCGCCTTCGGCGGCAACCACTTTGTCTACCAGGCGCAGGTCCAGCGCACGGGCGATGGCGATGCCACCGCGACGCGCTCGATGCTGCAGCCCGTCGCCGCGGCACCGGACACGCCGGCCGCTTCCCCGACGCCGGCCGCGCGCGACGAGGATGACCGCACCACCTTTGTCGGTGCGGCCGATTCCTTCCTCGACATCTTCTGCGTCGACTACGCCGCGCAGCAGGACGACGAGGTCAACGCCGAGGCCGAGGCACAGGCCGCGGCGGCCACTGCGGCGCACGACGGCGCGCAGGCACGCCGCAAGCGCGGACGTGCCGCGCTGTTGCTGGCGGAGGGCGCCAGGCTGTTCGGCCTGGACGATCCCGCACGCACGCGGCGCGCGGCGCGATGGGGTGGCGCGTTGCTGTTGCTCGCAATACTGGCGGGCGCGGCCGTGTACTGGCGCGGTGCGGCGGAGCGCGAAGTGCAGGCCCTATTTGCCGCCGGCGATCACGCCCGCGCGGCGCAGGCCGCCGACGATTACCTGGCGCGTCATCCCGACGATGCCCAGGTGCAGGCCCTCGGCGCCGAGGCACTGATGCGCGCTTACGTGCCCGATTTTGCAGCCAGGCTGAAGGCCGGTGATGTCAGCGGCGCCGATGCCGCGCTGGCCCGGATGCGCAAGCCCAGTGCGCACAACGCCGATGCGCGGCCGCTGGTGGCCGAGCTCGACTGGATCGGCCGGCTCGAACGCTTCACCGCGCAGCGCGGCGCCGACGCGCCGATCCGCCTCTACACCGATGAGGCTCCGATCCGGCAACTGCTGGCGTACTGGAACCAGGACACTACCGCGCACCAGCGCGCACTCGGGCGCATCGCGGCCGATGTGCCGGCGTTCCGCGATCTCTATGCCGATGCGCTCAGTGATGTGCGCCGCCTGCAGAATGATGCCTCGGTCTACCTGGCGGCGATCGACCGGCTGAACGCCACCATCGCTGCCGAACTCGGCCGCGACCGCCCGGAGGCGTTGCAGCCGGTCATCGCCGAGTACCGCGAGAAGTATCCGCGCCTGGCCGGGCTGGACCGCGTGCAGTCAGACCTGGACCGCTACACCGCGCTGATGCAGGCACTGCGCGCGCGCCGGCCCGGGCCGCTGGTGGCGCGGCTCGCCGACAGCCGCTTCGCCACGCCGCCGTTCCAGGCACAGTTCAACAACCTGGCCGCGCGCCTGCCGCCGCCGGAGATGGTGCGTCAGTATGCCAGTGCGGCCAGGGCGTGGCAGCAGGGCGACAGCGCCGCTGCGCTGGCGGGGATCAAGCAGATCAGCGGCGGACCCTGGGCCGACGACCTCGCGCGCGACCTGTCGCACAAGCAGAAGGTGGCGGCGCAGTACGCCGAGTTGCAGTCCGCGCGCGGCAGCAAGGGCTATGAGGACCGGCTGCTGGGCTTCTACGCCATGCTCGATGCCGAAGAAGACGGCCACTTCGCCAAGGCGGTCGAGGCCGACGTCAACGGCGTGCGCGACAGCGCCCTGCGGCGCGCGCGGGAGCTGATGGGCAGCGCCGTCGCCGCATGGAAGCAATACCGCAGCAATGGCGTGATCGGCAGCGAACAGCGGCTCGAGCCCGGCATCTCGCCCAGGTTCCGCGCGCAGGCCCGGTTGCTGTCGCAGGCGCAGGGAGACGCGCGCCAGGGCATGCGTATCTTTACGCAACTGCGCGCGGGGGAAAGCGCCGACCTGGCACAGCTCGCCAAGATCGAGGAAGAGATCCGCGCCGAGGCCGACCAGCAGCGGCGCGCGCTGCACGAATTGCGCACCGTGCTCGATCCCGCCGTGCTCAAGACCAAGCTGGAGCTGATCGGCGGTGAAGACACCGGCAAGGCGCCGGAGCCAGCCGCTGCTGCCGCGGCGCCACAGCAAGCGGGGCAGCCATGAAGAACGATGCCCGACAGGGCGGCCTCAAGCCACTCTCCGAGGCGCTGGAAGACCACAGCGCCGAGGGCATTGGCCTGTTGAGTGCCGAGCCGTCGCGCCTGGGACTGCTGACCATCGTCACGACCTTTGCACTGGTGTTGTGCGGGCTGGTGTGGTCCTTCGTCGGGCATGCCGATGTCATTGTCACGGCGCAGGGCACGCTGGCGCCGGAATCCGAGGTGCGGCGCTTCTATGCCCCGGTGGACGGCGAGCTCGCCGACCTCTATGTGGCCGAAGGGCAGCCGGTGTCCAAGGACGACGTACTGGCGCGCCTGAATGCGCGCGGCGCAATCGAGGCCGCGGCCAATGCACTGGAGGCGCAGCTCAAGCTGGAAGACTCCGAGCGCGAGTGGAAGCAGTTCCCGGACAAGAAGGCGCTGATGGAACGCCGGGCCGCGGCGCTCAAGCAGCAGATCGACGTGGCCACGCGCCAGCACGAGACCCGCATTGCAGAAGGCACCACGCGGCTTGCCGAACAGCAGCGCGCCCAGCTGCAGGAAGCACGCAGCAACCTCGAGAACGCCCGCCGCGCGCGCGAGTTCGCGCGCCAGGAGCAGGACCGTTATGCGCGCCTGCTGGCGCTGCCGGGCGGTGGTGGCGTTTCGCAGTCGCAGGTTGACACCAAGCGCGCCGCGGCGCAGGACGCGGAGAACAACCTGCGCGTGGCGCAGTCGCGGCTGAGTGAACTGGATGCGCGCCTGGGCCGCGAACTCACCCAGGCCAGTTCCGAGCTTGAAAGCAGCGGCCAGGACCTGGCCGGGCTGCGCGTGCAGTACGAGGCGGCCCTGCGCGAGATTGCCAACACCGAGGACAAGCTGCGCCTGCAGGTGCAGACCGCCCGCCTGGTGGCAGACGCGGCGGCGCGCATCCGCTTCGAGAACATCGACAAGGACAACTTCCTGCTGATCCTGGCGCCGGTGTCGGGCGTGATCACCGATGTCACCTCCACCCAGCGCGGCGACAAGGTGCAGGCCAACACGCCGCTGGGGGGCATTGCGCCCAAGGATGCGCGCCCGGTGGTCAAGATCGTCATTGCCGAGCGCGACCGCGCCTTCCTGCGCGAAGGCCTGCCGGTCAAGCTCAAGTTCAGCGCCTTCCCGTACCAGCGCTACGGGATCATAGAAGGAACGCTGGAATTTATCTCGCCCGCCACCAAGCCGGGGCCGGACAAGCAGCCGGTCTACGAGGGCCGTGTGCGCCTGGCACGCGACTACTACGCGGTGTCCGACAACAAGTATCCGTTGCGTTACGGCATGACCGCCACGGCAGAGATCGTTGTGCGCGAACGTCGCCTGATCGATCTGGGGCTTGACCCCTTCCGTGAGGTGGCAGGGTAGCGCAGCCGGGGGGAAACACGAAAACAGCCGATCTGGACAGCCCGGTGCGCAAGCGCAGGGGCCGTCAAAGGAGCCGAGAAATGACTGGCATTGTGCGTATCGACGACGAGGTGTTCGGCGTCGAGGAGTTCGTGCGGCTGCTCAAGCTGACCGGGCAGTTCGAGGGCCTGGTCGAGCAGATGGTGCGCGACAAGCTGACCGTGCACGCCGCGAAACGGCAGGGCCTGGTGGTCACGCCCGAGGAGATCCAGGAGCGCGCCGACCAGTTCCGCCGCGTGCAGGGCCTGCATCGCGCCGCCGACATGAACCACTACCTGGATGCGCTGAACGTCAGCCTGGACGAGTTCGAGGCCTTTATCACCGACAACCTGTATCAGGAGCGGATGATGGAGCAGGTCTGCAACGACGCCGCGGTGCAGGAGTACTTTGCGCTCAACTCGCCGCGCTTCGACAGCATCGAGGTCAGCCATATCGTGGTCGACAGCGAGGGCAAGGCCAAGGAGCTGATCTCATACCTGCAGGATGATCCGGAGGCCTTCGCCGAGATGGCGCGCGAGCATTCCATTGCCGACACGCGCGAGCGCGGCGGCGAGATCGGCAAGGTGCTGCGCGGCTCGCTCAAGACCGATATCGAGGCCAAGGTCTTCAATGCCGAGCCGGGCGACCTGCTGGGGCCGTTCCCCGCCGCTGACCGCTCCTTCTTCGAGGTGTTCCTGGTGCGCGACAAGCACCAGGCCACGCTCGACAGCGAGGTGGCGGTGGAAGTGCGGCGCCTGTTGCGCGAGAACTGGCTGATGGCCAGGGCGCAGGAACATGTCATCGAAGCCCGCTAGCGAGTCCGGCCAGGCCGGTGATCGCGCCGCCGCGGCTGCCCCGGACAAGCCGGAGGCAGGATCGGCGCTGGCCGCCTTCCTGGCCAGCGTCGAGATCCTGTCGGTGCTGACGCCGGAGGAGTTGGCACGCCTGGCGGAAGCCGCGCAGGTGCTGACCTTCGGTTTTGGCGACACCGTCTGCAATGCCGGCGAAGCGGCGCCGGGCTTGTTTGTCGTCAAGTCCGGCTCGGTGCGCGTGTTCAACGAGGAGCACGGCAAGGAAATCAGCATGGGCGTGCGCAAGACCGGCGAGGTCTTTGCCGATATCGCGCTGCTGCGCGACTACCGGCATGAGTCGTCGGTGCGCGCCTCCGGCAAGACCGAGCTGCTGATGATCCCGCGCAGCGTGGGCGAGCCCGTGGTGGCGGGCAACCCCGCCGCGCTGGCCTTTATCACCAGCTATGTCGCGATCAGTTCGGCCGGCGGCTTTGTCGCGCGGCTCTTCGACCTGCGCGGCAAGCTCGACAAGCAGGAGCTGGAAGACGCCGTGCGCAGCGTCGGCGTCAAGCGCGTGGCGGCCGGCAAGGAAATCCTGAAGCAGGACGGGCGCGAGGACCGGCGCCTGTACGTGGTGCGCCAGGGCACGGTGCGCATCGTGCGCAGCGAAGAGGGCAGCGAGTTCCCACTGGCCACGCTGGGGCAGGGCGATATCTTCGGCGAGCGCGCCTGCGTGATGCGGCAGGAGCAGCTGGCCTCGGCCATTGCCGAAACCGACGTGCGCCTGCTGGTGATCCCCGAGAAGACGGTGCAGCTGATCCTGGAGCGTAACCCGCGCCTGCGCGAGGTGCTGGAAGAGCGCATCCGCGTGCTGGACCGCGAGCTGCATCGGCAGAAGAAGCTGGCCGAACGGCGCAAGCGCCCGGTGCTGCTCGACCTGCATTCCAAACCGGAGCTGGGCGAGAAGCTGATCCGCCGCTTCGCGCTGGTGGAGCAGGCCGAGGAGATGGATTGCGGCGCGGCCTGCCTGGCGATGATCTGCCGGCACTACGGCATCCCGATGACGCTGGGCAAGCTGCGCGAGCTGGCCAACGTGACCACCCAGGGCGCCACGCTGGACAGCCTGGCACGAGCCGGCGAATCGCTCGGCTTCACCACGCGCGGGGTGCAGTGCACGCGGGATTCGCTGATGGGCTTCGAGCTGCCCTTTATCGTGCACTGGGAGGGCTACCACTACGTGGTCGTGTACGGGATCTCGTCGCGCTGGGTGTGGGTGGCCGACCCGGCCATCGGCTTCCGCAAGATGAGCGCGGAGGAGTTCGAGCGCGGCTGGAGCGGCACCTGCCTGCTGTTCACGCCGGGCGAGAGCATGACCCAGCTGTCGGTGTCGCGCTCGCCGTGGCTGCGTTTTATCGGCTACCTGGCGCCGTATAAGAAGATCCTGTCGCACCTGTTCCTGGCTACCTTCGTGATCCAGATGCTGGGGGTGGTGCCGCCGCTGATCATCCAGAACATCCTGGACGGCGTGGTGGTGCACCAGAACGTGGGGCTGCTGCACCTGCTGATCGCGGGGCTGATTATCTCCAGCGTGTTCTCGCAGCTGATGGCGACCATCCGCGCCTACCTGGCCAACTTCATGGTGCGCAGCATGGACTTCGCCATGATGTCGCAGTTCTTCAAGCACACGCTATCGCTGCCGCTGTCGTTCTTTGCCAAGCGCAAGACCGGGGACATCTTCGCGCGCTTCCAGGAGAACCAGACCATCCGCGCCTTCCTGACCGAGTCGACGGTGACCACGGCGCTGAACCTGCTGATGGTGTTTATCTACTTCACCATCATGTTCCTCTACAACGTCAAGCTGACGCTGCTGCTGATCGCCTTCGTGATCCCGATCGCGGCGCTGACGGTGGTGGTGACGCCCAAGGTCAAGACCTATGCGCGCGAGGTGTTCGCGGCATCGACCGATGCCAAGGCCTACCTGATGGAAACGCTGGGCGGCGCCGAGACCGTCAAGGGCATGGGCATCGAGCGCCCGGTGCGGCTGCGCTGGGAGCGCAAGTACGCCAAGGCCCTGGACGCGCAATACCGGGCGCAGGCCTTCCATATCCTGGTGGGGCTGGTGAGCCAGCTGCTCAACGCCGCCACCACCATCGCGGTGCTGTGGGTGGGCGCGACGCTGGTGCTGGAGCGCGAGCTCACCATCGGCCAGCTGATCGCCTTCAATGCCTTCATGGGCAGCGTGCTGGCGCCGCTGATGGGGCTGGTGGCCTTGTGGGGCCAGCTCAACGACGCCGGCGTGGCGATGGAGCGGCTGGGCGACGTGCTCGACCTGGAGCCCGAGCAGAAGCCGCAGGACGTGCTGTCGCGCGTGATGCTGCCCGACCTGCAGGGCGAGATCGTGATGAAGGACCTGTACTTCCGCTACGGCGGCGAAGACACGCCCTACGTGCTGGAGAACATCAGCTTCGCCATCCGGCCGGGCGAGATGGTGGCCATCGTCGGGCGCAGCGGCTCCGGCAAGACCACGCTGGCCAAGCTGCTGGTGGGCTTCTACAAGCCTACCGAGGGCTCGATGACGGTGGACGGCTACGACCTGAACGTGATCGACGCGGCGTTCTACCGCGCTCAGGTGGGCTACGTGATGCAGTCCAACCTGCTGTTCTCGGGCACCATTGCCGAGAACATCGCCTGCGGCGACGACAGCCCGGACCGGCGCCGCATCGAGGAGGTGGCGCGCATGGCCGATGCCCACGCCTTTATCAGCAAGCTGCCGCTGGGCTACGAGCAGGTGGTGGGCGAGCGCGGCATCGGGCTTTCCGGCGGGCAGATCCAGCGCCTGTGCATCGCCCGCGCGCTGTACCACGACCCGCGCCTGCTGGTGTTCGACGAGGCCACCTCGGCGCTCGACACGCAGTCAGAGAGCAACATCCTGGCCAATATGCAGGAGATCCTGCGCGGGCGCACCGCGGTCATCATCGCGCACCGGCTCAGCACCATCATGCAGGCCGACAAGATCCTGGTGCTGTATGAAGGCGCCATCGTCGAGCAGGGCCGGCACGAGGAGCTGATCGAGCGCAAGGGCATGTATTTCCAACTGGTGCAGAAGCAACTGAGTGCCGCATGAAGCTATATAACCAGGGTGCCACCCCCGCCTCGGCCACCTCGCCGGTGTCGTTTGCCGGCCTGATCGAGAAGATCGAGATCCTGCGCTCCACGCTGCGCTGGTCGTCGCGGCTTGACCGGCCCGAGATCGAGAAGCTGCTCAAGCAGGCCACCACGCTGCGCGACGAGGTGATGGGGCTGTCGCACAAGGAGCGCTTCGTGCAGGCGGCATCGGCCGAGGCCGCCGCGCCTCAGGAAGAAGTCGAGCGCATGCCGCGCGAGCGCCGGCAGGCGCTGGTGGAGCGCAGCTTTATTTTCGAAGGGACCTTCGGCGACAACCCCAAGTTGCTGGAAGCGCTGGAGATTGCCGAGAAGGCGGCGCCGACCGACCTGCCGGTGCTGATCGATGGCGAGAGCGGCACCGGCAAGGAGCTGATGGCCAAGGTGATCCATGCCAATGGCTCCCGCACCGACAAGCCGTTTATCTCGGTCAACTGCGGCGCGATTCCCGACAGCCTGCTTGAATCCGAGCTGTTCGGCCACAAGAAGGGCGCCTTCACCGGCGCCAGCAACGACCGGCGCGGCAAGTTCGAGAGCGCGCATACCGGCACCATCTTCCTGGACGAGATCGGCGAGCTGCCGCTGACCGGGCAGGTCAAGCTGCTGCGCGTGCTGGAGGCGCACGAGATCCAGCGCGTGGGTTCGGACGAGGCGATTTCGGTCGATACGCGCATCGTCGCGGCCACCAACAAGGACCTGCGCCGCATGAGCCAGGCCGGCACCTTCCGCGAGGACCTGTTCTACCGCCTGAGCGTGATCCACGTCAGCCTGCCGCCGCTGCGCGAGCGGCGCGACGAGATCCCGCTGCTGGTGTCGTACTTCAGTGACGAGGCCGCAGGCATGCTCAAGCGCCGGCCGCTCAAGCTGACGCCGCGGCTGCGCGACTTCCTGCTGCACTACGACTACCCGGGCAATATCCGCGAGCTGCGCAACCTGCTGTACCGGTTGAGCTGCCTGGCCGGCGACACCGCCGACCTGGCCCACCTGCCGCAGGACATCCGGCCCAGGCCGGCCGCGCTGGCGGTGGTCGGCGCGGGCACGGCAGCCGCGGACATCACCATGGCGACGTCGCTGAGCGAGGCCAAGCGCGCCGCCAGCGACGAGGCCGAGCGGGCCTTCCTCGAACGGGGCTTGCAGGAAGTCGGCGGCACCGTCGCCGAACTGGCGCGGCGCTTCGACATGAACCGCTCGCACCTGCAGATGCTGCTGAAGAAGCACGGCATCCACTCGAAGGATTTCCGCGCCAACCGGCAGGCCGACGGCGGCAAGGGGTAGCAAGGGGCAGGGGGCCGAGGCTGCCGGCGGTCGTGCCTTCAGGCGTCCAGCTCGGGATTGACCAGCGTCTTGTCAGAGCCGTAGGGGTCCGCCGCACGCAGCACCACCACCGACACGTTGTCGCGGCCGCCGGCATCAAGCGCCATCTGCACCAGCGTCGGCGCGGCCTGCGCAACGTCCTGCTGCGCCAGCACCGCCGCGATGTCGTCATCGTCGACCTCGTTGCTCAGGCCATCGCTGCACAGCAGGTAGACGTCGCCATCGGCCACCTCGGTCAGCAGCTGCTCCGGCGCCAGCGTCGGGGCCGCGCCGACGGCGCGTGTGATGGTGTTCTGCGCGGGATGGTGGCGCGCTTCTTCCGGGGTGATCAGCCCGCGCGCCAGCAGGCGCTCGACCTGGTTGTGGTCGCGCGTGAGGCGCGCGAACTGGCCGCCGCGCAGCCGGTACAGGCGGCTGTCGCCGGCCCACACGCAGGCGCAACGGCGATCGCCCGCCAGCATCACCACCACCGTGCTGCCGATGCAGCGCACGCCCAGGCGCGCCGCTTCATCGACCAGCGCCAGATTCACGCCCTGCAGCGCCGCGCGCGTGGCGTCGACCCGGTCTTCCAGCCGGGGCTGCGGCGGCAGCGTGGCCAGCGCCTGGACCACCGCCTGGCTGGCGAAGTCCCCCACGGCATGGCCGCCCATGCCGTCGGCTACCGCCCACAGGTCCTGGCCGGGCAGGTCCAGGCAAGCGTCCTCGTTGCGTTCGCGCACGCGCCCGACGTCCGTGCATGCGGCCGAGGTCCACTGGAAGTGCGAGTCGAAACCCAATCTTGTCTCCGGTCCGCGTGAAGCCCCGGACCAGCCGGGGCACTACCACGGCGGCGCTGGCGCTCAGATCAGCATCAGATCAGCCGGCCGTCGTTCCTCGCGCCCTGGTCGCCCTGGACATTGATGTTGGCGTTTGGCGCGTTGTTGCGGATATCGATGTTCTGGAACTGGTTGTTCATCTGATCAGCATAGAAGCTGTAGTTGATCTCGTAAAAGTTGATCACCGTCCCGAGCGGCAGCGGAGACGAGGGCACGAACGGGCGGATCGTTGATCGCAAGGGTGGCCATGATCGGTCTCCGGTGGATGTGGCGTGGCGCCGGGGGGCGGTACCGGTATTTAGCAAGGCGCCTGCCACAGCATGGGTGTGGCAGGCGGGCGACTGGAAACCCAAGGCCGGCGCGGGCTGCAGGGCGGAGTGGCGACAACGGGGCCCACCCCGGCGGGCCTGCCACGTTGGCCTGGACCCGACACCCGGCCAGCCAGTGTCGGGATGCGCCCACCACAGCGTACGCATCGCGCGATCGCTGCCGCCAGCCCGTCCAGGCCCCGCGGCGCACGGCGAATGGTGGCTACCAGCCAACAGAGTTGCCGCCACGCGGTTGGCTGCCATCCGACAGTCCATCCCCTCCAAAACCCCCGGATTCCCGCCAAACCGTTGTCCTGCCGTGCCTCCCTGGTATTGGCATGGTTGATGCTGTTGGTCTGGCATGAAGCAGCAATGCCTGCAGCAACCAGACAGACCGAGGCCAGCCATGAACATCCAGGAACAACAAGAACGCGCTACCGGCAGCGACGATCGTTTCGCCGACCCGCTGCCGCTCGGCGCGCACCTGGTCACGAAGCGCCACGGCTACGCCCATCATGGGATCTATGCCGGCGCCGGCCGCGTCATCCACTACGCCGGTTTCGCCCGCTCCCTGCAAGCCGCGCCAGTTGAAGAAACTACCCTCGAAGCCTTCGCCGCCGGATTCGGCATCGCCGTCAGGCCGGAACCCTGCGCCCGCTTCGCCGGCCGCCAGGCCGTCGAACGCGCCCGTTCCCGCGTTGGCGAAAACGCCTACCACTTGCTGACCAACAACTGTGAGCATTTCTGCTCCTGGTGCCTGTCCGGCGAAAGCCGCAGCGAGCAGGTGGAAACATGCATGCGCCGCCCGCGCGCCGCGCTGCACATCGGCTGGCTGCTGCTGGGCGCGCTGCTGCAAGCCCAACTGGGCGGCCTGAACCTGGACCTCGCCTAACCGCGCGGCCATCACCGAATCAAGGAGCCTGCCATGTCCGGACTGATCGACTGGGAACTGCGCTGCAACCTGCGCGGACAAGCCTGCCACCGCAGCTGCGCCACTGCCGCCGCCAACTGCGCCCGCGGCCACCACCGGCCGGGGCGCCGCGCCCTGCGCCATGCCGGCCGGCCGACGCGCCTGCCGTCGTCCGGCCGCCTTGCCGGGCGAGGCCGCCGGGACGGGTCCGCCACTGCGGGCGAGCCGGGCCGGTGCGGATTTTGATATACTCCGGCCCGTCTCCAGGATCACCGCGCCCGCGGTTCCCGATCCTGACAGTCCTGTCCCTCGCCGTAGTTCAATGGATAGAACGAGCGCCTCCTAAGCGCTAGATACAGGTTCGATTCCTGTCGGCGGGACCATTCATCAGACTGTCCCCGCGAATCCCCAAGCATCCCTACGCAAAGGTTCGGCCGTTATTCTGCCGGCGGGTCCCGGCCCCGCACGGTTCCCTTCGTACCAGACTTAGTCGCTGCGCGTGGCGACGAGTTGGGGACTTCCCACCGCCAGTTTCGTCCGCTCGCTTTCCCCCACACGGGCGGTCAACGAGAACTGTTCTCAATACGTTACGGAATCTTACATCGCTCGCAGAAGCCAGTCGGTCTGCGAAGACAGCGGCACCCGCTTCCTTGAGTGTCCTGAGGATTTTTCCTCTCTTTTCGATGAAGATGGCTGCGAAAGCCGATCAAATCGCTTCGGGGTTTGGGCCAGCCCCTATGGGGTGCCTTGTAATTTTTTGTAATGATTGAGGGATGCTCTGACCACAAAAGAGCTCCCAGAGGTGGAGGAGAAATTGCGGGTGCTATTCACGAACTTCCACCGTGGAAACGGTGGCGGGCACGATACCTATGTCATCAGCCTGCTGGCAGGCTTGGCGCCGTCCCATGAAGTGACGGTGGCGGCTCCACCGACCAGCCGTCTGTTCCGGCTCGCCAGCGACCGCGCCGGCGTCGAGGTGGCGGCGGTCGACTATGCACCGCGGGGCCTGCGCTGGCTGCGCGAGTTGTGGGCGCTCTGGCGGCTCATCAGCCTTGGGCGCTTCGATATCGTCCATGTCAACGGTTCAGCCGACCACAAGCTGGTCATGCTCGTACGCCTGGTTGCCTTGCGCCGGCCGCGCATTGTCTATACCAAACACAACGATCACCGCAGCAACAGTGTCGGCAACTGGCTGCGCGCGCGGCTTGGTACCCACCATGTAATTGCGGTCAGCGACTATGTCGCCCGGAAGCTGCGCGCCTCCCCGTATAGCCGCGTGCCGGTGTCCACCGTGTCCCATGGCGTCGACATGGGGCACTTTGCACCGCCGGCGCCGGCGGAGGCCGATGCGCTGCGGGCGCGATACTTCGGTGCCGGCTCGGCATGCACGGTCTTCGTCAGTACCGCCGGTACCCGCTATGAGAAAGGCTGGACGGACCTGCTGGAAGCCGTTGCGCAGTTGCCCGCCCACTTGCGTAGCGGTGTACGCGTGATCCTGGCTGGCGAAGCGCCATTGCCATGCATGACCGGGAAGGTCGCGGCGCTGGGACTCGGATCTCAGGTCGTTTTTACGGGCTTGCTGGACGATGTTCGTCCCACCCTGGGGGCAGGGCACACCGCCTTTGTGTTGTCGCGGAGTGAGACTCTGTCGTTTGCCTGCCGCGAAGCGATGGCGATGGGCCTGCCGGTACTGGTTTCCGATGCCGGCGGCCTGCCCGAGAACGTGACCGATGGGCAGGACGGCTGGGTGGTGCCGTGCGCCAACATCGAGGCACTACGGGCGCGGCTGGAGCAAATCCTGTCAGCGCCCGATCGGCTGGCCGAGATGGGTGATGCTGCCCTGTCCAAGAGTCGGACGTACTTTGGCATGGATGCCTTTGTTGCCGGCACACTCACCGTGTACCAGGCAGTTCTCGAGCGGGGGGCGCCGCCTCAGCCCGTGTCAGCCGCGCTGACCCAGAGCACCAGCCAGTAACCGCGCACTTCGTACGACATGTCGATCCCGATCCTGACCTATCACCAGATTGATATCGTGCCGCCCCATGGCACGCCGTTTCGTGGCCTGACCGTCAGTCCCGCGCAGTTCCGCCAGCAGATCGCCTGGATGCGCCAGCTGGGCTATCGCGGCCTGTCGATGCGCGAACTCATGCCCTATGTTCGGGGCGAGTCTGCCGGCAAAGTGTTCGGGATTACGTTTGACGACGGCTTCCGCAATGTCTACCGGTATGCGCTGCCCATCCTGGCGGAGTTCGGCTTTAGTGCCACCACCTACTTTGTGTCCGGCCAGATCGACGGCAGCAATGTCTGGGACGCCAGCCAAGGCGTGCCGCCTGCTCCGCTGATGAACGCCGAAGAGGTGCGGGAATGGGCCCGCTTCGGCCATGAGGTCGGCGCCCATACGGTCGACCACGTGCACCTGCCGGCATTGCCGGCGGCGGAAGCCCGCCGGCAGATTGAAACCTCCAAGGCAGCGCTGGAGGACCTGGTGGCGATGCCGGTCACTGCTTTTTGCTACCCTTATGGCGAACAGCAGGCGACGCACCGGGAAATGGTGCGCGAAGCTGGCTACGACAACGCCACGCTGACGCAGCGCGGGCTGGCGCGTGCCGATGACGACCCTTTCGGCCTGCCGCGAGTCCATGTGCATTGCGGCACCAACCTGTTCCGCTTCCTGCAGAAATGCCTGACGCGGCATGAGGACAAGCGGCGGGGTGACTGACCTCAGGCGGCGTTACTGTGGACTAGCCCCGCCGACAGCGGCCACATTCCGTTAGATATCAATCCTCCAGACTCCGGAGCGCAGCCATGGAATTGAAATACAAAGGCCGAGAGATCTCGATCCAGGTCATAAAGGACGCGAGCGGCCAGTGGGACTGGTCATATGGCATCCGCGGTCACGGACACCGGCACAACACCGGGGCGCTTGCTCCCACGGAATCGGTCGCGATCGATAACGCCTATGCGTGCGCGAAACGGGAGATTGACCAGGCCACTTCAGGCGACGCCAACGACTGACACTTCCTGAATGCCACTAGTGGAGAAAGACATGGATCTCCAAGGGTTCACGTATTACCGCGACCACTGGTATGAAGCATCGGCAACGTCCCTTGGCGTTGGCGGCCCCTGGCAAGGTGAGGTGACCATCTGCGCGAAAGCGGCGGATGGCGCGCCACTCAAGGTCTTCGATCACCATCTTGTTCCGGGCCAGTTCTTCAGCGAAGGCGAGGCATGGCAGCATGCCTCGGACTGGGCCAGGAAGCAGATCGATGCGCGCTTTGGCTAGCACGCGCGCCAGTCGCTGCGCAAGTGCTCATGCCGCACTGCGTTCGGCGATCAGCACGTTCGCGGGAATCTTCAGGTCACGGTGCAGCCGCCGGATCATGGCCAGACTCAGCGCGCGCTTGCCATTGAGCACTTCATATACGCGGTTGAGGTTACCCAGGTACGGTTGCATGTCGCGTGGCGTGAGGCCAGCTTGTTCCATGCGAAAGCGGATCGCGGCGATCGGATCCGGCAGATCCATCGGAAAGTGCCCGGCTTCATACCGTTCCACCAGCATGGAGAGGATTTCCAGCTTGTCGCCCTCAGGCGTGTCGGGCACAGGGTCTGCGTCGACCAGGGCGGAGACCGCGGCCAGCGCTTCCTGGTAGTCGGCTTCAGTGTGCAGGGGGCGGATATCCATGGTGATCACTCCATTTCCGCGGTGGCGGCGTCAATGCGGTCATAGTCGAGACGGGTGCCGATGAACTTCACGTAGACGACCCCAACCGGTATGCGACAGCGACGATAAGCCGGTACTTGTTCCCGCCGAGATTGAAGACCACGCGGTTGCTGCCGACGAAGCTGGCACTGGCGTAGCGTGCCTTGATGTCCCTGGGCGCGGTCCAGGCCGCGCAGCGGGCTTCCTCATGCCAGGCAAGCAGCGGTTGCCTGGCTTCGGGGTGGAACTTGCTGAATTGCAGCAAAGACCTCTTCGCTATGATTCGCATGTGGGCAATGCCAGTCCCAAAATGGGACTGCGGCAAGAGTGGATGAGGGGTCATCCACTGCCGAGCATACCTACGATCAATGCGCGCTAGTCTTCGAAAACAGCTGAATGACGGCGACGCCGGCAATAATCAGACCAATCCCAGCGCAAGCCGCCAGGTCCGGCACCTGCCGGTACAGCACCACCGCGATCAGCGATACCAGTACGATCCCGGCCCCGCTCCAGATCGCATAGGCAATTCCCACCGGCACTGTCCGCATCACCAGCATCAGCAAATAGAACGCCGCCACATAGCCGGTCACGACCAGCACGCTGGGGACCAGCCGCGTAAAGCCCTGCGACGCCTTCAGGCTGCTGGTGGCGATGACTTCGGCGACGATGGCGAGGGCGAGGAGCAGGTATCCGTTCATGGGAGCGTACAAGTGGGTGGGCCGAAACGGGCCGAAGCCGGCATCTTAGCGCTCCCGCATGTTGCGCCAAAGCCGCGTCCCTCCGTTGCGGTGGTTGTGCAAAGCGGTGATGGAGGATTGAATGTGGCTATAACGAAGAGAACAAGCGGGCGCATGGCCGGCCCGCGGCACAAGTCCTACAGGGCAGTCGCGGTAGTTGGCCCGACCAAGCCGGCACGAACCCCACGATGCCGGCGGCGGGCATGGGTAAGGGGAGCGGTATGCATCACAATGGCATCGACGGCACGTCCGCCGGGACGTCTTCGCAGCCGGGGGACGGGGCGCCCGCGCCGGACGCGAATCCGTGGCAGGACACCATCGCCGCGGCGGACCAAGCACTGGAAGAGGCTTCGCGCATCCAACGCGGCGTGCAGCACAACCTGAAGCTGTTGCAGGAGGTGCGGTCGCTGCGCGAAGAGTTGCGCAAGGCCCATGCGGAGGTCGATCGCTACCGGGGCATGCATGCCCGGGTGGTGGTCAGCATGCGTCAGCTGGACGAAGACCATGTGGGGGAAATGAGCCGGCTCCAGGCGGCGAACGAGATGCTGCAGGTGCGTCATCGTGTCTACAAGCTGATGGCCGAGCACTACGCGCGCGCGGCGTTGAACCTGGATCCGGAAACCTTCGCGGCCCATCGCGACCGCGTGCTGCAGCATGTCTTGTTCCAGCGCCGCAGGGGCGTGTCGTCCGACGATATCGGCTACGCGGACGTGGCTTTCCTGATGCTCTAGCGGCGATGCTCAGGCGGCGCGCCGGCGCAGCACGTGGAACGCCAGCATGCCGCCCACCACGCCCCAGAACGCGGAGCCGACACCCGCCAGGGTCATGCCGGACGCCGTGATCATGAAGGTCAGCAGCGCGGCTTCGCGCTCGGCCGGGATTTGCATGGCCACGGTCAGGCCGTTGGCGATCGAGCCCATCAGCGCGAACGCGGTCACGCCCACCACCAGCGCTTGCGGAAAGGCCGCAAACAGCGCCGCGATGCTGGCCGCCAGCGTGCCCGCGACCAGGTAGCCCACGCCGCAGACCACGGCCGCGGTATAGCGGCGGTTGCGGTCGGGGTCGGCCTGCGGGCCGGTGCAGATGGCGGCGGTGATCGCCGCCAGGTTGACGCCGTGCGAGCCGAACGGCGCCAGCACGGCCGAGGTCAGGCCGGTGATCGAGATCAGGCGCGAGGCCGGCACGTGGTAGCCGTCGGCTTGCAGCACGGCCAGCCCGGGGATGTTCTGCGAGGCCAGCGCCACGATGAACAGCGGAACCGCCATGCTGACCAAGGCTGACAGCGAGAATGCCGGCGTGGTCCACACCGGCACCGCCAACGCCAGCCGCACGCCCGAGAAATCGAGCTGGCCGAGCACGCCGGCGACCACCGCCCCGGTCAGCAGCACCCCTGGCACCGCATAGGCCGGCCACAGGCGCCGCCCGAGCAGGTAGGCGGCGAACATCGCCAGCAGCAGCACGGTCTGGTGCTGCGCCTGCACGAACACATCCACGCTGATGCGGAACAGGATGCCGGCGAGCAGGGCTGACGCGATGCTGGCGGGCAGGGCGCGCATCAGCTTGTCGAACCACCCGGTCATGCCGGCCGCGGCCATCATCAGCCCGGCCAGCAGGAAGGCGCCGATGGCTTCCGCGTAGGGCACGCCGGGCAGGCTGGCGATCAGCAGCGCCGCGCCGGGCGTGGACCAGGCCACCACGATCGGCACGCGCAGCGCCAGCGACAGGCTGATGGTGGTGATCCCCATTCCCATCGACAGCGCCCAGATCCAGGACGAAATCTGGGCATCGGTCAGGTGGGCGGCGTGGCCGGCCTGGATCATCAGCACCAGCGAACTGGTATAGCCGGTGAGCGTGGCGACCAGCCCGGCGACCAGCGCGGACACGGACAGGTCGGACAATTTCAGCGAAGCGGTGGTCATGAAGGTGGCAGCAGGCCATTGGCACGGCCGACATCTTCGCATGAGTGCCTTGGTCGTACCAATTTGCCGCGGCGGCGTCCAGAAATCGCGGTTGACGGGGCTTTCCCTTACGGACTTTTCCGACTGGAGCGGGCAGGGGGGGCGTTGTTATGCTGGCTTCGTGCCTTGCGAGCAGGGCACCGAGGAGAGACTCTTGGGCCCGCAGTGCGCGGGCCCTTCTTTTTTGGGGCCAGCCTTGGCCCGGCCCCGGTCGTCTACAATGCGGGCTGCCGTGCCACGCCAGCCCTGGCTGCCAGGCCGTCCCTCCTTTCCCTCGTCGTCTCGTCTTTTTCCCATGGCCCTGTTTTCCATTACCGACGCCCAGCTTGCCTTCGGGCACGTGGCCCTGCTCGATCACACCGACTTTTCGCTGGAGGCCGGCGAGCGCGTGGGTTTGATCGGGCGCAACGGTTCGGGCAAGTCCTCGCTGCTGAAGATCGTGGCGGGGCTGTCGGCGCCCGACGACGGGCTGATCGCGCGCCAGAGCGGCGTGACCAGCGCCTACGTGCCGCAGGAGCCGCAGTTCGAGGCGGGCATCACCGTGTTCGACGCGGTCTCGCAGGGCATGGGCGATGCGCACGACTTGCTGGTGCGCTACGAGGCCGCCGCCGACCGCGTCGCCGAGAACCACGACGACGAAGCCGCGCTGGCCGAATTGCACCGGCTGCAGTCCGAGCTCGACGCCGCCGGCGCCTGGCAGCTGCGCACCCGCGTGGAAACCACGCTGGCGCGCCTGGGGCTGGATTCGCACACGCGCGTCGAGGCACTGTCCGGTGGCCTGCAGAAACGCGTGGCGCTGGCGCAGGCGCTGGTGGCCGAGCCCGACATCCTGCTGCTGGACGAGCCCACCAACCACCTCGATGTGGAAGCGATCCGCTGGCTGGAAGACCTGCTGCTGGGCTTCCGCGGCAGCGTGCTGCTGATCACCCACGACCGCGCCTTCCTCGACCGCGTCGCCACCCGCATCATCGAACTGGACCGCGGCCGGCTGGTGTCCTTCCCCGGCAACTTCGCCGCCTACCAGGCGCGCAAGGAAGAGATGCTTGCCGCCGAGCAGGTCGAGCAGGCCAAGTTCGACAAGCTGCTGGCGCAGGAAGAGGTGTGGATCCGCAAGGGGGTGGAGGCGCGCCGCACTCGCAGCGTGTCGCGCATCCAGCGCCTGGTGGCGCTGCGCAACGAGCGCGCCGCGCGGCGCGAGGTGCAGGGCAATGTCAGGCTGGAGGTGTCGCAGGCCGACCGCTCCGGCAAGATCGTGGCCGAGCTGACCGACGTCAGCAAGGCCTACGGCGACAAGGTGGTGGTGCGCGACTTCACCGCCACCATCATGCGCGGCGACAAGGTCGGCCTGATCGGCCCCAACGGCGCCGGCAAGACCACGCTGCTGCGGCTGATCCTGGGCGAACTGGCGCCGGACAGCGGCACCGTGCGCAACGGCAGCAACCTGCAGGTGGCGTACTTCGACCAGATGCGCACCGCGCTGGACCTGGAGCGCTCGCTGGCCGACACCATCAGCCCGGGCAGCGACTGGGTCGAGGTCAACGGCCAGCGCAAGCATGTGATGAGCTACCTGGGTGACTTCCTGTTCGCGCCGGAGCGCGCGCGTTCGCCGGTCAAGTCGCTGTCTGGTGGCGAGCGCAACCGGCTGCTGCTGGCGCGCCTGTTTGCGCGCCCGGCCAATGTGCTGGTGCTGGACGAGCCGACCAACGATCTCGACATCGACACGCTGGAACTGTTGGAAGAACTGCTGCAGGACTATGGCGGCACCGTGTTCCTGGTCTCGCACGACCGCGCCTTCCTGGACAACGTGGTGACCTCGACCCTGGCCGCCGAGGGCGATGGCGTGTGGCGCGAGTCGGTGGGCGGGTATTCCGACTGGGTCGAGCAGTCGGCCCGCAGCGCGGCGCTGCAAGCGGCGCGCAAGCCGGAGCAGAAGGCGGCAGAGCCGGTGAAGGGCAAGGATTCGCGCGAAGCGCGCGGCGCCAATCGTACGGTCAAGCTGTCGTACAAGGAGCAGCGCGAACTGGACGGCCTGCCGGAGCGCATTGCCGCGCTGGAAACCGAGCAGAAGGTGATCTCGGCACAGCTCGCGGACGGCTCGCTCTATGTCAGCGATGCGCCCAAGGCCGCGCAGCTGGGCACGCGGCACGACGAGATCGAGATGGAACTGCTGGAAGCGCTGGAGCGCTGGGAAGTGCTGGAGGCGAAGTCGAAAGGCGAGGGGGCCTGAGGGTCAGGCAAGCCGACCCTCACCCGCACCAGGCCAACACCATGTTGGTCAGGTCGACCATGAACCCCGGCCGCAGGTAACCCACGAACCCAAGCGCCAGCACCCCGGCCAGCACCGCCAGCCCGGCTGCCTTCATCACGCGCGCCTGGGTCGTGCTCATCATGCCGCCGCCGGCTGCGCGCGCACCAGCGCCTGCTCGCGGATCGGCAGGTTCACCAGCGCGGCCACCACGCCCAGCGCGATCGCGATCAGCCACACGGTGTTGTAGCCGCCGGTGCGGTCATAGAGGAAGCCGCCCAGCCAGGCACCCAGGAAACTGCCGATCTGGTGCGAGAAGAACACCACGCCCGATAGCATCGACAGGTATTTCACGCCGAACACCTGGGCGATGATGCCGTTGGTCAGCGGCACCGTGGACAGCCACAGGAAGCCCATGACCGCCGCGAACACCCAGGTGCTGGCCACCGTCAGCGGCAGCAGCAGGTAGCTGGCGATCACCACCGAGCGCGTCACGTAGATGGCGGACAGCAGGTAGCGCTTGGGCAGGCGCTGCCCCAGCGCACCCGCGGTATAGGTGCCGAATACATTGAACAGCCCGATCAGCGCCAGCGCCACGACGGCGACTTTGGGGTCGGTCAGGCCCTGGTCCTTCAGGTAGGGCGCCAGGTGCACGCCGATAAACACCACCTGGAAGCCGCACACGAAGTAGCCCAGCGTCAGCAACTGGAAGTTGCGGTTGCCGAAGGCTTCGTGCACGGCCTGGCCGATGGTCTGGTGGTGGCCGCCGGTGTGGGCCGCTTCGCGCGGCTCGCGCAGCGTCAGCGCCAGCGGCAGCATCACGCAGGCCATCAACGCCATTACATAGAGGGCGTTCTGCCAGCCCAGCCCGGAGATCAGGCCCTGTTCCACCGGGATCATCAGGAACTGGCCGAAGGAGCCGGCCGCGGCGGCGATGCCCATGGCCCAGACCCGCTTCTCGGGGCTGGCCACACGGCCGATCACGCCGTAGACGATGCTGTAGGTGGTGCCGGACTGGGCGATGCCGATCATCACGCCGGCACCGGTGGCAAAGGCGGTGCCGCTGGTGGCCAGCGCCATCACCACCAGCCCGGCCACATACAGCGCCACGCCGACCAGCATGATGCGCAGCGCGCCGAACTTGTCGGCGAGCGCCCCGGCAAAGGGCTGGCTGGCGCCCCACATCAGGTTCTGCAGCGCCAGCGCGAAGGCGAAGGTCTCTCGGTTCCAGCCATGGGCCTGGGTGATCGGCAGGTTGAACAGGCCGAAGCCGTGCCGGATGCCCATTGAAAGGGTCACGAGCAGCCCACCGCACACAAGTACGGTGGTCAGGGAGAGTTGTCGGTTCTGCATGTCTTGGCTCGATGTGCGGCAGTCCCGCCGGGTAAGCGGTGCCGACAGGGATTGTGTGTGCTTGTTGTTGTCCATGCCGGGACGGCAATCGGGCTTGCCGGGGCCGGGTGCTGGCGAGTTTACTCCGGCTCGGGAAAACGCGTACGGCGCTGCCCGCGCTGCCGGCGCCCTGGCAAAAAGCGGCGGCGGCCCGGCAAAACCGGCGCCAGCGCGGGTCGGCAGGCCAAGCGCCTTTTTGGCGGGATTGCCGTCGCCCGCTTCCATTACAATGCAGTGCCCGGTGCCCCGGCGCGTGCACAGTTGTGCGCCTCATGGCAGCCGGGACCATCACTTTCGTAGCGACTCCATGGCGAGCAAAACCAGTCAGTACAGCGAATCTTCCATCCGGGTCCTGAAGGGCCTGGAGCCGGTCAAGCAGCGTCCCGGCATGTACACCCGGACCGACAACCCCCTGCATATCGTGCAGGAGGTGATCGACAACGCCTCGGACGAGGCCCTCGGCGGCCACGGCTCCGAGATCCTGGTGACCCTGCATCGCGACGGCAGCCTCAGCGTGGAAGACGACGGCCGCGGCATCCCGGTGGGCATCCACCCGGAAGAAGGCGTGCCGGTGGTCGAGATCGTCTTCACCCGGCTGCACGCCGGCGGCAAGTTCGACAAGGGCAAGGGCGGTGCCTATGCCTTCTCGGGCGGCCTGCACGGCGTGGGCGTGTCGGTGACCAATGCCTTGTCGACGCAGCTGGACGTGACCGTGTGGCGCGACAGCATGTGCTCGACGCTGACCTTCTCCGGCGGCGACGTGACCGTGCCGCTGGCCTCGCGCAAGATCGAGCGGGGCGAGAAGAAGAGCGGCACCCGCGTGCAGGTGTGGCCGGATGCCAGGTATTTCGACTCGGCCGCGATCCCGCTGGCTGAGCTGCAGCGCCTGCTGCGCAGCAAGGCGGTGCTGCTGCCCGGCGTCAAGGTCACGCTGGTGACCGAGAAGACCGGCGAGCGCCAGACCTGGCAGTACGACCAGGGCCTGAAGGGCTACCTGGTCGAGGCGCTGGCGCAGGGCAGCGGCGCGGAATTGGTGATCCCGATGTTCGAGGGCGAGCATTTTGCCGACCCCGACGCCAATCCCGGCGATGAAGGCTTTGCCGACGGCGAAGGCGCCTCCTGGGTGGTGGCCTGGACCGAAGACGGCGCGCCGGTGCGCGAGTCCTACGTCAACCTGATCCCGACGCCGGCCGGCGGCACGCATGAATCCGGCCTGCGCGAAGGGCTGTTCCAGGCGGTCAAGAGCTTTATCGAGATGCACGCGCTGCAGCCCAAGGGCGTCAAGCTGATGAGCGAAGACGTGTTTGCGCGCGCCTCGTTCGTGCTCTCGGCCAAGGTGCTGGACCCGCAGTTCCAGGGCCAGATCAAGGAACGCCTGAACAGCCGCGACGCGGTGCGGCTGGTCTCCACCTTCAGCCGTCCGGCGCTGGAGCTGTGGCTGAACCACCATGTCGAGTACGGCAAGAAGCTGGCCGAGCTGGTGATCCGCCAGGCCCAGGCGCGCACGCGCGCGGCGCAGAAGGTCGAAAAGAAAAAAGGCTCCGGCGTGGCGGTGCTGCCCGGCAAGCTGACCGATTGCGAGTCCACCGAAGTGACCCGCAACGAACTGTTCCTGGTCGAGGGCGACTCGGCCGGCGGCTCGGCCAAGATGGGCCGCGACAAGGAGTTCCAGGCCATCCTGCCGCTGCGCGGCAAGGTGCTCAATACCTGGGAGACCGAGCGCGACCGTCTCTTTGCCAACAACGAGGTGCACGACATCGCGGTGGCGATCGGCGTGGACCCGCACGGCGCCAACGACGAGCCCGACCTGTCCAACCTGCGCTACGGCAAGATCTGCATCCTGTCCGACGCGGACGTGGACGGCGCGCATATCCAGGTGCTGCTGCTGACGTTGTTCTTCCGGCACTTCCCCAAGCTGATCGAGACCGGCAACGTCTTTGTGGCGCGTCCGCCGCTGTTCCGCGTCGATGCACCCGCGCGCGGCAAGAAACCGGCGCAGAAGCTGTACGCGCTGGACGAAGGCGAGCTGCTGGCCATCCAGGACAAGCTGCTCAAGGACGGCGTCAAGGAAAACTCGTGGCAGATTTCCCGCTTCAAGGGCCTGGGCGAAATGAGCGCCGAGCAGCTCTGGGAAACCACCATGAACCCCGACACGCGGCGCTTGCTGCCCGTGTCGCTGGGCGAATACGACCTGCCGCAGACCGTCGAGATGATGAATATGCTGATGGGCAAGGGCGAGGCCGCACAGCGCCGCAGCTGGCTGGAAGAGAAGGGCAACGAGGTCGAGGCCGATATCTGAGCGAAACCTGAGCGGAAAGCGGCGGCCGGTGATTGGGTAGATAATCCCCCAGTCTGCCTGGCCGTCATTCCCGACGGCCGCCAACGGACAGTAATCTGGAACGCACGATGACGACGAGAACTCCCGGCAAACCATGGCGCAAGGCGGCGGCAGCCGTCGTGGCGCTGGCCGGGCTCGCCTTCGTGCCGGCGGCGCATGCCGAGCTGTGGGGCTTTATCGATGCCGATGGCGTGGCGCACTTTGCCGACCAGAAGCTCGACGCGCGCTACAAGCTGTTCATGAAGGATGGCGGCAAGCTGGATACCGCGCGCCTGGCGGCGCGGCAGTCGCAGGCGGCCGCTGGCGCTGACATCGACCTGGAGCAGCACAAGCTGTACCGCTACGTCGTCAACCATCCCAATATCAAGACCGTCGAGCCGCTGATCCACCAGATCGCCGGCAAGCAGGATGTCGATCCCGCGCTGGTCAAGGCGGTGATGGCGGTCGAGTCGGGCTTCAACCCGGGCGCGGTGTCGCCCAAGGGCGCGATCGGCCTGATGCAGGTGATCCCCGACACCGGCGCGCGCTTTGGCGTGAACGCCGATGCGCGCCGAAGCATCGAGCAGAAGCTGGCCGATCCACGCACCAATATCACCGCGGGCGTGCGCTACCTGAGCTGGCTGATGCAGCTGTTCCCGAACAACCTGGAGCTGGTGCTGGCTGCCTATAACGCCGGCGAGGGCGCGGTGCAGCGCTACAACAACCGCATTCCGCCTTACCCGGAGACCCGGCAGTATGTCAGCACCGTGCTGCAGTTTTACCGGCTGTACCAGCCGCAGCAGGGCGCGGTGCTCAAGCGCGCCAGCGCCAGCGCGGACGGCCCGCGCGTGAAGATGGTCATCGGCGGGCGCCGCGCCATGCCCTGACCGGCATACCCGAACAACAAGCAACCCGGCGCGCCGGCAGTTCAACGTGGCGCGCCGAATTCTTGCCTACCCATGGAACAACAAGACATCACGTTTCAACCTGAAGAGCCGGCCGATTCGCTGACGCTGGCGCGCTACGCCGAGCGCGCCTACCTGGACTACGCCGTCAGCGTGGTCAAGGGCCGCGCGCTGCCCGAGGTGGCCGACGGCCAGAAGCCGGTGCAGCGCCGCATCCTGTTCGCGATGCACGAGATGGGCCTGCGCGCCGACGCCAAGCCGGTCAAGTCCGCGCGCGTGGTCGGCGATGTGCTGGGCAAGTTCCACCCGCACGGCGACCAGTCCGCCTACGACGCGCTGGTGCGCCTGGCGCAGGACTTCTCGCTGCGCTACCCGCTGATCGACGGCCAGGGCAACTTCGGCTCGCGCGATGGCGACGGCGCGGCGGCGATGCGCTACACCGAAGCGCGCCTGACGCCGATCTCGCGGCTGCTGCTCGATGAGATCGATGAAGGCACGGTCGATTTCGCCCCCAACTACGACGGCTCGATGCAGGAGCCCAGGCTGCTGCCGGCGCGGCTGCCGTTCGTGCTGCTCAACGGCGCCTCGGGCATCGCGGTGGGCATGGCGACCGAGATCCCGCCGCACAACCTGCGCGAAGTCGCCGCGGCCACCGTGGCGATGATCCGCAATCCCAATATCACGCTGGCCGAGCTGCTGGCGCTGATGCCGGGGCCGGACTACCCGGGCGGCGGCCAGATCATTTCGCCGGCGTCCGATATCGCCCAGATCTACGAGGGCGGCCGCGGCAGCCTGAAGGTGCGCGCGCGCTGGACCATCGAGGAGATGGCGCGCGGCCAGTGGCAGCTGGTGGTGACCGAGCTGCCGCCGAACACCTCGGCGCAGAAGGTGCTGGAAGAGATCGAGGAAATCACCAACCCCAAGATCAAGACCGGCAAGAAGGCGCTGACGCAGGACCAGCAGCAGCTCAAGGCCACCGTGCTGGCAGTGCTGGATGCGGTGCGCGACGAATCGGGCAAGGATGCGCCGGTGCGGCTGGTGTTCGAGCCCAAGAGCAAGAACGTCGGCCAGCAGGAGTTCATCCATACGCTGCTGGCGCATACCAGCCTGGAGTCGGGCGCGCCGATCAACCTGGTGATGATCGGCACCGACGGGCGCCCGCGCCAGAAGGGCCTGCGCGAGATCCTGTCGGAGTGGATCGCGTTCCGCTTCGACACCGTCACGCGCCGCACGCGCCACCGCCTGGGCAAGGTCGAGGACCGCATCCATATCCTCGAAGGCCGGATGCTGGTGCTGCTCAATATCGACGAGGTGATCCGCATCATCCGCGAGAGCGACGAGCCCAAGCCGGCGCTGATCGAGGCCTTCGGCCTGAGCGACCGCCAGGCCGAGGACATCCTCGAAATCCGGCTGCGCCAGCTGGCGCGCCTGGAAGCGATCCGGATCGAAAAGGAACTCAAGGAACTGCGCGAGGAGCAGGCCGACCTGGACGTGCTGCTCAAGTCCGAGACCATGATGCGCCGCCGCATCATCAAGGAGATCGAGACCGACGCCAAGCAGTACAGCCCGGAAGACAAGGACCCGCGCCGCACGCTGATCCAGGAAGAGCGCCGCGCCGCGGCCGAAGTGCGCGTGATCGACGAGCCGGTGACGGTGGTGATGTCGCAGAAGGGCTGGGTGCGCACGCGCCAGGGCCATGGCCACGACGCGCAGCAGTTCACCTTCAAGGCCGGCGACGCGCTCTACGGCACCTTCGAATGCCGTACCGTCGACGTGCTGCTGGTCTTCGGCACCAACGGCCGGGTCTATTCCGTGCCGGTCGCCAGCCTGCCTGGCGGGCGCGGCGACGGGGTGCCCATCACCACGCTGATCGAGTTGCAGTCCGGCAGCCAGGTCGCGCACACCTTTGCCGGCAGCGCGGAGCAGCGCATGCTGATCGCCACCGCGGGCGGCAATGGCTTCCAGACCAAGGTCGGCGATATGATCAGCCGGCAGAAGGGCGGCAAGTCGTTCCTGACGCTGGATGACGGCGACACGCCGCTGGCGCCGGCGCCGATCGGCGACGAGGCCACGCATGTGGCCTGCCTGTCCGGCAACGGCCGCCTGCTGCTGGTGGCGCTCGATGAAGTGAAGGTGCTGTCCGCCGGCGGGCGCGGCGTGATCCTGATCGAGCTGGAACCCAAGGAGAAGCTGCTGCAGGCGGTGGGCGTCGGCGCGCCGGGGCTGATGCTCTCGGGCGCGGGGCGCGGCGGCAAGCCGACCTCGCAGAAGCTGGCAGGCGTGGCCTTGCAGGCCTACGTGGGCAAGCGCGCGCGCAAGGGCAAGGCGATCGAGGCCAAGCTCAAGGAGCCGCGCATCGATCCGGTGCGCGTGGAGCCGCCGGCTGGCGGCAATTGATTAGCTGAATCGTCAGCCCAGGCGAATGTTTGCTCCCCTCTCCCGCAAGCGGGAGAGGGGAGCAAACCAGCGACTCAATCCACTCCCACAAATCCCCCGGTCTGATGCGCCCACAGCCGCGCATACAGCCCGCCGTGCGCCAGCAATTGCGCGTGCGTGCCGCTTTCCACGATATGGCCGTTGTCCAGCACCACCAGCCGGTCCATGCGCGCAATCGTCGACAGCCGGTGGGCGATGGCGATCACGGTCTTGCCCTGCATCAGCGTTTCCAGGCTTTCCTGGATTGCCGCTTCCACTTCCGAATCCAGGGCCGAGGTGGCTTCGTCCAGGATCAGGATCGGCGCATTCTTGAGCAGCACGCGCGCGATGGCAATGCGCTGGCGCTGTCCGCCTGACAGCTTCACGCCGCGCTCGCCGACCTGTGCCTCCAGCCCGGTATTGCCGTGGGCGTCGACCAGGTGCGGGGTGAATTCGTCGGCGCGGGCGCGGTGCAGGGCTTGCTGCAGTTCAGCCTCGGTACTGGAGGGTTTGCCGTAGAGCAGGTTCTCGCGGATCGACCGGTGCAGCAGCGAGGTGTCCTGCGTGACCATGCCGATCTGTGCGCGCAGGCTTTCTTGCGTGACCGCGGCGATGTCCTGGCCGTCGATCAGGATGCGGCCGCGCTCGACGTCGTAGAGTCGCAGCAGCAGGTTGACCAGCGTCGACTTGCCGGCGCCGGAGGGGCCGACCAGCCCGATCTTCTCGCCCGGGCGCACCGTCAGGTCCACGCCTTCGATGACGCCTGAGCCCTTGCCATAGTGGAATCCCACCCGCTCGAAGCGGACCTCGCCATG
The DNA here is from genome assembly GCF_058787575.1 of Cupriavidus sp. FW305-3-2-15-C-LB2. Lineage (NCBI taxonomy): Bacteria > Pseudomonadati > Pseudomonadota > Betaproteobacteria > Burkholderiales > Burkholderiaceae > Cupriavidus > Cupriavidus sp. FW305-3-2-15-C-LB2. Next base: position 155,693 of record NZ_JBYSZW010000006.1, read on the forward strand.
GGTGACGCGCAACGGCTTCGCGTCGGCGCGGTCGGTCACCACGCGCGGCACGGCTATCGTCTTCATGCCGTCCTGCACCTGGCCGACGTTTTCGAAGATGCCGTTGACCACCCACATGATCCAGCCGGACATATTGTTGATGCGGATCACCAGCCCGGTGGTGAGTGCAATCGCGCCAGTGGTGACGTGCCCCTCGCTCCACAGCCACAGGGCCAGCCCCGTGGTGCCGGCAATCAGCGCGCCGTTCATGGCGGTGATGGTGATGTCCATGCCGCTGATCATGCGCCCGGCCAGCCGCGACTTCTCGGTCTGCTCGGACATGGCGTCGCGCGCATAGTCTTCCTCGTGACGGGTGTGGGCGAACAGCTTGAGTGTGGTGATATTGGTGTAGCCGTCGACGATACGCCCCATCAGCCGGGAACGCGATTCCGTGGCGACCACCGAACGCTGCTTCACGCGCGGCACGAAGTGGAGCAGGGCGGCCACGTAGCACGCGATCCACAGCAGCAGCGGGATCATTAGCCGCCAGTCGGCCTGCGCGAACAGCACCAGCGAGCTGATCGCGTAGATCACCACGTGCCAGATTGCGTCCACCGCCTGCACCGCGGAATCGCGCAGCGAGAAGCCGGTCTGCATGATGCGCTGCGCGATGCGCCCGGCAAAATCATTCTGGAAGAACGACAGGCTCTGCTTGAGCACGTAGCGGTGGTTCTGCCAGCGGATCAGGTTGGCCAGGCCGGGGTTGATGACCTGGTGCACAAGGACGTCGTGCAGGCCGAAGAAGGTCGGGCGCAGCAGCAGCGCCACCACGGCCATCCACAGCAGCTCGTTGCGATGCCGGCTGAAGAACTCCGCGCCTGGCGTGGTCTGTGCCATGTCGACCAGCCGGCCGAGGAAGCTGAACAGCGCCACCTCGATCAGTGCGCCGACCAGACCCACCAGCAACAGCAGCGCGAACACACCCCACACTTCGCGCAGGTACCAGGCATAAAAGCGCCAGACCTGGCCGGGCGGCTCGTGGTCGGGCATGCCCCGGAAGGGGTCGATCAGTCTTTCCAGGCGACGCAACATGGCAGGTTTCCCGTTGTGCCCGGCGCGCCCTGGCGTCTTCGTGGGAGGTGGGGGCGCGCGTGCGGCGGATCAGACACAACATGATACGCGCCTTGCACAATGGAAAAGCCCCGCCAGGGGCGGGGCCTTGTCAGAACCGCAGTGCGGAAACTTCTGAATGGTCAGGGATGGTGGATCACCATATGCGTGAACGGCGGCACATAGGCCTGCAGCGTCACGAACAGGCCCACCAGGATCGCCAGCACGATCGAGTGGAAGAACACGTAGCGCAGGATGTCGCCTTCGTGGCCGTACCACTTGGTCGCGGTCGAGGCCACCACGATGGACTGCGCATCGATCATCTTGCCCATCACGCCGCCTGAGCTGTTGGCCGAGGCCATCAGCACCGGCGACAGGCCCAGCTGCTCCGCCGTGGTCTTCTGCAGGCCGCCGAACAGCACGTTCGAGGCCGTGTCCGAACCGGTCAGCGCCACGCCCAGCCAGCCCAGCATGGTGCCGAACAGCGGATAGAACACGCCGGTGTGGGCGAAGGCCAGGCCCAGCGTGGCATCCAGGCCCGAGTAGCGGGTCAGGTAGCCGACGCCGAACATCGCGCAGATGGTCAGCAGCGAGTAGCGCACCAGCTTGATGGTTTCCCAGTATTCCTTGAACAGGCGCGGCACCGAGTAGCCCATCAGCAGGCCGCCGGCGATGGCCGAGACAAAGATGCCGGTGCCGGCCATCGACAGCACGTTGAAGTTGAAGACCGCGCCTTCGATGACTTCCTTGGGCACGACCGGCGGCACCTTGACGATGGCCTTGTCCAGCCCCGGGATCGGGAATTTCCACGCCCACAGGCTATCCATCAGCTTCTTGAACTCGGGCACGCCCCAGACAAAGACGAACACCGTCAGGATCACCCACGGCATCCAGGCCTTGGCCACCGAGATGCCGGCCGAGGCGGCGCTGGCGCGGGCATCGGCTTCGAGCGCTTCGGGATGGTCGACCTTGGAGTCGTCGTGGCGGCCCAGGATCCTGGTCGAGGTCCAGATCTCCTTCGGATGCCAGACCTTCAGGAACAGCGTCAGCGAGCCCATCGACACCAGCGCGGCGATCACGTCCACCAGCCACGGTCCGTGGTAGTTGGACACCAGGAACTGCGGGATCGCAAAGCTCACGCCCGCCACCAGGATCGCCGGCCAGATCGCCAGCATGCCGCGGAAGCCGGCAAAGGCCCAGATCAGCCAGAACGGCACGATCACGGAGAAGAACGGCAGCTGGCGGCCGATCATGGCCGACAGGTCGAGCAGGTCCAGCCCGGTCACCGACGCCAGGCCGATGATCGGGGCGCCCAGCGCGCCGTAGGCCACCGGCGCCGTGTTGGCGATCAGCGCCAGGCCCGAGGCGGCCAGCGGCGAGAAGCCCAGGCCGATCAGGATGGCGCCGGTCACGGCCACCGGTGTGCCGAAGCCGGCCGCGCCCTCGAAGAAGGCGCCGAAGCTGAACGCCACCAGCAGCAGCTGCAGGCGGCGGTCCTCGGTGATGCCGGAGATCGAGTTCTGCAAGACCTTGAATGACCCGTTAAGGGTTGTCAGCCGGTGCAGGAAGATGATGTTCAGCACGATCCAGCCGATCGGGAACAGCCCGGACACGATGCCCAGCCCCGCTGCCTTGCCGGCCATTGCCGCCGGCATGCCGAACACCGTGGAGGCGACCACGATGCCGATCAGCAACGCCAGCCCCGCCGCCAGGTGGGCCTGCATATGAAAGAACGCCAGCGCTGCCAGCAGCACGGCGACGGGAATGCCCGCGGCAATGGTCGACAGCGCCATATTGCCTAGCGGGTCATAGACTTGACTCCACACGATCGATGTCCTCCTCAGGTTGGCTCAGGCGCCGGGACGATCTGCGTGCCCTCGGCGCCGTGCATGCGCTTTGCCCCGGCGAGCGGCATCCGCCGCGCGCGGGAAAGAACCAGCGATTGTAGGAACGGGTTCCGTGTTCGCTGTCGTATATTGCGTCATGCCTGGCATGAGCCACATTCAGGGATCAGGGTTTCCCTGGGGGGCATTGCGGCGCACGTGGTGCCTTCCAGGCACTCCGGCGAGAGTACTCTAAACGGCGCCTGTTGCAAAAGTCTGCGTGCCTGCCACCGGCTTGCATGACCGGCCCGGCAGCCATGCCGGGACTGGCACAAGCGCCGGCGCTCGGCGCATACTGGCGGGCGTCATGCCGCAGGCGCGCTGCCGCCCGCATCCAACCATTGAATGAGGCTGCCCATGACCGAATTCCTTCCCCCCTGGCCTTTGCTGACCGCATTCGTGCTGGCCAGCCTGGCGCTGGCCATCACGCCCGGCCCGGCCGTGGTCTATATCGTCACGCGCACCCTGGCGCAGGGCCGGCAGGCCGGGCTGGCCTCGATCGGCGCGGTGGCGCTGGGCAACCTGGGCAACGCGATCGGCGCCTCGCTGGGGCTGGCGGTGCTGTTCTCGGTATCGGCGCTGGCGTTTTCGGTGGTCAAGTACGCAGGGGCGGCCTACCTGATCTGGCTGGGCATCCGCGCCTTGCGTGGCGGCGCCGCGGCGGCTGACGGCGGCACGGTTGAAGCAGCGCCACGCAGCCTGCGCCAGGTGGTGCGCGACGGCTTCGTGGTGGCGCTGCTCAATCCCAAGACCGCGATCTTCTTTGCCGCCTTCCTGCCGCAGTTCATGAACCCGGCAGGCTCGGCGCTGACGCAGAGCCTGGCACTGGGCGTGGCCTTCGTGCTGATCGCCGCGACCACGGACGCCTGCTACGTGATGGCCGCCGCCGCGGTGATGCCGGCACTGCGCCGCGCCGGCAGGGCGCGCGCGCTCGGCCGCTACCTGACCGGCGCGGCGTTTATCGGGCTGGGGGTATTTACCGCGGCGTCGGGCTCGCGCGCGGCGAAGTAAGGCAGGACGGCAGGAAAGAAAAAACTGCCGCGGCTCAGCGCAGCGGCAGTTCCAGGATGCCGTCCGCGGCGGGGCGGGCGCGCATTGCGCTCAACCAGCGCTCCAGGTTGGGGCGCGACTGGTGCTTGAGCGGCAGCCCCATCCAGCGGTGCGCGGCGCAGGCCAGCGAGATGTCGGCCATGGTGAAGCGGTCGCCGCCGATGAACTCGCGCCCGGCCAGCGCCTTGTCCAGCAGTTCGGCCAGCGGCTCGGTGCGCTCGCACGATGCCTTGATGGCAGCCTCGTCGCGCTCCGCCTTCGGCTTGCGCACCAGGTTCAGGAACGCCGTCACCATGGCCGGGCTGAAGGCGGTGGTCTGCCAGTCCATCCAGCGGTCGGCCGAGGCGCGTGCCTTGACGTCCTCGGGCCACAGCGTGCCTTCGCCGTAGCGCGCGCACAGGTACCGCACGATCGCATTGGATTCCCACAGCACGAAGGGCTCGCCGCCGACATCGGTGCCGCGGAAATCCTCGATCACGGGGATCTGGCGGTTCGGGTTCAGGCGCACATAGGCCTCGGTGTCGAGGTCGCCCTTGGTCACGCCGATATCCACGCGCTCATGGTCCAGGTGCAGCTCGCGCGCGCACCAGACCACTTTCTGCACGTTGATGGAGGAGAGTCGGCCCCAGATACGCAACATTTCGGCTCCAGTGGTGATGCGCGCCCGGGCTTCAGGCCGCGCGCGGTTGCCTGGCGGCGGCCGCGGCGATGGCTTCGCGGAACAGCTCGCCAAGGATGGCCACGCCCTGCTCGATGCGCTCTGCCGACACCGTGACGAAGGCCAGGCGCAGCGCGTTGCGCTTCGGGTTGCTGGCGTAGAACGGCGCGCCCGGCACATAGGCCACGTTGCGCTTCACGGCTTCTTCCAGGATCACCATGCTGTCCAGGCCCTCGGGCAGCTCCATCCAGATGAACATGCCGCCTTCGGGCTCGTTCCAGGTCACGCCCTCGGGCATATGGCGCTTGAGCGCATCCAGCATGTACTGGCACTGCTTGCCGTAGAGCTCGCGGATGGTCGGGATATGCGTGTCGAGCAGGCCGTCGCGGATGGTCTCGTAGGCCACGCGCTGGGTGAAGGTCGGCGTGTGCAGGTCAGACGCCTGCTTGGCCTGGCACAGCTTGAAGTGCAGCTCGGGCGGGGCGATCACGTAGCCCAGGCGCATGCCGGGGGCCAGGATCTTCGAGAACGAGCCCATGTAGATCACGCCGTCCGGATTCATCGACAGCAGGCTGGGCAGCTGGTCGCCGGTGTAGCTGAGCGCGCCGTAGGGATCGTCCTCGACCAGCAGCACGCCCTGTTCCTTGGCGCGGGCCACCAGCGCCTCGCGGCGTTCCAGCGGCAGGCGGCGCCCGGTCGGGTTCTGGAAGTTGGGCAGGGCGTACAGGAAGCGCGCGCCGGCGGTCAGCTCGGGCGTCAGCGCCTCGGGCAGCAGGCCCTTGTCATCGCTGGGGATCGAGACGAACTCAGGTTCGAACAGCGAGAACGCCTGCAGCGCGCCGAGGTAGCTGGGGGTTTCCACCAGCACCTTGCTGCCCGGGTCGATCATCACCTTGGCGATCAGGTCCAGTGCCTGCTGCGAGCCGGTGGTGATCAGCACGCGCTCGACCGGCGCGCCATGGCGCCTGGCGACGAACTCGCGCAGCGGCAGGTAGCCTTCGGTCGCGGCGTATTGCAGCGCCGCCTGCGGGTTGTCGGCGAATACGCGGGCCGTCGCTGCCTCCATGGCCGCTACCGGGAACGAGGCCGGCGACGGCAGGCCGCCGGCGAACGAAATGACTTCCGGACGCTCGGTGACCTTCAGGATTTCGCGGATGGCCGAGCTGGTCAGTTGCTGTGCCCGGCGGGAGATGGCCCATTTCATGATGTGTCTCTTGTGGTCTGGGGGAGTTCTGGGCTGAGCGGCAAGCCTGCCGCTCAGTCAACGATAAATAGTCGTGCGCCCTTCGGCGAGGACGAACGGTGCGCTTCCGCCTGGTCGGCTACCTGGTAGCTGGTGCCCGCGCCGAGCACGAACTGCCGGCCGTCTTCCAGCTCGGTATGGAGCTCGCCGTCCAGCACGAACAGGATATGGCCCTTGCTGCACCAGTGGTCGGCCAGGTAGCCCGGCGAATATTCGACCATGCGCACGCGGATGTCGCCGAACTGGCGCGTGCGCCAGGTGGCCTCGCCCTGCTCGCCGGGGTGGCGGGTCGGCGCGATGGCCGACCAGTCGGTGGTGCCGAAGGGCAGGTTGTCGATGCGCATGCGGGCCTCAGGCCGCCTTCACTTCGGCGATCATCTCGATCTCGACACAGGCGCCCAGCGGGACCTGCGCCACGCCGAAGGCGCTGCGCGCATGCTTGCCCTTGTCGCCGAACACTTCAGCCAGCAGCTCCGAGGCGCCGTTGGTGACCAGGTGCTGCTCGGTGAATTCGGGAGTCGAGTTGACCAGGCTCATCACCTTGACGATGCGGGTGACGCGGTTCAGGTCGCCCACATGCGCGTGCAGCGTGGCCAGCAGGTCGATGGCGATCGCGCGCGCTGCGGCCTTGCCGGACTCGGTATCGATGTCCTTGCCCAGCTTGCCGGTCCATACCTTGCCGTCCTTGCGGGCGATATGGCCCGACAGGAACACGGTGTTGCCGGTTTGCGCGGCCATTACATAGGCGGCGGCGGGGGCGTTGACGGCCGGCAGTTCGATGCCGAGGCGGGCAAGGGTGTCGTAGACGGACATGTAGGCTCCAGTCAGTGAATGCGTCCAGGGAGGATCGGTGGCGTTTCCGGGGCGGGGGCGGGTGCGCTTTGCTGCACGGCGGCGCGGCGGCCGAGGGCCACGACGGCGATCACCGCCACCGCGAAGGCGATGGTGGGGGCGTCAAGCGGCTCGGCCAGGATCAGCGCACCGCCCGCCAGCGTCAGGAACGGCTGCAGCAATTGTATCTGGCCGACGCGCGCCACGCCGCCTTTTGCGAGGCCGGCGTACCAGAAAAGGAAGCCGACAAACATCGAGAACACCGACACATAGGCCATGCCGCCCCAGGCGCGCGGCGACGCCGCGGCTATTGTCGGCAGGTCGCGCAGGGTCAGCCAGGCCACCACCGGCACCAGCACCGGCAGCGACACCACCAGCGCCCAGCTGATGGTTTCCAGCCCGCCCTGCTCGCGCGACAGCTTGCCGCCCTCGGCATAGCCCAGCGCGCCCAGCACCACGGCGGCGAACAGGTACCAGTCCGCATGCTGCAGGCCGCCGGCACCCTGCCAGACGGCAAAGCCCACCACCAGCGCGCTGCCGGCCACGGCCGACAGCCAGAACGCCGGCGACGGCCGCTCACGCCCGAGCCAGGCGGCGAATACCGCGGTCGCCAGCGGCAGCAGGCCGATCACGATGGCGCCGTGGCTGGCCGGCACCTCGCGCATCGCCAGCGAAGAAAACAGCGGGAAACCCGCCACCACGCCCAGCGCGGTCACGGCCAGCCGCGGCCACTGGCCGCCGCGCGGGCGGCGGCTGGCGGACAGCGCGCCGCGCCAGGCAAGCAGCGCCAGCGCCAGCAGCGCGGCCAGCACGGCGCGCGCCAGTGCCACAAAGACCGGGTCCAGCTCGGCCACCGCCATGCGCGTGAACGGCAGCGTCTGGCTGAAGATCGCCACGCCGACAAAGCCGAGCAGCATGCCGCCGGAGGCCGGTGGGGCAGACGTCAGTGGCGGAGAAGCGGGGCGGCTGGCGGGCATGGTCGGGGTCTTGGTTGTCATCGGCTCGGAATCGGATCGCCGCGGGTCACGGCACGCCCGGGCTGGCGCTGACCGCAATCCACAGCGCGGTCAGCGCCAGCGCCGCGCCCATGGCGCGGTTGAACCAGCTCACGCGCTGGCCTTGCTGCAGCCATTGCCGCAACGACGCGCCCAGCACGCCGTACACGCCGTTGCTGACAAAGCCCAGCACTGCGAACAAGCCGCACACCAGCAGCACGCGCTGCAGCGGCGAGGGCGCGCCCGTCATGTAAGAGGCCGCGACTGCCAGCGCCAGCATCCACGCCTTGATGTTGGCGTACTGCAGCACCGCCGACTGCCACACGCTGAGCGGGCGCAGCACCTGCTTCTGCGCCAGCACCGTGCTGCGCGCGATCTTCCACGCCAGCCACAGCAGGTAGGCCACGCCGGCCAGGTGCACGCTGGCGGCCAGCGCGGGCTGGCCCAGGATCAGCGCGCCCACGCCCAGTGCGCACAGCGCCAGGATGCTGGCAAAGCCGAAGGCCACGCCCACGCAGTGCGGCAGCGTGGCGCGCAGCCCGAAGTTGGCGCCGGTGACCGCGGCGATGGTGGTGTTGGGCCCGGGCGTGAACAGGCCCACCGTCAGCAGGGTCAGCAGGGCCAGGAACTGCGCGGCCGTCAGGCCGGTGAGCAAGCCGGACGCCATCACGCGAACGCGACCACCACGCGCCGGTTGGTGCGGCTCTTCTTCTCGATCCTGGTCACCACCACTGCGCCGATCTCGCTGGTGTTGGCCACGTGCGTGCCGCCGCAGGGCTGGCGGTCCACCCCGGGGATTTCGATGATGCGGATGCTGGCCGTGCCCGCCGGCGGCGCGGCGCCGATGGTGCGCACCAGCTCGGGCTGGGCGGCCAGTTCCTGCGGCGTGATCAGCGTGGTGCGCACGGCGGTGTCGGCGTGGATCAGCGCGTTCAGGCGTTCGGTCAGGTCGGCCTTGTCCAGGGTCGATTCCGGCAGGTCGAAGTCGACGCGCGCCGACTCCGGCGAGATGCCGCAGCCGGTCACCGGCACCGGGATCAGCGAGCCCAGCAGGTGCAGGCAGGTATGCAGCCGCATCAGCTTGTGGCGGCGCGCCCAGTCGATGGTCACGGTGACGCGCTCGCCCACGCGCGGCAGCGGCGCATCCGGTGCGGGCACATGCAGGATGCGGCTGCGGTCTTCGGCGTAGATGGTGTCGGCGATGGCCACCGTGCGCCCGTCGGCCAGCGCCAGCGTGGCGGTGTCGCCGGCCTGGCCGCCGCTGCGCGCGTAGCACACGGTTTCGTCGAGTTCGATCCCTTCGGCGCCGGCCGCCACCACGGTGGCGGTGCAGTGGTCGAGGTAGGGGTCTTCGTCGAAGCGCTTGCGGGTGGCGGACATCGGGGGTCTCCTGGTGGGCTTGTTCCGGGTGTGGCTAGCGCAGGGTGCGGATGCCCTGCGCGGTTTCGATTTCGGCGCTCAGTTCAGGCGGGCCGTCGGCCTGCTCGATGGCGATGAGGTGGTCGGTGCCCAGCCAGGCCAGCCCCTGGCGCAGCAGCTCGGCACGCGGGTGGCGCCCGGACAGCTTGCGCAGCGCCAGGTCCTGCCGCGGCAGGCTGACGCCGGGGTAGCTGGCCACGTCCCACTGGATCAGGCTGGGCAGCAGGCCGTCGCCGGCGCTGTCGGCTTCGCCCGGCCAGGCCGGCAGGCTACCGTCCTCGGGCACGGTGATGCGCCAGTGGAGGCCGCCGCGGGTCATCGGGATGACCGGGGCGATGCGCTCGGGGTACTGCGCCTGCCACCGGCCCAGGTCGGCGGGGCGTTCCACGCGCGCGGCCCAGTGCAGCAGGAAGGGGCCGTCGCGCAGGCGCTGCTGCACGGCCTCGGTGTCCAGGCCGAACCAGCGCGGGCGTGCCGGCGCGGCGGCGGCCGGATCGACCGCGATCACTTCCAGGTAGACGCCGCCGAACATGCCCAGCACCCGGTTGTGCGTGGCCATGGCCGTGTGCGCGCCGCCGCCCTGGGGCGCAATGCCCAGCAGGCCGGCAACGTAGTCCGTGCCGGCGTCCAGGTCGGGCGCGGCGATGACGAGGTGATCGAGGGCGAGCTTCATCGTGGCTTGATGGTAGACAAGGTAGTCGGTACAGTACCGGTACAGTTGAGCGGATCGTATTCAGTACAGTTGCAGGAGCAGCACATGGATGCCAACAGCAGGGACGGCGACGCCGGCAGCGAGACCGCCACCGTCGCCCGTCAGAAGGATAGCGGAGGCGACGCCCAAGGCACATCGGGGCATGCCTCCGGCCGCGCGCTGCGGCTGGTGGTGCCGCCCACCGAGCGCTTCCCGGATCCGATCCCCTCGGCGCAGATGACGCTGGTCGAGCAGCTGACCGAATGGGCCCGCATGCGCATCGACGAGCGCGTGTTCCGCTCCGGCATGCGCATGCCGTCGATCCGGCAGCTGGCGCAGGAGAAGGGCATCTCTCGCTTTACTGTGGTCGAGGCCTATGAGCGGCTGGTGGCGCTGGGCTACCTGGAATCGCGCCGCGGCTCCGGCTTCTACGTGCGCGAGCGCGCCCCGGCCGCGCCCGCGGCGCCGGTGTCCGGCGGCGTGGCGGTGGCGCGCAATATCGACGTAACCTGGCTGCTGCGCAGCATGTTCCATACCGCCGAGGCGCACAAGGCGCCAGGGCTGGGCTTCCTGCCCAATGACTGGCTCGACGGCGAACTGATTGCCAGCGCGCTGCGCGGGCTGGGCCGCCAGCCCGGCAACCATTTCCTGGCCAGCGGCACGCCGCAGGGGTTCCTGCCGCTGCGTCAGCAGTTGCGCACCCGGCTGGAAGAACTGGAGATCGGTGCCAGTGCCGAGCAGATCGTGCTGACCTCGGGCATCACCCAGGCCCTGGACCTGATCGCGCGGCTCTACCTGCAGCCCGGCGACACGGTGCTGGTGGGCGACCCGGCCTGGTTCGTGATGTTCGGCCGCTTTGCCGCGCAGGGCGCCCAGGTGATCGGGGTGCCGTACACCGCCGAAGGGCCGGACCTGGAGGCGCTGGAGCGCATCGTGCAGGCGCGGCGGCCCAAGCTGTTCGTGATCAACTCGGTGCTGCACAACCCCACCGGCACCTCGCTGTCGGCGGCCAAGGCCTTCCAGCTGCTGCGCCTGGCCGAGCAGTACGACTTCCTGATCGTCGAGGACGATATCTACTGCGACCTGTGCCCGCCCGGCCACGCCGCCACCCGGCTGGCCAGCCTGGACCAGCTGCGCCGGGTGATCTACCTGGGCAGCTTTTCCAAGACGCTGGCGGCCAACCTGCGCGTGGGCTTTATCGCCGCGCACCCGGAGACGGCGTCGGCGCTGACCGACAGCAAGCTGCTGGCGGGGCTGGCCACGCCGGAGATCAACGAACGCGTGCTGTACAAGGTGCTGACCGAGGGCCACTACCGCAAACATGTGGAGCGCGTGCGCACCCGGCTGGACCGCGCCCGCGACGAGACCCGGCGCGAGCTGGAGCGCCTGGGCCTGCGGCTCTTTCCCGGCCAGCACGCCGGCATGTACCTGTGGGCCGATACCGGCCGCGACACCAACGCGATCGCCACCGCGGGGCATGAAGAGGGCTACCTGTTCGCCCCGGGCAGCCTGTTCTCGCCGTCGCAGATGCCGTCGGGCTGGATGCGCTTCAACGTTGCCAGCAGCGGCCACCCGGAAATGCTGGCCTTCCTGGCGCGCCTGCTAGAACGCCTGTAAGTCACATCCCGGCAGCACCCGGGCCTTGAAAAATGGCCCGGGCGGCCCTATGTCTGGCGGCACCGGCCACAGGACCGTGGCCACACCGACTTTCCAGATTCGCCTGTTTCCAAGAGGAGAACCATGACCGCACCGCACGAGACGATGAGCTTCCAGGCGGAAGTGAAGCAACTGCTGCACCTGATGATCCACTCGCTGTACAGCAACAAGGAAATCTTCCTGCGCGAGCTGGTCTCGAATGCTTCGGACGCCACCGACAAGCTGCGCTTCGAGGCGATCGCGAACCCGTCCCTGCTGGAGAACGACGCCGACCTGGCGATCCGCATCGAGGCCGACGCCAAGGCGCGCACGCTGACGATCACCGACAACGGCATCGGCATGAGCCGCGACGAGGCCATCCACAACCTCGGCACCATCGCCCGCTCGGGCACCAAGGAATTCTTCCAGCAGCTTTCCGGCGACCAGCAGAAGGACGCCGCGCTGATCGGCCAGTTCGGCGTGGGCTTCTACTCGGCCTTTATCGTCGCCGACAAGGTCACGGTGGAAACGCGCCGCGCCGGCCTGGGCGCCGAAGACGCGGTGCGCTGGGAAAGCACCGGCGACGGCGAGTTCACCATCGATGCCATCGCCCGCAACGAGCGCGGCACCACCATCACGCTGCACCTGCGCGAGGGCGAGGACGACTTCCTCTCGGCCTGGCGCCTGAAGGGCATCATCCAGAAGTACTCGGACCATATCTCGCTGCCGATCCGCATGCCCAAGGAGGTGTGGGACGCTGAATCCAGCACCTACCAGCGCACCGCCGAGTGGGAAAGCGTGAACCAGGCCAGCGCGCTGTGGACCCGCGCCAAGTCCGACATCACCGACGAGCAGTACACCGCCTTCTACCAGCACATCGCGCACGACAACGAGGCGCCGCTGGCCTGGACCCACAACCGCGTGGAAGGCCGCAGCGAATACACCCAGCTGCTGTATATCCCGGCGCGCGCCCCGTTCGACCTGTGGGACCGCAACCACAAGGCCGGCCTGAAGCTGTACGTCAAGCGCGTCTTCATCATGGACGATGCCGACCAGCTGCTGCCGGGCTACCTGCGCTGGGTCAAGGGCGTGGTCGATTCCGCCGACCTGCCGCTGAACGTATCGCGCGAACTGCTGCAGGAAAGCCGCGACGTCAAGGCCATCCGCGAGGGCTGCACCAAGCGCGTGCTGTCGATGCTGGAAACGCTGGCCGACAGTGAAGAAGAAGCCGAGCGCGCCAAGTACACCACCTTCTGGCAGCAGTTCGGCCAGGCGCTCAAGGAAGGCATCGGTGAAGACCAGGCCAACCTGGAGCGCGTGGCGAAGCTGCTGCGCTTTGCCTCCACCCACAACGACACCGCCGAGCAGAACGTGGCGCTGGCCGCCTACGTCGGCCGCATGAAGGAAGGCCAGGACAAGATTTACTACGTCACCGCCGATACCTGGTCCGCCGCGAAGAACAGCCCGCACCTGGAAGTGTTCCGCAAGAAGGGCATCGAAGTGCTGCTGCTGACCGACCGCGTCGATGAATGGATGCTTTCATTCCTGCGCGAGTTCGACGGCAAGGAACTGGTGTCGGTCGCGCGCGGCGACCTGGACCTGGGCAAGCTCGCCGACGAAGCCGAGAAGGCCGAGCAGGAAAAGGCCGAGGCCGACTGGAAGGACGTGGTCGATCGCGCCAAGACCGTGCTCGACGGCAAGGCCAAGGACGTGCGCGTGACGCTGCGCCTGACCGCGTCGGCCTCGTGCCTGGTCTCTGACGAAGGCGACATGAGCGGCTATCTGCAGCGCCTGCTCAAGCAGGCCGGCCAGAAGGCGCCGGACGCCCAGCCGATCCTGGAACTGAACCCGGAACACGCGCTGGTGCAGAAACTGCGCGATCTCCCCGAGGGCGATGCCTTCAGCGACCGCGTGCAGGTGCTGTTCGACCAGGCGCTGCTGGCCGAAGGCGGCATGCTGGACGATCCGGCTGCGTATGTGCAGCGCGTCAACAAGCTGCTGGCCTGACGCCCCGGCTGCCCCCGCCGCGCAGGCGGCGGGGGATTCCCATCTCAATGTGTTGTAGCGGAGCGCGTGACCGATGACACTGAAGCGGTGCTTCCCGCCTGTCGTTGACGCCGGCACGCGCATCCTTATTCTCGGCAGCCTGCCGGGCGAGGCGTCACTGGCGCAATGCCAGTATTACGCGCATCGGCAGAATCAGTTCTGGCGCCTGACCGGCGAAGTTCTCGGTGAAGACCTGGTCCGCATGGAATATGCCGCGCGGCTGCAAACGCTTCTGGCGCATCACGTCGGTCTGTGGGACGTGGTGGCGCAAGCGAAGCGTGAGGGCAGCCTGGACAGCAACATCCGGGATCACGCCGGCAACGACCTGGCGAGCCTGATCGAATCACTACCCAGGCTGGCTGTCATCGCCTTCAATGGCGGCACTGCCGCGCGTATCGGTTTGAAGGCCCTTGGGCAGCATGGCGACCATCACCGGATCATCAGGCTTCCTTCCAGTAGTCCCGCTCATACCTTGCCCTACACGGAAAAGCTGGGCGCCTGGCAGGCATTGCGAGAGTGGCTGCCTGTAAGGCAGCGTCTGGCATAGCTCGTTCACGCACCCACGTTACCTGGGCATCCCTTCATACATGCCGGTGACGTCATCCATTACCTGAAGAATACGCTCGCTGGTCGTGGCGATGTTCCTCAACTGTTCCGCGCGACTGACCCCGGTCTGGTTGAGTGCCTCTTCAAAGAACAGCCACTGAGACCCGGCCAGCAGCAGTTCGCGACGGATTGCCTCGGTGTTTTGCGGCGCCGAGGTGAGAAGCTCCTGCGCGGCTGCGAATTCCCTGGTAGCCATGTCCAGATCCTGCGCCATCCGGGGGGAGGTAATGCCCCAGGCGCGGAACATGCTGATCTTGGCGATTCTCTGCGAGAGCATCCGCTGGCGGCCGGCAACGTTGATCAGCTTGCCCGTCGCGGTGCCCGAATGTTTCTCGAGCAGGAGGGTCGCCTGTTGCGCAAGCTTCAGCACGTCCTCGCTCATTCTTGCGATGGTTTTCGCGCTATCGGGATTCGGATCGCCGCCGGACAGCAACTGTCTATAGGGAATCCATGTCTGCTCGAGCCTGGCGTAGGTATCCTTGATCTCCGGCGTGGGTGCGAACGCCGTCAGCTCCATGAGCTGCTTGTCGAAGAGCGCCACGGACTGCTCGAGAATCTTCTTCGAACGTTCGACTTCAACGCCGAGGCCAGCCTGGCAGTAAGCCTTGGCCATGCGCTGAGACAGCATGCGCTGGCGGCCCGCCTTGTTGATCGCCGCGTTGATCGTCAGCGTTTCGGCGCAAGCGGTCCCGGCCAGCGCCAGGACGCTGCAGACAATCAGGCAGAAGGAACTGAGGTAACGTTTCAAGGGCGTCTCCGCGTCAGGCTCTGGTTGGTCCTTTGGGCCCGTCGTTCGAGCCGACGACGTGGCGGATCAGCTGATCCATTTCCTTGATGATGTCCGCAAGCACCTGCGTGATCACCGAGAACTCCCTGCCGTACTCTCCCGCCCGCGCCGCCGAGATGCGTGCATTCATTGCGACGATGTTGGCCTGCATCGAAATACCGCTGAGGCGATCGGCGAGGTCGGTCTGGCGTTTGCGCACAGCGAGCTCGCAACGGTGCATTTCCTCCTGGTAGGCCTGCGTGACAGTCTGCAGCAGCTCAAGTATCGGCGTGGCCTGCGTCACAAGCACATCGAGGAATGACGCTTGCCGGCTGGTGTCGGCCAGTGGTGTGTCTATCGCTGTTCTGACCCGGGCGATGAATTCACGGATGCGAGCGTCAGCGCGCGCACTGCCAAAGTACAGTTGCTGCAAGGCGCCGGAGAATGTGCCGGGGAAGCGCTCACTGCCCGTCACGAGATCCGAATGCGCCGACTCGAACATTGACAGGCACTTGCGTGCGATATCGAGCGCGGCAGTGTCCCCCCGCGAAGCGAGCAGCATCTGGAGGACGATCCGTTGCGACAGCATGCGCTGCCTGCCGGAAAGGTTGATCAATGCGCCGATGGTCTCGGCGGACACTTCGGTCTCGGGTGACTGAGTGGAGAGAGCGTTCATGCCATGCCTTGCAGGTAGTGTCGACGCAGACGCGCACCGCGCTGACCGGCGAAGCAAAAGCGCCCCGAAGCGAGATGCCTGCGAACCGGTTGTCCGGTTCGTGGTCCATTCGCTTCGGGGCATCGTTGCCCGGGACGCTCCTTTTCGGAGCATGTCATCGCGACTTGCCAGCTTGTTTCAAGGCCGCCGTTGGCCTGTGCGACCGCTTCGCAATATCCATGCCATGGCTCACGGAAGTTGCATCAGGCTTCTTTCGGCGACACCTGCCTCGTGCTGCTGCGACGCATCCACGGACGCGGTGCTGAAGTCCACCGGACCCACGCGCGTGCGCAGGTTCAGGGTGATCTCGCCGTGCGCGCGCGTAAATGCGGGCAGGCGCGGGATCAGCCAGTAGCTGCCCAGCGACGCACCTACCGAGAGCGACAGGGCGCCACCTCTGCCCTTGAGGGCCATCACGTTCATGGTGGCCCCCTCCAGCTGCCGCAGCAGCGGTGCAATTTCAGCCAGGTATTCGCGCCCGCATCGGTGAGCGCCATGGCGTCGCGCCGCCCGGTGCCAGGACATGGCCGCGGATCCGATCATCACGGCATGATTTCCTGACAGTGCCTCGCCACGTCCTGCACGCCGGCATCGCCTCGGCGGTGCCCTATGTGGTGGCCTTTGCCTGCCTGCTCGTGGGTGGGCTGGCTGCTCGACAAGGTCGGGCAGGGCCGCGAGCGCGTGTTCATGGCGGTCGGCGCCACCGTCATGGCTGTCTTCATCGCGCTGATGGCCTATGCCGGGCCTGACGCGGCCCGCAGCCAGCCAACGGCTTCGCAAATCGCCCGTACTGAATCCACCCGTGAGCATGTGACGCATGCCGGATTGCCGTGGGCCATGGCGCACCTATACTGGAGTCGAGCGACGAATCATTCGAAACCGGGGGTATCGATCGCTCCTTGTAGTGCGCCTTGCGGGCTTGCACTTTCGGACGCATGGCGATGACGCATCGGAAGTGAGCGCCTTAGCCGGCAACCATGCTGGCAAGGAGGCAATCATGTTCAAGCATCTCCTGCTGGCGGTCGATGGTTCCGACCTGTCTGAATCGGCGTTCCGCAAGGCTCTCACGCTGGCGCGGGACATGGGGGCGAGTGCCACCGCGGTGCGCGTCTGTCCGAACTACCACGTCCTGACCTACCAGGTCGAGATGCTGGAGGACACGCGCGAAACCTACGTGAAGGAGGCCTGGGAAAACGCGACCCGCTACCTGCGCGGACTGGCCGACGAGGCCGTCGCCGCGGGCGTGGCCTGTGACACGGCATACGTCGTCAACGACCATCCCTACGAGGCTATCATCAAGACGGCCGAGGAAAAAGGCTGCGACCTGATCGTGATGGCTTCGCACGGGCGGCGCGGGGTCCAGGGCATGCTGATCGGCAGCGAAACCCTGAAAGTGCTGACCCACAGCAAGATCCCGGTGCTGGTGTACCGCTAGGCGGCGCCTAGCGCCGCCGGCGCGGCGCGCCCGCCTGCACGCATTGCCGCATCCGCGCCGCCAGGCGCGGCAGTGAGCCTGTGCGCCAGCGGCTGCGCAGGTCGTCGCTCAGCGGCACTGCCAGCGCCAGCAGCAGCGCGGCCAGCGGCAGCGTGGCGCTGAAACCCATGTGCTTGAAGCCCAGCGCGCCGGCGATGCCGCCGGCAAAGAACAGCGTGACCAGCACCACCAGCAGGCGCAGCTTGCGCCGGTTGGCGAGCACGCGGGGCAGTGGGCGCGCTTGTGTGCGTGATGGCGTGCGCGCCGGCGCGGCTGCGTTCCAGTAGCACAGCTTGCCCAGCTCGATGCCGATATCGGTGACCATGCCAGTGAGGTGTGTGGTGCGGATCTCGGCGTTCGAAAGCTTGGTGATCATGGCATTCTGCAGCCCCATGATGAAGCACAGCAGCATCACCGTGGCTGGCACGAACAGCCACTGGTGCTGCCCCAGGTTGCCGCCGATCAGGCCAAAGCACAGCAGCAGCCCCGCCTCCAGCGCCAGCGGCAGCGCGTATTCACTGTGCAGCCGTTCGCGTCGTCCCCAGTTGACCAGCACCGCCGAGCACGCGGCGCCGCCGAGAAACGACAGCAGCGCCCCGACCCCATCCAGCACCAGCGCGAAGCTGCCCAGCGCCAGGTTGTCGGCCATGGCCGAGACCACGCCGGACATATGCGAGGTGTATTGCTGCACGGCCAGGAAGCCGCCGGCATTGATGGCGCCGGCGACAAAGCAGAGGTAGCCGGCCAGGTGCCGGTTGGCGTGGGGGCTACGCCGCTTCCCGGTCAGTTTGCGCAGGTACAGGATCGGCATGGCGATGGGGCGGCGTCTGGCGGATTGGGAAGGGCGGCGGCGGACCTGCGTTGCCGCTACAGGGTGTCCCGGGGCCGGGCAAGGGCGTGCCAGGCGTCGGGGTCGGCGGCAACCGCCTCGCCGCGCTTCATGCGGCGGGCAGTCGGTGTCAGCTTCAATGCATGCACGGCTTCCAGCGCCCGTGCGCGTGCCAGCAGCGTCTGCAGCGACGGCAGCCGGGGCGGGCCTTTCCAGGCAAACAAGGTGTAGTTGCAGCTGTCCTCGGCGCGTGCGACCGACATCGAGGCCCCGAACACGGCGCGCACCGCGCCCAGGTAGTGCGGCATGCCGCGGTCACTTGCAAGGAAGTTGGCCACCAGCATGCCGTCGTCGGCCAGCCGCGCGTGGCAGGCCGCGTAGAAGCCGGCGGAGCCAAGCTGCAGCGGCATGCCGTCAGCCAGGAAGCCGTCGACGAGGATGACCTCGGGGCGCGCTTCCCGGCCCCTGACGTACTCGGCGCCATCGGCGCAGACCACCTGCAGGCGGACATCGTCGGGCGGAATGCGGAAGCGCTCGCGCAGTGCGATCACCGCCGGGTCGATCTCGACAGCGACCACCCGCGTGGCGGGCAGGTGCCGGTAGCAATACTTGACCAGCGAGCCTCCGCCGAGCCCGATCACCGAAATCCGTGCCGGCGACGGATGCAACAGCAGGAATCCCATCATGGTGCGCGTGTAGCCCAGCACCAGCCGGTCGGGATCGCGCCGCGACATGAAGCTCTGCGTGGCCAGCACGTCGAAGTGCAGCGACAGGGCGGTCTCGGTCTCCAGCACCACGGGCGTGCCGTCGCGCGGGGCTTCGGCCAGGAAGCGCATATAGGACTCAAAGGATGTGCGGCGGCTACCCGCTGCGACGCCGGGGTCGGCGTCCGGTTTGCGTTCGTTCATGACGGCAGCCTTGCGCAATGCAGGATCCGGGGACCAGCCGGCTGGCTGGGGCGGGCAAGGCGGCGGGTGGCTCGCCCGGGTATCGCGGACATCGGGGACATCTGTTTCAGTCACATATGATATTAATCGTATTATCATATCCCAGCACCCGCGCGGTGGCTGCATCCGGCCGGGAAATGCCATGCCCGGTCCCGCGGTTGTGGTGAAACCGCCCTTTGCGGGCTGTGCCAGCCCGCCTGCCCATCCCGGAAACTGGATTTGCGGCGTGCGCTTCTGGCATCCTGACGGTCTGTCCTGACGTCCGGCCTGCCCGGAACACTGCCATGCCACTTTCCGACTGGACCCACGAAGCCATCCGCAAGATCGATGCGGATTTCAACCGCTCCGCCGACACCCACCTGATCCCGCTGGACCTGCCGGGCTACCCGGACATCCGCGTCTATTTCAAGGACGAGTCCAGCCACCCGACCGGCAGCCTCAAGCACCGGCTGGCGCGGTCGCTGTTCCTGTATGCGCTGTGCAACGGCTGGCTGCACGAGGGCAGCACGGTGGTGGAGGCATCCAGCGGCTCGACCGCGATCTCCGAGGCTTACTTTGCGCGGCTGCTCGGGCTGCCGTTCGTGGCGGTGATCCCGGCGGGGACCTCGCGCGCCAAGATCGAGGCGATCGAGTTCTACGGCGGGCACTGCCACCTGGTGGGCAGCCCGTCCGGGATCTACGCCGCCTCGCGCCGCATTGCGCAGGAGACGGGCGGGCATTTCATGGACCAGTTCACCTACGCCGAGCGCGCCACCGACTGGCGCGCCAACAACAATATCGCCGAGTCGATCTTCAAGCAGATGGCGCACGAAGAGCATGCGGTGCCGGCCTGGCTGGTATCGAGCGGCGGCACCGGCGGCACCATCGCCACGCTGGGGCGCTATGTGGCCTATCGGCGCCACAAGACCCGCGTGCTGTGCGCGGACCCGGAGAACTCGGTGTTCTTTGACTACTTCCGCAGCTGCCTGGACGGCAAGCCGCAGCCGGACCTGTCCCTGGCGGAGGGCTCGCGCATTGAAGGCATCGGCCGGCCGCGCGTGGAGCATTCGTTTATCCCGACCTGTATCGACGCCATGCTTAAGGTGCCGGACGCGCTCTCGTTCGCGGCCATGCGCTACCTCGCCGGGCGCTTCGGGCGCCGCGTGGGCGGGTCCACCGGCACCAATTTCGTCGGCGTGCTGTACCTGGCCCAGCAGATGCGCGCGGCGGGGGAGGGCGGCGCCATCGTCAGCCTGCTGTGCGACAGCGGCGAGCGCTACGGCAACACCTATTACGACGATGCCTGGTACAGCGCGCAGGGCATTGCCATCGAGGCGGCCGATGCGCTGGTGGCGCGCGCGGTCAATGGCGAGGCCGTGCTGACGCCGCAGGCGGTGGCGGGGCTGCAGTCGGCCGGCGCCGGCATCCCGGCGGGCGGCTGAAACCCGAGGCCCCGCCTTTCTGTCACAATGCCGGCGGCTGGCGCGCCGGCCATTGATTTCAAGGTAAATTCCCTATGCGTATCTTCGGCATCAGCATCCATATCATCGTTGCACTGTTCTTTGCGGTGCACGCGGTGCGCACACACCAGAACATGTACTGGCTGCTGATCCTGTTCCTGTTCCCGGGGCTGGGCAGCGTGGTGTATTTCTTCGCGATCTACCTGCCCGAGCTGCGCCAGTCGCGCGGCGCGCGTGCGGCCACGCGTGCCATCACGCAACTGGTCGATCCGAACCGCGCGGTGCGCGAGGCTCGCTCAGACTTTGACCGCGCCCCGACGGTGGCGCACCGCATGCGCCTGGGCGCCGCGCTGCTGGCGGCCGGGGAGCCGTCGGAAGCCCTGCAGCACTACCAGGCAGCGGCCAGCGGACCGTTTGCGACCGATCCGGCGCTGCTACAAGGACTGGCACAGGCGCAGTTCGCCACCGGCGATGCGGCCGGCGCGCTGGCAACGCTGGAAAAGCTGTTCGCCACCAATCCGCAGTCGCGCCAGCAGCCCGATCCGGCCTTGCTGTATGCACGCGCGCTGGCGGCCACCGACGCATCCGGCACGCGCGCCGCGTTCGAGCAGGCGCTGACCAGCGCCAGCGATGCCGCGCCGCGCTGCCTTTTCGCCGACTGGCTGGCGGCGCAGCCCGACGCCGCCGACCGCGAACGCGCGCAGCAGCTCTATGCCGATATCGTCCACGACGCCCGCCACTGGCCGCGCCACGCCCGCGAACACAACCGCGAATGGCTGCAGCGCGCGCAGGCGGCGCTGGGCAAGTAATCCGCGTTTCCCCCATCCATGCTGGAACGGGTGCTGAACGCCTTTCTCGACAACATGACCCTACTGAAACGCAAATCGATTGAAGCCGTGGCCTCGCGCCGTCCGGCACGTGGCACCCGCACCCGTGGCGAGGCGCCGGCACGCGAAGAAAAACGCATGACGCCGCGCTTTGCGCCGGTGACCTTCTCGGAAATGGAAGGAGTGCGCTACCTGCACTTCGGCACCGAGTGGGTGCAGGGCGCGATGCGCCTGCGCAAGCCCGATGCGATCGAGCTGGAATACGCGCAGCAGATGATGGCCTGGCTGCTGTTCCTGTCGCCCTCGGTCGAAGAATTCCACGTGGTGCAACTGGGCCTGGGCGCAGCGGCGCTGACCAAGTTCTGCCACCGCCAGTTCAGCCGCGCGCGCGTGACCGCGGTGGAGCTGAACCCCGCGGTGATCATCGCCGGGCGCAGCATGTTCGGCCTGCGCGAGGACGACGCGCGCCTGACCGTGCGCGAGCAGGATGCCTGGGACTACGTGATGGACGGCACCCACGCCGGCGCCATCGACGTGCTGCAGGTGGACCTGTACGACGCCACCGCGCGCGGCCCGGTGCTGGACACCACCGCGTTCTACCGCGCCTGCCGCCGCACGCTGAAGGCACCCGGGGTGATGACCATCAACCTGTTCGGCGACCACGACAGCTTTCCGAAGAATATCGAACGCATCTGCGATGCCTTCGACAACCGCGTGCTGGTGTTCCCGGAAGTGCATGACGGCAACGTCATTGCGCTGGCATTCAATGGGCCGGAGATCGATGTGTCGTGGGAAGTGATCGAGGCGCGCGCCGATGTGGTCGAGAAGACTACCGGCCTGCCTGCGCGCGACTGGGTGCAGAAGCTGCGCGCGGCGAATGCGCGGCAGGAAGAGCGGTTGAAGATCTGAGGAACGGCCGCTCTCCCGCTGCGCGGGAGAGCGGCAGCAGGCAGTCCCGCCCTCACTCCTTGTGGAAGAACTGCGCCAGCGACCACTCGTCGGTGCGCGCCTCGTACTTCAGTCCCTTCTTCATCGCCCACATCGCCAGCTGGCTGTGCGACGGAATGATCGCGTGGTCGGCCAGCGCAAACTTGGCCGCGATGCGGGCATTCTCCTCACGCGCCTTGTCGCTGCTGACGGTAGTCAGCGATTTCTCGATCAGCTGGTCCAGCTGCTGGTTGCTGTACTTGCCCCAGTTCCAGGTGCCGTAACCGGTCTTGGGGTTGGGCGTGCCAGTGATCGAGCGCAAGGCCACGTCGGCCGCGGCCGAGCCCCAGCCCAGCATCTGGAAGGCGAACTCGCCCTGGCGTGCGCGCGTGAAGTAGGCCGCCACCGGCAACGTCTCCACCTTGGTCTGGATGCCGATGCGCGTCAGCATGCTGGCGGTGGCCTGCGCCACTGCGGCGTCGTTCAGGTAGCGGTTGTTGGTGGCGTGCAGCGTCAGGCCGAAGCCGTCGGGGTAGCCCGCGTCGGCCAGCAGTTTCTTCGCGCCTTCCGGATCATAGGCCTCCGGCTTGGTGCCCGGATGCCCGAAGATCTGCGGCGACACGATCGACGATGCCGGCACCGCCAGCCCTTCCATGATGCGGCTGATGATGGCGTCGCGGTTCAGCGACTTGCTGATTGCGGCGCGCACGCGCGCATCCTTGAACGGGTTCTTGCCCAGCGGCTTGCCGGCCTTGTCGGTGACGAAGGGCGGGTTGTCGCGCGACTGGTCCATCTGCCAGAAGATGGTGCGCCACGACACCTGCTGCTCGATCTTGAACTTCGGATTCTGCTTCAGCTTGGCGACGTCGGCCGACGGTACGCTCTCGATCACGTCGACATCGCCCGCCAGCAGCGCGGACGAACGCGCGCCGTTGTCGGTGATGATGCGGAAGATGGCGCGGTCCCACTCGGGCTTGGGGCCCCAGTAGTTGGGGTTGCGCTCCATCACGATTTCCTGCCCGCGCGCAAAGCGCACGAACTTGAACGGGCCGGTGCCGATCATCGCCTTGCCCGAGTCGAAGTCCGCCTGCGTCAGCGTGGCGGCGACCTTCTTCGGCATGATCGGCACGCTGTTCAGGTCGTTGGCCAGGTTGGCGTAATTGGGCACGCTCATGGTCAGGCGCACCGTCAGCGGGTCGGGCGTGTCGATGCGCGCGATCGGCTTGGTGTAGCTGGTGAACGAGCCGGGGCTGTTGACCAGCTTCTCCGGGCGCTCCAGCGAGGCCTTGACGTCCTCGCTGGTAAAGGGCGAGCCGTCATGCCACTTCACGTTGGGGCGCAGCTTGATCTCCCAGGTGATGGCGTTGACCGGCTTCCACGACAACGCCAGGCCGGGGATGTAGCGCGCGTTCTTGTCCATGAACACGAGCGACTCGAACACATGCAGCGCGATGGCGTTGTTGGGGCCCGAGTTGTTCCAGTGCGGGTCCATCGAGGTCACGTCGGCCGCCAGGCCGATGCGCAGGTCTTCGGCGTGGGCGGCACCCGCCGGCAGCAGCGTGAAGGCGGCACTGCCAAGCACCAGCGCGGTGGCGGCATGGAGCACGGCGCGACGGGCAGGGCGGCGGGGCGGACGTTGCGGCGGCAGGGCGTGGGTCGGTGTCATCTGGCTGGCTCCTCGTACGGGTCCGCGCGGGCGCGGCCGGGTTCTCAGGCGGGTTTGTCCCGCATTGTGCCGCTAAAGTGGCTTGGTTGCAGCCTTTGGCGCGGGCAGGCAAGCCGATGCGGGACGGCGCCGTTAGAATGGCGCCCATGTTTGCCAATTCCCGCACCATTGTCTCGGCCCAGGCCGATGTCCACGAACACCTGGCCGCGCGCGTCGCGCGCCACCTGGCCGAGCCGTTCCGCAAGCCCATCGGCGAAGCCAGCCGGCGCGAGCTCGGCGCGGCGCTGCAAAGCTGGCAGCAGGCCGGCGGCGCGCCGCTGATCCTGGATGCGGGCTGCGGCGTGGGCGAAAGCACGCTGCGGCTGGCCACAGCGTTCCCGGACCACTTCGTGATCGGCATCGACCAGTCCGAGAAGCGCCTGGCCGCCGGCAAGGACTGGTGGGGCGAGGCGCCGATGCCAGCCAACTTCTGCTGGGCGCGGGCCGACCTGGTCGATGTGTGGCGCCTGCTGCAGGCCGAGGCCGTGCCGGTGGCGCGCCACTACGTGCTGTACCCGAACCCGTGGCCCAAGATCGGCCACCTGGGGCGGCGCTGGCAGGGGCATGCGGTGTTCCCGGCGCTGGCCGCCTGCGGCGACTATCTGGAGTGCCGCAGCAACTGGCGCATCTATATCGATGAGTTTGCCCAGGCGCTAGCACTGGTCGGGCGCCCGGCGCGGGTAGAGGCGTGGTCCCCGGCGCAACCGATGACGCCGTTCGAGCGCAAGTACGGGGCATCGGGCCACGGCTTGTGGCGCTGCGTCAGCGAGCGCCAGCGCGCCTGAGCGGCTCGCCAATGAAAACGGCCCGCGCATGCGGGCCGTCTTTTTGCCAGGCGCAGCCGGGCGCGTCAGTGGAACAGCGGCTGCTGCGTCGGGGCGTCCTCGGGCAGTTCGGCATGCACGATCTCGCCGTTGCGGTCCGCGTACAGCGGCGTGCCGCAGTCCTCGCAGTATTCCGGATCGAACAGCGCGGCGTGGCGGAAGATGTCTTCTACGCCGGCGTTGCGCAGTTCCTCGCAGATCTGCTCGAGCGGGTTGCCCTTTTCGTCGGCATCGACCTCGCCGGCTTCGCGGCCGTAGACCGGCCACACGATGCCGTAGATCACATCCTTCTCGCCGCGCATGGTGAAGCCCACGCGGTATTCCTCGACCACTTCCTCGCCGAAGGCAGCCACCACGGCGGCCAGCTGGCCGGCGGAGATGTCGAGCGTGCCGCACAGGTAGTTGACCGCGGCGCGCACGGTCAGCGGGCGGATGCTCTTGTCGGACTCGCGGCAGGACAGGAAGAATGCGTCGGGCAGCAGCAGCTCGAACTCGCAGCCCGGCAGCAGCAGCGCCACCGACGGCTGCACCTGGGTGCGCCACTGGTCGAGGCAGGTCGAGCGCTCGGCGTGGTGCTCCTTGGCGTCTTCCTGCCAGCGGAACAGCGCCTGCTCGTGCGGAGCCACCACCACGGCCAGCAGGTAGCGCGGATCGGCCAGGATCGGCGCGGTCTCGGGCAGGTCGCGCAAGTCGACCTTGGGTACCGTGCCGGCCAGGGCGGCCGCGGACAGCTTGTGCGTCAGCGCAAAGGTGTCGCTGTGCGTGCGCGGCAGCTGGTCGATGCTGTATAGGTAGGGCGACAGCGAGACCTTGGTCCCGGTGGCCAGCACATGTGCCTGCAAGTGCACCGCCAACGTTTGCGCCAGCTCCGGCTTGAGCGAGCCGGAGGGAATGGCGTAGCGCGTGTGCGCCAGGATCGGGGCGGCGATCAGCAGCGCGTCATGGCGCTGGCCGTCGACCTCGATGGTGGCGGATTCGGCGAGCGTCTCGGCCTGCTCGGCCAGCACGTCGGAGGCGTCTGCATTGTGCTTGAACAGGTGTTCCAGCGCCGCGTCGAGCGCGGTCTGGCTCCCGTTCTTCAGCAGGCGGCCCAGGCGCTGCGAGAGCCGCCGTTCCCAGTACGCGTCCTCCATGCGGCTGCCCGAAGCGTCGAGGGCGAGCGCATCGGCCACCAGACGCTCGGCGTCAGGGGAGAGTCGTGGGGAAGCCTTGGGGCGAAAACCTGCCATAGAAAGAAACCGTCCGTTTATGCGTAAAACGGTATTCTACTCGTTGCGTTGACACGCAGGCCGCTATATGCGTGCAGCGTGTGCGGACGCGCCCGGGCGTGTGGCTTTATTTCTGGGCCGGAGCGGAGGCGGCAGGGGCCGCGGGCGCGTGGCTTTCGACGCTGTGCGACTCGCCGGACATGGAAACGTCGCTGCCGCCCTTGGTCAGCAGGTAGAGGGCCGCGCCGGCAACCACGACGAATGCGATAAGGATCTTAACCATGGTGTCTCCTGATTCTGGATGATGCCGGGCGGACCCGGCTTCCGGTCGTGCGACCGCTGTTCTTGTGCAACACAGTGTGGCAGCACTGGCTTGCGTGGAACTTACACGCGCCCGGCTTCGTTCGGGGTGATGCAAGGGGCGCAGGACCTCAATGAAAAACGCCGCCTGCCCCGGCCCCGCCAACGGGGCCCGGGCAGGCGGCGTCAGCCTTGGCAGGCTGCGGGCGCCTCAGGTGGATCTCAGGCGGCCAGCAGCTGGCGCAGCACGAACGGCAGGATGCCGCCGTGGTTGTAGTAGTCGACCTCGATCGGCGTATCGATGCGCAACAGCACCGGCACGCGCTGCACGTCGCCATTGGCGCGATGGATCACCAGCACCACGTCCTGCTGCGGCTTCAGGTCGCCCTCGATGCCTTCGATATCGAAGGTCTCGTTGCCGGTGATGCCCAGCGTCTGCGCACTGTCGTTGCCCTTGAACTGCAGCGGCAGCACGCCCATGCCGACCAGGTTGGAGCGGTGGATGCGCTCGAAGCTGCGTGCCACCACGGCCTTCACGCCCAGCAGCTGCGTGCCCTTGGCGGCCCAGTCGCGCGACGAGCCGGTGCCGTACTCTTCGCCGCCGAACACCACCGTGGGCGTGCCCTCGGCCACGTACTTCATGGCGGCATCGTAGATCGACATTTCGTCACCGGTGGGCTGGTGCAGCGTGATGCCGCCTTCCACGCGCGAGCCGTCGGCCTTGGGCGGGATCATCAGGTTCTTGATGCGCACGTTGGCGAAGGTGCCGCGCATCATGACTTCATGGTTGCCGCGGCGCGAACCGTAGCTGTTGAAGTCGGCCTTCAGCACGCCGTGCGACAGCAGGTACTTGCCCGCGGGCGAGGTGTCCTTGATCGATCCGGCCGGTGAGATGTGGTCGGTCGTCACCGAATCGCCGAAGATGCCCAGCGCACGCGCGCCGCGCACGCTGGCGCTGGTGGCGGCGGGCTGCATGCTGAAGTCCTGGAAGAAGGGCGGCTCGGCGATGTACGTCGACTTGGGCCAGTCGTAGACCTGGCCCTTGGTGCCCTTGATGCCGGCCCACAGCTTGCTCGGCTTCTTGACCTGTTCGTAGTTGCCCTTGAAGGTCTTGGCATCCATCGCGTACTTCATCAGTGCGTGGATTTCTTCCGAGGTCGGCCAGATATCGCCCAGGTAGATGTCGCGGCCCTTCTTGCCCTTGCCCACGGGCTCGGTCATCAGGTCGCGCGTGACATTGCCGGCGATGGCGTAGGCCACCACCAGCGGCGGCGAGGCCAGGAAGTTGGCACGGATGTTCGGGTGGATGCGGGCCTCGAAATTGCGGTTGCCCGACAGCACGGCAGCGGCCACGAGGTCGTTCCTGGTGATGGCCTCGTTCAGCTCGGGCGTCAGGTCGCCGGCGTTGCCGATGCAGGTGGTGCAGCCATAGGCGGTCACGCCGAAGCCCAGCTTTTCCAGGTAGGGCAGCAGGCCGGCGGCCGTCAGGTATTCAGTCACCACGCGGCTGCCCGGGGCCAGCGAGGTCTTGATGTGCGGCGCCACCGTCAGGCCGGCTTCCACCGCCTTCTTGGCCAGCAGGCCGGCGCCCAGCAGCACGCTCGGGTTGGAGGTGTTGGTGCAGGACGTGATCGCGGCGATCAGCACGTCGCCGTTCTTCACCTCGAGGCCGTCGGTGGTGGTGTAGGCGCGGTCCAGGTCGGCCGCCTCCTTGTTGAAGCCGTTCTCGGCCACCGGCTTGCTGAACAGCGAGGCGAAGGTGCTCTTGACGTTGCCGATCTCGATGCGGTCCTGCGGACGCTTCGGGCCCGCCAGCGACGGCGCCACCGTGCCCAGGTCCAGCGTCACCACCTTGCTGTAGTCGATCTCGCCGGCCCTGGGAATGCCGAACATCTTCTGTGCGCGGAAATAGCCCTCGAACGCGGCGATTTCCTCTTCGGTGCGGCCGGTGCCCTTGAAGTAGTCGATGGTCTTCTCGTCCACCGGGAAGAAGCCCATGGTGGCGCCGTATTCCGGCGCCATGTTGCCGATGGTGGCGCGGTCGGGCAGAGCCAGGCTGGCGGTGCCTTCGCCGAAGAACTCGACGAACTTGCCGACGACCTTCTCCTTGCGCAGCATCTCGGTGATGGTCAGCACCAGGTCGGTCGCGGTGACGCCTTCGCGCAGGCGGCCCTTCAGCTCCACGCCAACCACGTCCGGCGTCAGGAAATAGACCGGCTGGCCCAGCATGCCGGCCTCGGCCTCGATGCCGCCGACGCCCCAGCCCACCACGCCGATGCCGTTGATCATGGTGGTGTGCGAGTCAGTGCCGACCAGGGTGTCCGGGTAGTAGACGCCGTCTTTCTTGTGCACGCCGCGGGCCAGGTATTCCAGGTTGACCTGGTGCACGATGCCGAAGCCCGGCTGCACCACGCCGAAGGTATCGAACGCCTGCATGCCCCACTTCATGAACTGGTAGCGCTCGTTGTTGCGCTGGAATTCCAGCTGCATGTTCAGGTCCAGCGCCTTCTTTTCGCGGAAATGGTCGACCTGCACCGAGTGGTCGACCACCAGGTCCACCGGCACCAGCGGCTCGATCTTCTTGGGGTTCTTGCCCATCTTCTCGGCGACGTTGCGCATCGCGGCGAGGTCGGCCAGCAGCGGCACGCCGGTAAAGTCCTGCAAGACCACACGGGCCACCACGAAGGGAATTTCGTCGACGCGCTCGGCGTTCGGCTTCCAGTTGGCAAGTTGCCTGACGTGCTCTTCGGTGACCTTCTTGCCGTCGCAGTTGCGCAGCACCGATTCCAACACCACGCGGATCGACACCGGCAGTCGCCCGACTGCCACGTCCAGCTCCTCGCCCAACTGGGGCAGGGAGTAATACTGGCCCTTGCCGGAAGAGCCGATCTTGAATTCTTTTAGCGTGTTCTTGAGGTTGTGGGGCATTGCCGTACTCCGATCGAAGGATGATGCGATGGCATTTGGCTCGGACCTGAATCGAGACCCCGGTGCGCTGCCGCGGCATTTGACCGCGGTCCGAGGCCGGCAGCGCACTGCAACTGCATACTCTAACCGCCGCGCGGCTTTGGCGCCACCCGGCTCGGCAACCCGCCGGCCGCGACGGCGCCGGCCCGACAGCATGCCCACCCGGGATTGGCCGTCCGGCAAGGCAAAAAAGGGCGCTGGCGGCCGGAATTCAGCGGCCCCCCCCCCCCCCCCCGCCCCGGTACGGACTTACTGCTTGGGTGCTGCGGATTGCTGGGCGCCTTCCGGCACCTGCGTCGGGCCGCCCGGGGGCGTGACCAGCAGCGGGGTGGTGGCCGGGGCGCGCAGGCCGCCGGCCTGGGTAGGGGCCGCGGCGCCGGCCTGCATGGCGGCGCTCTGGCAGTCGTCGGCCAGGCGCTGGCCCAGGTTCTTGTTGAACAGCATGGCCTTGCTCGGGATCACCACCAGGTCCAGGCCGGTGCGGGCGTCATAGTAGCGGTCGGCGCCGGTCACCGTGGCCTGGCGCGGCAGCTTGTAGTCCTTGCCTTGCCAGTGCACGGTCAGGACTTCGTCGCGCAGCATGTCGCCGGCGATATACAGGTTGTTGCCCAGTTCACACTGCCATTTTTCGCCGTTCGGGGTGACCGCGGCAGCAGCGCCGGCCGCTGCGGCGGTTCCGGCGGCCGCCTTCTTCTTGGTCGAAGCCTTCTTGCTGGTGGTCTTCTTGGCGGGTTCCTGCGCCATCACGGCGGTGGCGGTGGTCAGGCTGAATGCGCCGATGCAGGCGGCAAGGACAAGATGTTTCATATTGTGAGTGCCTTTCGGATACTGAAATCGATTTATGTTTCATTCGCCGCCGTCAAACCGGGCGGCGCCGGGACAATTTCCGCCGCTATTCTCTACGATTTGCCCAGAGCGGCGTAGTGCTCTGGTCTTTGGTTACATTATCGACGGGGGCTAGTTGGCCCCGCTTCACTTGCGCTTGCCGATCGGCACGAACTTCAGGTTCTCCGGACCGGTGTAGTTGGCGCTCGGGCGGATGATCTTGTTGTCGATGCGCTGCTCGATAATGTGCGCGGCCCAGCCCGAAGTACGCGCGATCACGAACAGCGGCGTGAACATCGCCGTCGGCACGCCCATCATGTGGTAGCTCACCGCGCTGAACCAGTCCAGGTTCGGGAACATCTTCTTGATGTCCCACATCACCGTTTCCAGGCGCTCGGCGATGTCAAACATCTTCATCGAGCCGGCATCCTTAGACAGCTTCTTCGCCACTTCCTTGATCACCTGGTTGCGCGGGTCGCCGGTGGTGTACACCGGGTGGCCGAAGCCGATCACGACTTCCTTGTTCTCGACGCGGCGCGTGATGTCGGCCTGGGCCTCGTCGGGGTTGTCGTAGCGCTTCTGGATCTCGAACGCGACTTCATTGGCGCCGCCGTGCTTGGGGCCGCGCAGTGCGCCGATGGCGCCGCTGATCGACGAATACATGTCCGAGCCCGTGCCGGCGATCACGCGGGCGGTGAAGGTCGAGGCGTTGAACTCGTGCTCGGCGTACAGGTTGAGCGAGGTGTTCATGGCGCGCTCCCACAGCGCCGACGGCTTCTCGCCGTGCAGCAGGTGCAGGAAGTGGCCGCCGATGGAGTCATCGT
>NZ_JBYSZW010000007.1:0-182106 GCF_058787575.1 Cupriavidus sp. FW305-3-2-15-C-LB2
CCCTCAACCCCGGCCCCGCATCCTCCAGCACCACCCGCGCCCCATGCGACTGGGCAATCTCCGCCACGATGGCCAGCCCCAGCCCGCTGCCGCCGGTCGGCGCATCGGCCACCCGATAGAACCGGTCAAACACGCGCGCCCGCTCCTCAGCGGGGATCCCCGGCCCGTTGTCGCTGACAACCAGCTCAACGGCGCGCCCATCGGCGCTGCGACCCACCAGCACATCGATACGGCTTCCGGCAGGGATATAAGCCAGCGCATTGTCCAGCAGGTTGGTCAGCAGGATGCGCAACGCATCCACATCTCCACGCACCACCACCGGCGACGTGTCCTTGCTGCCGTCCAGCCCAAGGTCGATATTGCGATCCAGCGCTGCCTGCGCCATGTCCGCGACCACGCTTGCGGCCAGTTGATGCAGCTCCACCGGTTCGTGCCGGGGCATGGCTGCGCCCGGCTCCTGCCGTGCCAGCGTCAAAAGCTGGGTGACCAGGTGGGTCAGCCGCTCCAGCCCCTGGCGCAGCTTGCCGATGGCTTCGTCACGCGCTGCGCCGTTGGCGGCGCGCTCCACCAGCTGTGCCTGCAACTGCAGCGCTGCCAGCGGCGTGCGCAGGGCGTGCGCGGCGTCGGCGACGAAGGCACGCTGGGTGTCGATGGCGTGCGAGAGCCGCGCCAGCAGCTGGTTCAGCGCTGCGCTCAGCGGAGCGATCTCGTCCGGCATCTGGCGCACGGCCAGCGGCGCCAGTGTGTTGGCGTCGCGCGCGCGCACTTCGGTGGCAATTTCGCGCAGCGGGCGCAGGCCGCGCCCCACTGCCATCCACACCAGCCAGCCCAGCAACGGCAGCAGCAACAGCAGCGGCGCCACGGTGCGCAGCGCCATGCGCGCGGCCAGCGTGCGCCGGGCGCTCATCGGCTGCGCGATCTGCACCACGGTTGGCCCAAGCTGCATGCTGTACAGGCGCCATTCGCCCTGCTGCGTGGTCACGTTGGAAAAGCCCAACTCCGCACGCGCGGGCAGCGCCGGGTGCGAATGCGACAGGTACAGGCTGCGGCCGGAGCCGTCCCAGATGTGGATGACCACATCCTCGTCGGCGTGCGTCAGGTCGCCGGGCGCGCCCAGAAAAGGCGGCGCCACCGGGTTGGCGAACTGGCTGGGCAATGCCGCGGCCATCTGCTTCATCTGGTAGTCGAACAGCGCGTTGGCTTCCTGCCGTGCCTGCCCGTAGATCAGCGCCGTGGCGACGGCGATGCCGGCAAGCAGGCCCGCGGCCAGCCACCACAGCAGGGTTCGCTGGATGGAGCGCATCAGGGGGTGTCTCCTTCGCCCACGGATGCTGCATCCCCATCGAGGCGCGGCACCACATAGCCCACGCCGCGGATATTGCGAATCAGCGCCGCGCCGAACTTCTTACGCAGCGCGTGGATATAGACCTCGACGGTATTGCTGCCGACTTCATCGTCCCAGCCGTACAGCCGCTCCTGCAGCTGCGGCACCGACCAGACCTTGCCGGGCCGCGCCATCAGCGCGGCCAGCAGCGCGAACTCGCGCGCCGACAGGCGCACCGGCTCGCCGCGGTGGGTGGCCTCGCGGGTAGTGGGGTTGAGCACGATGTCGCCGTAGCTGACCAGCGGTTCCGCCCGGCCGGCGGCACGGCGCGCCAGCGCGTGCATGCGCGCCGCCAGTTCCTGCAGGTCAAAGGGCTTGACCAGGTAATCATCGGCGCCGGCATTGAGCCCCGCGACACGATCCGCGACGGCATCGCGCGCGGTCAGGATCAGCACCGGCGTCGGCACGCCGCGCGCGCGCAAGCTGCGCAGCACGTCGAGGCCCGGGCGCCGCGGCAGGCCGAGGTCGAGCAGGATCAGGTCATAGCACGCCTGGCCGTGCTGCGCGGTGCTGGCCGCGGCCAGGCCCGCGTCGCCGTCGCGCACCCAGTCGACGGTAAAGCCTTCCTGGCGCAGCGCCAGCTTGACGCTGTCGCCGATCATGGCGTCGTCTTCCACCAGCAGCACGCGCATGGCTATGCGTTCCGGCCGCGGCCGTCGAGCTGCTCGGCCAGTGCGCGCGCCAGTCCCGGCAGCGCGGGGTGGCTGGCGGTGATGACGTGGACCGGCACGGCCTCCAGCCAGCCGCGCATGCGGCCCTTGGCGACAAAGCGCTCGGCGAAGGCCGAGGCCTGCAGCGCAGGCACGAAGCGTGGCAGGATGCCGCCGCCCAGGTAGACCCCGCCACGTGCGCCCAGCACCAGGGCGATGTCGGCCGCAACCGAGCCGAGCAGGCCGAAGAACACCGCCATGGCGCGCTGGCACAGCGGGTCGTGGCGCTCGAAGGCGCCGGTGGTGACCTGCTCCGGCAACAGCGGCGCGAGCAAAAGCGTACCCGTTTCTGCGGCCAGCGCGGCATGGATATGCGACAGGCCGCTGCCGCACAGGAGCCGCTCCGCCGACACCCGGCCAACGTTGCGATGGGCGGCGCGCCAGGCGATCCATTCGTCGTCAGTGTCGGGCATCAGCTCGATATGGCCGCCTTCGCCGGCCAGCGCCACGGCTGCTCCGCCCGGCGCCGGCACCAGGCCGGAAACGCCCAGCCCGGTGCCCGGCCCGACCAGCGCGAGCGGCGCGGTGCGCACCGCGGTGCCGGCACGCACGGGCACCAGCCCGTCGGCAGGCAGGTACGGCAGGGCCAGCGCCAGCGCGGTGAAGTCGTTGATGGCCACCAGCGTCTGCAGCCCGAGCGCGCGCCGCATGCCGTCGATCGAGAACGACCAGTTGTGGTTGGTGAGCCGGACCTGGTCGCCGGTCACCGGGTTGGCCAGGCCGATCGCCGCGTGGCGCGGCACCGGCTTGCCCGACGCGGCAAGTCCGTCGAGGTATTGGCGCAGGGCTGCTTCGAGTGACGGGAAATCGGCCACCTTCAGCGCGGTCACCGGGCCGATCCGCATTGGTGCGGTTTCCAGTGCAAAGCGCACGTTGGTGCCGCCCACATCGCCGAGCAGGCGGGGGAAGTCAGCGCAGGAGGATGCAGTGGTGGCCATGGTGTCGGGTAGCGCTCCGCTTGGGAATCAGTCTGTCAGGTCTTGAACACGTCAAGCCCGTGCCGGTGCCGTGACAGCACCAGGCTGACCGGCAACGACGGCACAGGGCCCTGCAGCGCGCGTTCGAGCACCTCGGCCTTGGCCGCGCCCGACACTGACAGGAACACGCGCTCGGTGGCCAGCAGCGCCGCCAGGTTGAGCGTGATGCGGGCATGCGGCGCGGCTGACGGGCGCGTGATCACGTAGCCGGGCTGCGGCTCGCTCAGCGCGCCCTGCAGTTCGGGCGCATCCGGGAACAGCGAGGCGGTATGGCCGTCCTCGCCCATGCCCAGCACCACCACGTCTGGCTGGCGGAATGCGCTGTTGGCGCGCGCCACCGCCTGTGCCGGCGCGGCAGCGTCCTGCGCATCGGCAATCAGCGGCACGAAAGCGGCACTGGCAGCGGCCTCGCGCAGCAGGTGCGCGCGCACCAGGGCGGCGTTGCTGTCGGCGTGCTCGGGCGGCACCACGCGCTCGTCGACCAGCGTGATGGTCACCGCTTCCCAGCGCACGTGCCGGTGGCGCAGCCGCTCGAACATCGCCACCGGCGAGCGTCCGCCCGAGACCGCCAGCACCGCCCAGCCCTTGACGCGGATGGCCAGTTCCAGCGCATTGCCGATGGAGATGGCCAGCGCCTCCGCCTGGTCCATCGGGGTGGGATGCTCAAACACGCGCATGATGGTTTCCTTTGCGATTCTGCGAGCGCATGGCTCAGGCTTCCTCGTGCCACAGCCCGCCGTCGCGCGACATCAGCGCCGACGACGCGGCCGGTCCCCAGGTGCCGGCGGTATAGGGCTTGGGCGGCACGGTGCTGGCATCCCAGGTGTCGATGATGGGTTCGACCCAGCGCCAGGCCTGCACTTGTTCATCGCGGCGCACGAACAGGCCCAGCCGGCCGCGGATCACGTCGAGCAGCAAGCGTTCGTAGGCGCCGGCGCGGCGCACCTTGAACGAGTTGGCAAAGTCCAGGTCGAGCGAGGTCGGCGTCAGCTCCAGCGTGTCGCCAGGCTGCTTGACCAGGCAGTACAGGCGGATGCTTTCTTCCGGCTGCAGCTGGATCACCAGCCGGTTCTGCGGCGACAGCGTCAGCGGCCGCGGGAAGATCGCGTGCGGCACGTCGCGGAAATGGATCACGATCTCGGCCACGCGCGACTGCATACGCTTGCCGGTGCGCAGGTAGAACGGCACGCCTTCCCAGCGCCAGTTGGCGATCTCGGCCTTGATCGCGACAAAGGTCTCGGTGCGGCTGTCGGGCGCGATGCCCGCTTCTTCCAGGTAGCCCGGCACCGGCTTGCCGCCGATGGCACCGGAGCGGTACTGGCCGCGCACGGTCTTCTCGGCCACGTCCTGCGGCGTGATCGGCTTGAGCGCCTTCAGGATCTTGATCTTCTCGTCGCGGATGGCATCTTCGCTGAGGCTGGCCGGCGGCTCCATCGCCACCATGCACAAGAGCTGCAGCAAGTGGTTCTGCACCATGTCGCGCAGCGCGCCGGTGCGGTCGTAGAAGTCGCCGCGCGTTTCCACGCCGAGCTCTTCGGCGATGGTGATCTGCACGTCCTGCACCCACTCGCGCCGCCACAGCGGCTCGAACAGCGCGTTGCCGAAGCGGATCGCCATCAGGTTCTGCACCGACTCCTTGCCGAGGTAATGATCGATGCGGTAGATCTGCTCTTCGGCGAAGAACTTCGCCACTGCCGAGTTGATTGCCTCGTTGGATTCGAGGTCATGCCCCAGCGGTTTTTCCAGCACGATGCGCACGTTGGGCGCCTGGCGCGTGTTCAGGCCGGTGCGTGCCAGCTGCTCGCAGATCGACACGAACAGGTGCGGCGCGGTGGCGAGATAGCACACCACCACTTCAGGCTTGCGTGCCAGCACCTGCTCCGCGAGCGCATCGAAATGCGCGGGCACGCGTGCATCGGCCTGCACGTAGACAACGCGCGCGCAGAACTTGTCCCATGACTCGGGCGGCGCATGGGCTAGCCCGGGGCGCACGGTCTGCTCCAGCGAGGCGAGGTAGTCCGCGGTCGAGAGCAGCTGGCTGCCGGTGGCGAGGATGCGTGCGGCCGGATGCAGCAGGCCGGCGTGGTGGGCATCGAACAGGGACGGCAGCAGCTTGCGCCGCGCCAGGTCGCCGGTGCCGCCGAACAGCACCATGTCGAAATCAGGCATGCTCACCCTGGACTCCTTTAGCGATTTGAGGACCCGCCATGGAAGGCGCGCGGTGTGGCCAGTTTACGTGACTCGCCAGCGCTTGGCGAGGCGCAGGCCGCAGCACTTGCTTGGCAAAGGCATGACCGGAGCGCGAAGCGTACCCGTTTCTGCGTGTGCTGCGCAGTGGATCGTGCGGTACGCGGCAAAGTGCGCTAGGCTGAAAGCTCCCCCGCAGGAGAACCCCATGCCACGTCATCCAGTGCTCGAGCGGGTCACCGCCCGCATCGTCTCCCGCAGCGCCGCCTCGCGCCAGGCGTACCTTGACCGCACCCACGCCATGGCCGGGCAGAAGGTCGAACGCGCGCAGCTTTCCTGTACCAACCTGGCCCATGCGGTGGCTGCCATGCCAGACGCCGCGAAGATCCGGCTGAAGGCCGACGAGCGGCCCAACCTGGCGATCGTCTCGGCCTACAACGACATGCTGTCGGCGCACCAGCCGCTGGCGGCTTTCCCTCAGTGGCTCAAGGAAGCGGCGCTCGAGGCCGGCGGCACCGCGCAGTTTGCCGGCGGCACGCCCGCGATGTGCGACGGCGTCACGCAGGGCCAGGACGGCATGGACCTGTCGCTGTTCTCGCGCGATGTGATTGCGCTGGCCACGGCGGTGGCGCTGTCGCATCAGATGTTCGATGCCGCGCTGTACCTGGGCGTGTGCGACAAGATCGTGCCCGGGCTGGTGATGGGCGCGCTGTCGTTCGGCCACCTGCCGGCCGTGTTCGTGCCGGGCGGGCCGATGACCACCGGCATCAGCAACGACGAAAAGGCGCACACGCGCCAGCTCTACGCCGAAGGCAAGATCGGCCGCAAAGAACTGCTCGAGGCCGAGACCCGCTCCTACCACGGCCCCGGCACCTGCACCTTCTACGGCACCGCCAATTCCAACCAGATGCTGATGGAGATGATGGGCCTGCACCTGCCGGGCACGGCCTTCGTCAACCCCAACACACCGCTGCGCGAGGCGCTCACGCGCGAGGCCGCGCGCCAGGCGCTGAAGCTGGTGCACGGCGGCGAGCGCTATACGCCGGTGGCCGAGGTGCTGGACGAGCGCGCCTTCGTCAACGGCATCGTCGGGCTGCTGGCCACCGGCGGCTCCACCAACCACACGCTGCACCTGATCGCGATGGCGCGCGTGGCCGGCATCGTGCTGGGCTGGGACGACTTTGACGAGCTCTCGGCCGTGGTGCCGCTGCTGGCGCGCGTGTACCCGAACGGCAAGGCCGACGTGAACCAGTTCCAGGCCGCAGGCGGGCTGCCCGTGGTGATCCGCGGGCTGCTGTCGCTGGGCCTGGTGCATGACGACGTGACCACCATCGTCGGCCGCGGGCTGCAGGACTACACGCGCGAACCCGTGCTGCGCGACGGCAAGCTGACCTGGATCGACGGCCCGGCCGCGCCGCTCGACGACAGCATCGTGCGCGCCGCCGACGCGCCCTTTGCGCCGGACGGCGGCATCAAGGTGCTGGACGGCAGGCTGGGCCGCGCGGTGATCAAGACTTCTGCGGTCAAGGCCGAGCACCAGGTGGTGGAGGCACCGGCGATCGTGTTCGAGCATCAGGACGATGTGCTGCACGCATTCAAGCGCGGCGAGCTGGAGCGAGACTTCGTTGCGGTGCTGCCGTGGCAGGGCCCGGCCTCGTGCGGCATGCCCGAGCTGCACAAGCTCACGCCCACGCTGACGGTGCTGCAGGACCGCGGCTTCCATGTGGCGCTGGTGACCGACGGGCGCATGTCGGGCGCGTCGGGCAAGGTGCCGGCGGCTATTCACGTCTGCCCCGAGGCGCTGCGCGGGGGCGCGATCGGGCGCGTGCGCAGCGGCGACATGATGCGCGTGGATGCGCCCGCGGGCGTGCTCGAGGTGCTGGTGCCGGATGACGAATGGCAGGCGCGCGCGCCTGCCCGTCCGGACCTCAGCGCCAATCGCCACGGCGTGGGCCGCGACCTGTTCGCCACCTTCCGCCGCCATGTCAGC
Organism: Cupriavidus sp. FW305-3-2-15-C-LB2; assembly: GCF_058787575.1. NCBI lineage: Bacteria > Pseudomonadati > Pseudomonadota > Betaproteobacteria > Burkholderiales > Burkholderiaceae > Cupriavidus > Cupriavidus sp. FW305-3-2-15-C-LB2. The sequence goes on from NZ_JBYSZW010000007.1 coordinate 7,249, forward strand.
ACTGCGGAAAGCGGCGCCTGCACGCTGTTTTCGGACGAGGACGACGACAACAACGCACCCGTGCTCGGCTAGCCCAGGTGCTGCACCGGCTGGCGCGGCGCCGCGCCGGCCGGGTGCGGCGCGCTCGCCAATGGCGCACTGTCGGCCACCTTCACCGCACCCGGCACCGAGGCGGCGCCCGGCACGTGCAATTCCTGGATCGGCACCGCCAGCTTGCTGCCGGCTTGTTCCAGCACATGCTTGATGCGCTCGTAGAACGCGAAACGCACGTTCCAGTAGTCGTCATTCGAGGTCCAGTAGCGCACGTTCAGCGTGATGCCCTGCTGCGTGTAGTTGACCACCATGGTCTCGGGCCTGGGTTCGGCCAGCAGGCGCGGCTCGCGCGCGAGCATCGCGCGCAGCGCTTCCAGGCTGCGCTGCACATCGCTGTCGAAGGTCACCGTGGCCTCGATGTCTGCGCGCCGCGTGGCGTTCTCGCTGTAGTTGGTGATGGCGCTTCCCCACAGCTTGCCGTTTGGCACGCGCAGGCAGACGCCATCGAAGGTGGTCAGCTCGGTCATGAAGAGGCCGGTCTCGCGCACGGTGCCGGCCACCCCCTGCGCATCGATGTACTGGCCGACGCGGAACGGCCGCAGCAGCACCAGCATGATGCCGGCGGCAATGTTCTGCAGCGTGCCCTGCAGTGCCAGCCCGATGGCCAGGCCCGCGGCGCCCAGCATGGCGATGATGCTGGCGGTCTGCACCCCGAACTGCGACAGCACCAGCACGATGGTCAGCACGCGCACCATCCATTGCAGCGCGTTGGCCAGCAGCGGGCGCATGGTCTCGTCCACGTGCGTGCCGCTGAGCGCGCGCCGGGCGCCCCGGGCCACGCGGGCCGACAGCCACCAGCCGGCCATCAGGATCAGGATGGCTGCCAGGCAGTTCATTCCCTGGTTGATGGCGAACTGGACCAGGTAAGTCCAGCCCGCCTCCAGCTTGTTCGCATCGATGAAGTTCAGGTCCATGGGAGCGGCTCCGTTTGCGGTTGTTATGGAGGAGACAGGCGGTGCTGCGTACCCGTTTCTGCGTGCGGCAGCGGGCTGCCAGATCGCCCTCAGGCGCCTGGCGGGGAATTTCCCGCTTGACAACTTGCCGCACGTTGCCAGCGCGATGTCGGACGATCACCGACAATGCTGGCACGGCAATACAGTGAAGGGGACAAGCAAGGCGGGATTTGGTTTCCGGCGATTGCGTCACGCGGTTGCGTGCAGGCGCGCCAGCCCTTGTGCAATCAAGGCTGGCGGCGGATCAGAAAAATCCGAGCGAGGGAGGAACCAGGGGCAGCCAGGCCAGGCTCGGCGCGGCGGGCCGGCTGTGCGGCACAACTTTCAGCGACGAAAGTTGGCGAATAGGGGTCGGCGATACCGCCATCCGGGCATCGACAGGGACGCAGAAACGGGTACGCTCCCTGCCCTGCCCCGGCAATGGGTCAGGCCGGATGATCGTGCAGCCGGTCGCGTGCGGCCAGCGCAGGAAAGAACCGCATCCACAGCGCCACCACCAGCAGCGTGCCGACGCCGCCCAGGATCACCGCGCCCACCGGGCCCAGCAATGCCGCGGTGACGCCGGACTCGAACTCGCCCAACTGGTTCGAGGCGCCGATAAACACCGAATTGACGGCGCCCACGCGCCCGCGCATGTCGTCCGGGGTGTCGAGCTGGACCAGCGTGGAGCGCACCACCACGCTGATCATGTCCGACGCCCCCAGCACCACCAGGGCCACCATCGACAACGGCAGCCAGGTCGATACGCCGAACACCACGGTAGCCACCCCGAACAGCGCCACCGCGCCGAACATGATGCGCCCGGCGCGCCGGTTCAGCGGATGGCGCGCCAGCCACAGCGCCATTACCAGCGCGCCGACCGCCGGCGACGAACGCAGCAGCCCCAGGCCCCACGGCCCGGTGTGCAGGATGTCGCGCGCGTAGATCGGCAGCAGCGCCACGGCGCCGCCCAGCAGCACCGCGAACAGGTCCAGCGAAATCGCGCCCAGCAGCACCGGGCGGCTGCGGATATAGGCAAACCCGGCAAACACGGTGCGCACGCTGACCGGCGCGGTCAGGCGCTGCGCGGCCTGGCGCAGCGTGATGCCGCTGACCAGCACGGCGGCAATGGCAAAGAGCGTGGCACTCAGCCCATAGACCACGCCCGGCCCGGCCACGTAGGCAAAGCCACCAATTGCCGGGCCGATGATGATGGCGGCCTGCCCGGCGGAGCTGGCCAGCGCCACCGCGCGCGGCAGCTGGCGCGGCGTCACCACGCTGGGCAGCAGCGCCTGCAGCGTGGGGGTCTCGAACGCGCGCGTGGCGCCGATCAGCGCGACGAAGACAAAGATGTGATGGCTGTCGATCCAGCCGCTCAGGCTGGCCACGGCCATGCCGGCGGCCAGCAGCGCCTCGATCGCCTGGCAGGTGCGCACGATGCGGCGCCGGTCGAAGCGGTCGGCCACGTGCCCCGACATCAGGATCAGCACCACCGACGGCAGGAACTGCACCAGCCCGACCATGCCGAGCATCAGCGGGTCGCGGGTAAGGTCGTACATCTGCCAGCCGACCGCCACCGTAAAGATCTGGTAGCCAATCGTGGTGCACAGGCGCGCGAACCAGTAACGGCGGAAAACGGCGTCGCCGAAGACGCTGTCCGGCGCGGCGGCCTGGACGGTGGCTGGGGAAGACATGGATGCGGGAGGGAGGCGGAGATGGCTGCGCACCGCACAGCGCCGCCGTGCCGTTGAGGACGCCACGACAGCCTTTGCAGTGCACAAAGGCAAGATTCTAAAGCGCCTGCTGAATACCTGCATACAGATGCCCACACGCGCACACCTATCGAAAAAAATGTTAGTAATTCACCTCTTTTAGGTGTCCGGATGTCTGCACATTGATGCACATAAACCACAATTCCGGGCGGCGGGTGCTGGCCGTTTCGCTTCTGAGAATCACTCGCATTTATAATCTCGGCCCATTGGCGCGGCCGCCCACGACGTCCTTCCCCTTGGCTTGCGGAACGCGCTGCTTCTCAGGAATCCATCTTGCAGCCCGCTTTCCGCCTTTCCGGGGGTGCCATCGGCGCCGCCCTGCTGTTCGCCCAGTTTGCCGCCCTGCCGGCCCACGCCGCTGATCCCGCGCCTGCCGCCAACCCCGAAGCCACGCTGAACGCCGTCACCGTGGTCGGCAACTGGCTGGAGAACGCCAACGAGGCCAAGGTGCTGGAGCATCCCGGCGCGCGTACCATCGTCGACCGCGAGACCTTCCAGGAAGCCGGCGCCAACAACGTGCGCGAGGTGCTGCGTCGCATCCCCGGCGTGCAGGTGCAGGAGAACAACGGCACCGGCGGCAGCGATGTCTCGCTCAACGTGGGCGTGCGCGGGCTGACCTCGCGCCTGTCGCCGCGCTCGACCATCCTGATGGACGGCGTGCCGCTGGCAGTGGCGCCCTACGGCCAGCCGCAGCTGTCGATGGCGCCGTTGTCGCTGGGCAACCTGGAAACCATCGACGTGGTGCGCGGCGCCGGCTCGGTGCGCTACGGCCCGCAGAACGTGGGCGGCATCATCAACTTCGTGACGCGCCCGATACCGAAGACCTTCGCGGCCGATGCGTCGGTGTCGACCGACATCTACAGCCACGGCGGCAGCGTCAAGACCAACCCGACCGCATTCATCGGCGGCACCAACGACAACGGCCTGGGCGGCGCGCTGCTGTACTCGGGCATCCATGGCAACGGCTATCGCGAGAGCAACGACCACGTCAATATCGACGACCTGATGCTAAAGGGCGCGTACCGGATCTCGAAGACCGATGAACTGAGCGCGGCCTTCCACTACTACGAGGGCAGGGCCGGCATGCCCGGCGGCCTGACTTCGGCCCAGTATGCGGCCGACCCGTTCCAGTCGGTGCGGCCCTACGACAATTTCGACGGCCGCCGCAGCGACTTCAGCCTGAAGTACAGCCACAACGACAATAACCGCAAGTTCGAGGTGCTGACGTACTACACCGACAGCTTCCGCGGCAGCAACATCGAGCAGCAAGGCACCGGCACGCAGGCCAACCTGCGCCGCCTGACCGCGGCCCCGCGCAATTACCACACGTTCGCGTTCGAGCCGCGCTACTCGCAGCTGTTCCGCGGCGAGAGCATGAGCCACGAGGTCAGCGTCGGCTACCGCTTCCTGCGCGAAGCCAGCGACGAAAAGGCATCGCGCACGCTGTTCTACACCCCGGGCACCATCGATCCGACCACGCTGCGCTCGCCGGTGTACCAGTCGCGCACGGGCGGCACCACCGCCAATGCGGTCTATATCGACGACACCATCAACGTCGGCAGCTGGACCATCACGCCGGGCCTGCGCTATGAGTTCATCCGATCGTATGTGACCGACAACTTCACCGGCGCTCGCAATGACGTCTCGTCCAACGAGCCGCTGCCGTCGCTGGCGGTGATGTACCACGTCAGCGACCAGTGGAAGCTGTTCGCCAACGCCGGCGTTTCGTTCGGCCCGCTGCAGTACTTCCAGATCGCGCAGACCACCAACGGCCTGACGCCCGAGAAGGCCAAGACGTATGAGGTCGGCACGCACTTCAACGCCAACGGCTGGGGCGGCGAGCTGACGCTGTTCAATATCGATTTCGACGACGAGCTGCAACTGCGCGGCGGCACCGGCGGCGCGCCGGACGCGTGGACCAACCTCGGCGCCACCACCCACCGTGGCGTGGAATCGTCGCTGCGCTATGACTTCGGCGCGCTCGACAAGTCGCTGGCCGGCCTGTCGGCATACGCCACCTACACCTTCACCGAAGCCACCTACAACCAGGGCAACTTCGCCGGGCGCGACCTGCCGTTCTATTCGCGCCACGTGGCCACCGTAGGCATGCGCTATGCGCGCAACCGCTGGGCACTCAATGTCGATGGCTTCGCGCAGTCGAAACAGCGTTCGCCGGGCGATCCGAGCACGTCGACCAACTACCAGACGGCGGAAAGCGCAAACGGTGCGCTGGGCGATATCCCGGGTTATGCGCTGCTGAACATGCGGCTGGGCTATGACTTCGGCAAGTCGGCGCAGAATCTGAAGGTGGCGGTTGGGGTGAAGAACGTGTTCGACAAGCGCTATTTCACGCGCTCGACCGACAACAATGCGGGCAAGTATGTGGGGATGCCGCGGACGTTCTATATCCAGGCGTCACTGGCGTATTGAGGCGAAATCAGGCTGAGGGGGTGCTCCCCTCAGGTAGCAAAACGGCTCGCAGTTGCGAGCCGTTTTTGCTTTTGCAGCTTTAGTACGCGATCAAACGATCTCGCGCGTCTCCATGAACTGCAGCTCCGGGAACCGCTCCTGTGTCAGGCGCAGGTTCACCATGCTCGGCGCCAGATAGACATGGTCGCCCGCGCCATCGAGCGCCACGTTATGCCCCGCCTTGGCGATCAGCTTCTCGATCTCCGCGGGCGTGCCCTTGAGCCAGCGCGCGGTCGCGCATTCATGCGATTCGAAAATGGCATCGACGCCGTACTCGTGCTCGAGCCGGTGCGCGACCACGTCGAACTGCAGGATACCGACCGCGCCCAGCACCAGGTCGTTAGAAGCAAGCGGGCGGAACATCTGTGTGGCGCCCTCCTCGGCCAGCTGCTGCAAGCCCTTCTGCAACTGCTTGACCTTGAGCGGGTTGTTCAGGCGCGCGCGGCGGAAGAACTCTGGCGCGAACGACGGGATGCCGGTGAACTTGAGCGGCTCGCCCTCGGTGAAGACATCGCCCAGGCGGATGGTGCCGTGGTTGGGCACGCCGATGATGTCGCCGGCATAGGCTTCTTCGGTGGTGTTGCGGTCCTGCGCCATGAAGGTGATGGCGTTGTTGATCGCCACGGTCTTGCCGGCGGACACGTGCAGCAGCTTCATGCCGCGCTCGAAACGGCCCGAGCACACGCGCACGAAAGCGATGCGGTCGCGGTGGCGCGGGTCCATATTGGCCTGGATCTTGAAGACGAAGCCGGTGAACTTGGGCTCCTGCGGCTCAACCACGCGCGAATCCGTGTTGCGCGCCAGCGGCGGCGGCGACAGCTCGCACAGCGCATCCAGCAGCGACTGCACGCCGAAGTTGTTGATGGCCGAACCAAAGTAGACCGGGGTCTGCTTGCCGTTGAGGAACGCGTCCTTGTCGAAGGTGTGCGAGGCACCGCGCACCAGCTCGATCTCGATGCGCAGCTCTTCGGCCTGGCTGCCCAGGATGCGGTCCAGCTCCGGGTTGTCCAGCCCGTCCAGGATCGCGGCCGTGCCCTTCTCGCCGTGCGGATCGAACAGCTGCACCTTGTCGTTGATCAGGTGGTACACGCCGCGGAAGGCCTTGCCCATGCCGATCGGCCAGGTCATCGGCGCGCACTGGATCTGCAGCACCTCCTCGATTTCGTCAAGCAGCTCGATCGGCGAACGGCCTTCGCGGTCGAGCTTGTTGATGAAGGTGAGGATGGGCGTGTCGCGCAGGCGGCAGACGTTGAGCAGCTTGATGGTCTGCGCTTCCACGCCGTTGACCGAGTCGATCACCATTACCGCGGAGTCCACCGCGGTCAGCGTGCGGTAGGTGTCTTCAGAGAAGTCCTCGTGGCCCGGGGTGTCGAGCAGGTTGACGATGTTCTCCTGGGCCTTGCCATCGGCGGTCTCCCGGCGGTAGGGGAACTGCATCACCGACGAGGTCACCGAGATGCCGCGCTGCTTTTCCAGCTCCATCCAGTCCGAGGTGGCGTGGCGGTCGGCCTTGCGCGCGCGCACTTCGCCCGCGACCTGGATGGCGCCGCCGAACCACAGCAGCTTTTCGGTCAGGGTGGTCTTGCCCGCATCGGGGTGGGAGATGATGGCAAAGGTGCGTCGACGCGCAATTTCAGAAACGAGCGAGCTCACGGCAGCGGAGTTTGACTGGGAAATATTGGATGGCCCGGCGGGCGGCCGGGCCAGGGCCGGCAGCGCCCGCAGGCGATGGCGGGGCCGGGCTCTGCGGGCACGCGAAGGGAATGGGGCGCTATTTTACCGGTTTTGGGCACCGCTCCGGGTTTGTGGCGCCCAGGTGCGGCAAGTTATTCCGCCAGCTTCTCTGCCGGCTTGCCGCGCAGGCTGCCGAACTGCAGCGCGTACTGACGCGTCAGTTCCGCGCCGAAAAAGAAGATCTGTGCCGAGTAATACACCCATAGCATCAGCGCCACCACCGAGCCCGCGGCCCCGTACGAGGAGGCCACGGCGCTGTTGCCCAGGTACAGGCCGATCAGCCGCTTGCCGATCGAGAATAGCAAGGCTGTGATGACCGCGCCCATGGTGACGTCGCGCCAGGCAATGCGCGCATTGGGCAGCATCTTGAAGATCACCGCGAACAGCGCCGTCACCACGGCAAAGGAAAAGGCGGTGGAAAGCACATCGGCCACCGGCGCGAACCACGATTGCGTCCACAACTGGCCCCACAGGCGCTCAACCACGGCCAGCGCCGCATTGACGATCAGAGACACCAGCAGCATGAAGGCCAGCACCAGCACCAGGCTGAATGACAGCAGGCGCGTGCGCAGCAATTGCTGCCAGCCCGCCGTCTCGGGCACCGGCACATGCCAGATGTCGTCCAGGCTGCTCTTGAGCTCGGCAAAGGCACTCGTGGCGCCCACGAGCAGGATGCCCGTCGCCACCAGCGCCGCCATGCCGCTGCCGCCAGCGCGGTGCGTAGCCGCCAGGATTTCCTGGATGGCCGTGGCGCCCTGCTCGCCCACCAGGCCTTCAAGCTGCGAGAAAATCTCGCCGCGTGCGGCCTCGGCGCCGAAGAACAGGCCGGCGATCGAGATCACCAGCACCAGGATGGGCGCCAGCGAGAACAGCATGTAGAAGGAGAGCGCCGCCCCTTTGCTGGCCGCCCGATGCGCGAACCAGGAGTTGATGGCGGCAGCGACCACGCGCAGGGTGCGTGCGCCGGTATGGCGGTCCGGCAGCCAGTGCGGGCGATGCCTGCGGTGATGTGGCGCCGCGCTGCCGGCGGAAGAGGACTGGTGTTCGGTATTGTCGGTCACGGCCAGGTGCTGGCGCGATGCGCCAGGCGGATCGCGTGTGCGTTGCGCATGCCTTCGGGGCGCGGTCTGTGCGGCGAAGGCCCGTGCGTTCATCATACTGCGCATTGCGCGCTGCCCCAAGCCGGCGCAGGGAGGCAACCTGCTACAGTAGGACCAGGCACACCTGCCGGCGCAACCCGTGCCTGCGCGCCGGCGCAAGGAGGCACCGTGACCTGCAACCTCCGCACGCGCCCTGCGGCCGTGCTACTGATCATCGGCATGCTGGGCTGCGCCGGCTGCGAACGCAGCCAGCCGGGCCCCAAGCCCATTTCCGGCGCGGCGGCCAGCGCCACCCCGGCCGCGCCCGCCACGCTCAATCCTCCCGACACACCAGCCGCGCCGGCATCGGGGCAACCACGCTGACGGCACCGCAGGACACTGACCGGGGCGTACCTGTTTCTGCGTGACCTATCGGCGGCCGGTGCAGGTGTTGCCGGGCCGCGTCAACTGCAACGCCGGTTTCAGGCGTGCAACGCGTTGCAAGAGCGCGCCTGCGGGCCTAGCGCAGCGCGTTATCCCGCACCCCGCGTACGCAACGGGCACCCGGCGCCGCACCAGCGCGGCCACCACGCGCGCCGCCGCGCGCATGGCGCGTTGCAGCGGCGAAACCGATTGGTCTGCCACCGCGCCCCAAGGCCTGCCCGCGCTCGCCCCTCATACCGCAAACCCGCGTGGCATAAGCCTTTGCGGCCCTTGGCACACTTGTCGCTCAGGCAAAACAGGGGCACATGGGCCCGTGCCCATGGAACCAGCCATTGCATGCAGGAGAAAACCCAGACATGCGTCATCCGCCATCACGCATGACGGCGCGCCGGCGCTCCTACCGGCTCGCGGGTCCGCCGCCGTCGGTGGTGGACCTGCTGTCGTCGCCACTGCTGCCCCATCCGCGGGCGCGTACGCCGCCCGCCACGCCGGCCGCGCAAGGCGCTGGCTGCGCAGCGACGGCCAGGCACGGAGTTGCCAGGGCTGCCTTCCGGCGCCACGCGGGCAAGCGGCGCGCGTGACCGCAGGCAGCATTGGCAACGCAGGATGTCGCGGCAGGCTGGCGCCGCGAACGGAATGATGGCGGGTACGCGAGCCAGCGTGCCCGCGCGGATTTGGTGCTCCGTCCCCCGGCGGGCACCGTTTTTTCCACAGGGAGGCACCCGCCATGACAGCCGGAATGCTTGCCGCCACGGTGCTGGCGGTGTTCTCAACCAGCGCCGCGGCGGCAAGCTATGCCTGGTTCGACCGCCCCGAAGCGGCCAGCGCCGACAGCCACGCGGCGGTCAGCAATGATGTTTACGTGCGCGGCTTTGGCTGGGCCTGGGGGGAACTGCAGCTATCGCCGGACACGCCGTCCGGTGCCGCCACGTCAACGCCAGGGCGGCAAGCGCGCGACAAGCCGGAGCGCGGCGCGATCGTGCCGTGGCGCCAGCATGACGAGAACGGGCCGCCGCGCCAGCCGCGCGGCAAGCTCAGCATGAACCTTGCCACCGAGCTGATGGATGCGGCCAGCGGCGAGTCCGGGGCCAGGCGGCCCCTGGCAGTGGTGCGCTGACGTGCCGACGGGCACGAGGAAAGGCGGAGCCGGCGGGCGGACGTCGCCTGTTCCCCTTTCCTGCGGCGCCTGGGATTGCGTCCGGCCTCCGGCAACCTGCGCCGGCTTGCCGCTTACTCGCCCGCAGTCGCCTGACTCTCCACGCGGATGTTGTGCTTGTGCATGAGCCGGTACAGCGTCACGCGCGAGACATTGAGTTCGCGCGCGGCCGGCACCACGTGAAAGCCGTGGCTCGCCATCACGGTGCGGATGGCCTCGCGCTCGGCTTCTTCGCGGATCGCGTCAAGGGTCTTGCGCGGCAGCTCCGCCCCGCCGTGCAGCTGCAGGTCTTCGGCGGTGATCTTGCGGTTGTCGGTCATCACGATGGCGCGGCGCACGCGGTTGATCAGTTCGCGCACGTTGCCCGGCCACGCGTACTGCATCATTGCCTGCGTTGCGCAGGCCGAGAACCCGCGAATGCGCCGGTGCGCCTCGTGCCCGTGTTCGGCCAGCACCGCGTTGGCCAGCTGCAGGATGTCCTCGCCGCGCTCGCGCAGCGCCGGGATGGTCAGCGTCAGCACGCATAGCCGGTGGAACAGGTCGGAACGGAAGCGCCCGTCGGCCTGTGCCGCCACCAGGTCCACGTGCGTGGCCGAGATGATGCGCAGGTTCAGCGGGATCGACTGGTGCCCGCCCAGGCGGGTGATCATGCCCTGCTGCAGGAAACGCAGCAGCGCCACCTGGCTTTCCAGCGGCAGGTCGCCGATCTCGTCGAGGAACAGCGTGCCGCCCTGCGCCTGCTCGATCCAGCCGATCTTGCGCTGGTTGGCGCCAGTGAACGCGCCCTTCTCATACCCGAACAGCTCGGACTGCACCAGGTGCGAGGGAATCGCACCGCAGTTGATGGCAATGAACGGTCCCTTGCGCCGGCTCGAGGCATCGTGGATCGCCTGCGCGGCGAGTTCCTTGCCGGTGCCGGACTCTCCGGAAATGAACACCGGTGCCTCGTTGTGCGCCACCTTGGCCAGCGAGCGGAACATCGCCCGCATCGCCGCGCACTCGCCGATCATGGTGCCGCGCGAGGCGGTCTCCTGCGGGCGCGTGCCGTGCAGCGACGCCATGCCCTGCGCATGCTTGAGCGTGTAGAGCAGTTCAGGCATCGAGAACGGCATGCGCACGTAGTCGACGCAGTAGTCGCGGATCAGCCGGCGCACGCGCTCCTGCGCCAGCATTTCATCGGAGGTGATGGCCACCCACGTAATGTGCAGGTACTGCAGTGCCTGTTCGAGTTGCGCGAACTCGGCATCGCTGTAGTCGGACTGCAGGTCGATCACGCCTGCCATGGGCGGGCAGGCCCGCACCACGCGTTCAAGGTCGCGAATCTGCTGGATCCGGCGGATTTCCCATCCCGTGGCTGTGCCAGACGGGTCAAAACCAAAATCTTCATGACGCGACACGACCACGATCTGTGCAGTGCGTGACGCCTTGCACAGTCGGTCCATCACGATCTCCCGGACGTTAGGCTTGTTCTTGGTTCGGGCACCCGTGTCCGCCGTCGCGGCCTGCAGCCGCGGCGGACGGTGGGGCTGAACTGGCTGCGGGCACGCACCCGCGCGCGACGTCGGTATCACGAGCTGGACAGACTGCGGAGTTGCTCATCGGGCGCGGCAAGATCGTCCGCACCCACCTGGAGCTGAGCGCGGATACGCCGCCGCACAGCCTCCTTTTCACGCATCAACTCCAGGCGCGGCGCCTGCTGCGACTGGCCGGAGTATTGGTAGTAGAGCGTCTTGTAGGTCTGTTGGCTCAGGATCCATTCCTGCAACAGCGTGCGCTGGCGTGTCAGTTCGCCTTCGAGCAGGCGATGGCGGCGCAGCAGGTTGGCCACGGCCGCGCGTGCGCTGTCGCTGAGTTCGCTGTCGTCGGCAAGCAGGGCGGCCACCTCGGCCGTCGCGCCATCTTGGACGGTCCGCTTGCTGGGTGCTTCGCCTGCGGCTTCCCCCACGGCAGCCCAGGCATGATGGATGGCTCGGATGGAGCGGTTATTAGTCTCCCTGACAGGCCCGATAGCGGGTCGCCGGATCTCTCCTGCGGTCATGATAATCCCCGTTGAACAACATCCCCCGGCACTACACGTCTGCGGTTACCACTTGTCAGTCTTTGAACTGGTTTTTTGTCTGCGTGGCGCGCGTGTTTCCCGCACGCTCCCGGATGGTGGCTATGCCGCCTTGTTAACGGTCTGGACCGAAATGTCCACCGACTGGCGAACGGCGCTCAAGCGCTCTCGGTTGGCTCCGGCATCCTGCCGCATGCACCGGAGTCAAGAAGGGGCGCCTTGCCGCGCCCCTCTTTGCCACGTCTATAGTTCAGTGCATTTGGGGCACTTTGTCCAGCCCCGAGTGGGTGACTTACAGCCAATCTCATACTTTGGTATGAGGCCGCGCGCACACTGGCCGCCGGCCCGCGACCGCCACATTCCCAGCGGCCGATGTCTGCATGCATGCTACGCAGAAACGGGTACGCTTTGACACCCCCGAACGGGTGATGGCAGCACCGTTGCGCGGGAATGGCAAGCCGTGCCGCATGCCGCGAGGGCGTGGCGGACTGTCACGCAGAAACAGGTACGCCCGGCCGGTGGACCCGCTCGCGCCGCACGCAGAAACGGGTACGGCTGGCGGGTGTCGGACGGCGCTACGGCGCCCGCCCGGCATCACGATGCCAATATCATGACAGCAGCGCACCATGGAAAAAGGGCGGCCCTGGCCGCCCTTCCTTCATCCCATGCCGGCTGGCGCGCTCAATGCCCTGGCAGGTAGTAGAACTTGAAGATGAACACCGCCGCGATGATCCACACCATCACGGGCACGCTGCGTGCGCGGCCGGTCAGCAGCTTGAGCGCCGCGTAGCTGATAAAGCCGAACGCAACGCCGTTGGCGACCGAGTACGTGAACGGCATGCCAAGCGCGGTCATCACCGCGGGCACGACTTCGGTGACGTCATTCCAGTCGATCTCCAGCAGCTCGCGCAACATCAGACAGGACACATACAGCAACGCCGGCGCGGTGGCATAGGCCGGCACCGTGCCGGCCAGCGGCGCGATGAACAACGCCGCGAGGAACAGCACGGCCACCGTCACCGCCGTCAGTCCGGTGCGCCCGCCCGCCTGCACGCCGGATGCGCTTTCAATATACGCCGTGGTGGAAGACGTACCGAGGAACGAGCCCGCCATGATCGCGGTGCTGTCGGACATCAGCGCCTTGTTCAGCCGGTCCATTTTCCCGGCCTTGAGCAGGCCCGCGCGGTTGGCAACGCCCATCAGCGTGCCGGTGGCGTCGAACAACTCCACCAGGAAGAACACCAGCACCACGTTGATGATGCCGATCGACAGCGCGGCGGATATATCTAGCTTGAACAGCGTCGGGCCGAGCGACGGCGGCGCGGAGAACACGCCGTGGAAGGTATTGCCGGCAAACGCAAAGCTCAGCAGCGTGGTGAGCAGGATGCCGATCAGGATCGCGCCCTTCACCCGCAGATGATCCAGTGCCACGATCACGAAGAAACCGATGATCGCCAGCACGGCCGAAGGCTGGTGCAGGTCGCCGATGGTCACCAGCGTGGCCGGGCTGGCGGTGACGATGCCGGCGTTCTTCAGGGCGACAATCGCCAGGAACAGGCCGATGCCCGCGGTGATCGCCACCCGGATCGAATGCGGAATGCCATTGACGATCATCTCGCGCACGCGGAACAGCGTGACCAGCAGGAACAGGCAGCCGGAGATAAAGACCGCGCCGAGTGCCGCCTCCCATGCAAAGCCCATGCCCTTCACCACCGTATAGGCAAAGTACGCGTTCAGGCCCATGCCCGGCGCCATCGCGATCGGGTAGTTCGCGTAGAAACCCATGATCAGCGTGCCGATCGCCGCGGCCAGGCAGGTGGCGACGAACACCGCGTCTTTCGGCATGCCCGCATCGCCCAGGATCGACGGGTTGACGAAGATGATGTACGCCATCGTCAGGAACGTGGTGACGCCGGCGAGGATCTCGGTGCGTACATCGGTCTGGTGTTCGCGCAGCCTGAACAGGCGCTCGATCAGCGAAGGCGCGGCCTGTGGCTTGCCGTGCGGCGGATTGGCGGTTGACGTGCCCGGCTTGGAAGCGGGTTCCGGCATCGACATGACTGGTCTCCTGATATCGTTATCGTGTGCGCGGCGACAACAACGGCGCGGCCGCAGGTGGCTGGCTTCGGCCTGAAGCATCCCGCGACGCCCCGCTGGGCGGCAAGCGTACTCTGGTGCAGGCCGGCCCGCTTCGCCATGGCACAGGCGAATAAGCGATATGCAAAAGGCGTGATGATCCCACAGCGCGAACCGCTGAATCCAGCGCCGCCACGGGGGTGCTCCGGGGCGTCCCCGGCTTGACGCTTGCGGCAATCCCCCGTATAAAGCCGCCTAGATTCAAGCGACGAGGCAACAGTTCATTCGTTAGCCACCGTCTGGTACTTCGGTTGTCCATGGTGTCCTTTCCTTGAGTTCCCCGTGTCGGATGACGTTTTCGTCATGCGATGTTTTTTGTCCTTTTTCTGGAAAGCAAATCATGCAAACCGGTATCGTCAAGTGGTTCAACGACGCCAAGGGCTTCGGCTTCATCAAGCCGGACGCGGGTGGTGACGACCTCTTCGCCCATTTCTCGGAAATCCGCGCCGACGGCTTCAAGTCGCTGCAGGAAAACCAGCGCGTGCAGTTCGAAGTCAAGAATGGCCCGAAGGGCCTGCAGGCCGCGAACATCACCCCGCTGTAAGCATTGACTGCCGGCGCGCCCCGCGCGCGCCGAACAGCGTAGAACCCCGCCCATGGCGGGGTTTTTTGTTTTCAGGCGCGGATAGCGCGATTGGCGGTGCTGGCTGCGCCACCTTCATCACATCCCGGCCCCCCGCCGCTCCCCGCCTGCCCCGGTCATGCAGACCGCCAGGCGCTCCGCTCCAGCCCCCCGCATGCCCATGCCGCCGCCAGCCGGCACGCCTGGCCTTGCGCGGCGCACTTTCCCGCTCACCATCCAGCCTTGCGCTCCACGCAGAATCGGGTACGCCCTGCTGCACCGCACGAGGTCAGGCACGGCCCGTGAGCCTCGCAGAAATGGGTACGGTCTGTCCTGGCAGGCCTGCTTGCGCTGGGCAGCGGGTACGCAGAAACAGGTACGCCCTGCGGCACTGGGGTCTTTCCAGGAGCCTTCTGGCACGCAGAAGCGGGTACGCCCAAAAATTTTTTTCGAATTGGATTCGGCCGATGGCAGCGGTTCTCCGGCCCGCATTCCTCCTACATATCCACAAAGCCGGGCCAGGCCGACGACGCAGAAACGGGTACGGCTAATGTTGCAACGCAATAACCATCGGAAGCCCTGAGGCTGCCGGCACCTCTCGCAGAAACAGGTACGCCCACGGGCACAGGCGCACCACTCAACGCCACGCAGAAACGGGTACGCCAACGACATGCAAGGCGGGTGGCTACCCGGCCGAGCTTCGGCATCCATGATCTGTCTGCGCAGAAACAGGTACGGCGCGTAGCGCCGCGAGTCTCCCGCGTATACGTTGAGTGTGAGTGCTAGCTTTTTCTGCAACTCTCATGTAGAATGGAAACTTGGTGATAGTTCCGTCAGAACAGCGCCATGGGTCTGCGCAGAAACGGGTACGCATGACCCGGAAGAGCCCGGCAGGAGATACGCAGAAACGGGTACGCTTCGCGGCGCACCAGGGTGCCAGGGTCGGCACGCAGAAATGGGTACGCCGCAGAAACAGGTACGCTGGGGCAGCACGGCAGCGGCCTTTCAGGCCAGCGCAGAAACAGGTACGGTTTCAGGTCTCGGAACGCAGAAACGGGTACGCCTGGCGCGCAAAGCGCCCGTCAGCAGCCCGGCAAGTGAACCAGTTTCTGCGGGGATAACCGGGCTCTGGCCGTACTTTCTGCGGGAAAGAGGCACTGGAACCCTCGCAAGCCGCGTATACCTGGCGCTCGCTCGCAGAAACGGGTACGGTTTGAGGAGTGGCCGCTGTGGAAAAGGCTGTGGAACCTGCAAGTTATCCCCGCAGAAACCAGTTCGCCCCACCCGCAGATACAGGTTCGGCTTGCCGCAGATACGGGTTCGGCCCTTCGCAGAATCGAGTACGGTTGCCCGCAGAATCGGGTTCGGCGGGGTTGGTTTTTCCCTTACGAATCAAGGCGCTGAACTTCACGTATACGGTTTACAAGTAGTTAACCCGTATCGGTATCGTTTACTGGTAGTGGATGGCTGGCGAACCGTGGACAACCCTGGCGGGTTGCCCACCGTCCGCCACCATGCGACCAGTCGTGAGATTCCCAGCCGGCAGAAAACAGGGCGAGCAACGCAAAGGCTTTGCGTACCTGTTTCTGCGTGACAACCTTTGCGGCTTCGAGTACAAAGGCGGGTAATCCGAAGCACGCCAATATGCCCATCAAACGCTCCCCGGCCACCACGGGGGATCGAAGCGTCCTCGACCTGGACGCCGAACCCTCCCGCATCATTGTTCCCGGCAACGAGAACAACCTGGTTCCGTCCGAGAAATTCCAGCGTCTGTTCGACGAAGCGCAGGCCATGGAGCGTGAAGACGCCTGGCAAAGCGGTGAAGTCGGCTTCCTGAGCCGCGCCAGCGTCCAGGTAACGCTGCCCTACCGCGCGCCCAAGGGCGCGCCGCCGGTATGGACCCGCACCAGCGGCAATATCTCGCTGATGATCCAGCCTGGCTACTTCACGCAGCAACGTTCCGAACGTGCCACCAACGGCCGCCAGAAGCTGGTGTCCGAGACCGTCTCGCTGGGTTACCCCTATGGCTCCTATCCGCGGCTGATGCTGGCCTGGATCGGCAAGGAGATCATGGCGAAGAAAAAGCGCGGCGAATTCACCGGCACGGTAGAGGACCGGCGCATTTCGCTGGGCAATTCGCTGTCCGAGTTCATGTACAACCTCGGCATTCCGATGGCCACCGGCGGCAAGCGCGGCACGATGACGCTGGTACGCCAGCAGATGATCCGCCTGTTCTCGGCGACCATCGCCATCGTGCAAAACAAGTCGACGCCGAGCCAGAACCAGAACCCCAACCACGAGCCACTGTCGATCGATCGGGTGGGCTACCTGCTGGCCGATCAACTGTCGACCTGGTGGGACCCCATGCAGCCTGGTCAGGGGTCCATGTTCGAGAGCTTCGTGGTGCTGTCCGAGCCGTTCTTCAACGAACTGGTCAACCGCCCCGTACCGGTCGACATGCGCGCGCTCAAGGCGCTGAAACAGTCGCCGTTCGCGCTGGACGTGTATTCGTGGCTGACCTACCGCTTCTTCACCATCCAGCGCCGCACGGAAATCCCGTGGGAAGCGCTGCAGATGCAGTTCGGCACCGAGACCGAAAGCGAGCGCAAGTTCCGTGCGCTGTTCCGCAAGGCCCTGAAGGATGTGCTGGTGGTGTATCCTGGTGCCAAGGTCGATGCGGATTCGTCCAAGGCGCTGATCCTGCAGCCTTCCCGGACCAGCGTGCGCAAGCTGGGCTGATTTGCCAGCTTCCCGCCCGGGGAAATCCGCGCACGCCGTTGCACGTGCTCTCGGGACGGCATCAGCAGGTCCGGGCGCGCCGGAACTGAGGCCGGACACCATGTCCGGCCCCCGAATGCAAAAAAGGCAAGCGTTGAACGCTTGCCTTTTTTGTTTGCCCGCCGCGGACGGATCCGCAACGGGCGGGGTCAGCCGAGGCTGGTCAGGCCGGCTTGATTGCCGAAGCCTGCAGGCCCTTCGGGCCTTGCTTGACTTCAAACGTCACGCGCTGCCCATCCTTCAGGGTCTTGAAGCCCGAGCCCTGGATTTCCGAGAAGTGCGCGAACAGGTCTGCACCACCGTCGTCCGGGGTAATGAAGCCAAAGCCCTTGGTCTCGTTGAACCACTTGACCGTACCGGTTGCCATAGGAATTTCCTTTTCGAAGCAAGTTCTTGTACACAACGCAAACAACCGTTCAAGCACGTTGAGTTCTCGTAGATACCGAACGGAAGCCGACGAGGTTGACACGACTTGACTCGACTGTAGCGCGCATCATAACCACTTTGGATTGCGGTGTCATGTGCGGCGTAATGCGCACTATAGATACTTTAGGCACATCCCGGGCTGTTTTTCAAGCAATTTTACGGTACGGCTCGTTTCCGGCTGCCAAATGGCGGCCTCTGCTCTCTGCATCGGCAACATATATTTTGTAAATTTGGAAAACGGTTGAAGCATCACGTGCTTTTGGCTACAGTTGCGCCTTAAGAATCAACCGCGCTTTCAGCGCTGAAAGAGAGGTCGCAGTGCCAGCCAAAATCATCACAGTCTTTAACCAGAAAGGCGGTTGCGGCAAGACTACGGTCAGCATGCACCTTGCTGGGACGCTTGGCCTGCGCGGCGCGCGCTCGATGCTGGTCGACATGGACGAGCAAGGCACCGCCACTCGCTGGGCGGCGCAGGCCAGCGACGAGCGGCCGTTCCCGGCTTCCGTGATTGGCCTGGCGCCCTCGGGCGGCGCCATGCACCGCGAGGTCCGCAAATTCGTCCAGGATTATGACTACATCGTCGTGGATTGCCCGCCGGCGGTGCATTCGGCAGCGCCCTCGAGCGCGCTGCTGATTTCGGACCTTGCCATTATTCCGGTGGTGCCTTCGCCGCCGGATCTGTGGGCGGCGGTAGCGGCCAAGACGCTGGCGCAGCACGCCCAAGTCCAGAATGAGTCCTTGCTGATCCGTGTGATGGCCAATATGGTCCAGCGCCGCGTCTCGATCGCGCGCCAGGCCATTGAAATCCTTGGCGACGACGGCGACGTACCGCTTTTGAATTCGATGATCGGGTCGCGCTCGGCATTCCGGGAATGCCAGGCGATCGGCTGCACCGTGCACGGCGTTGCCGGCGCACGCGAGGCGGTGCAGGAGGTCGACATGATGGTCGACGAAATACTGTCTTTGATTGAGCACTAGGTATGGCTACCAAACTGAAGAGCCTCAAGGCTGGCATGCTGGCCGGCATGGCGGCCGAAAAGACCCGCAACGATACGCTGGACCGCTTCGCTCGCGCGGAAGCGGCCATTTCCCAGCATCCGAATGGATTGCTGCAGGGCAGGGGAGCCGATGGCGCGCCCGTTTTCAGCGCTGAAAGTCTTGGCGAAGCCGCCGCGGGCCGGCAGCTGATCAGGATTCCGCTGGAGCAACTGCACGACAATCCTCTCAACGCGCGGCGCCTCTACGATCCCGCCGTGGTGCAGGAGCGGGCGGCATCCATTGCCACGCACGGCCAGAAGACCCCCGGCCTGGCCGCGCCCGATCCGGCGCGCCCCGGCCATTACATCCTGATCGACGGTCATTACCGCAAGCGAGCTCTGGCGTCTGCCGGCAAGCTCGAGATGGAATGTTTTGTCGAAAACGACCTGAGCGACCTGGACTTCTACCGGCTGTCGTTCATGCTCAACGAGCAGCGCTCGGACCAGTCAGCGCTGGACAATGCGATCGCCTGGCGCCAGTTGCTGGACGAAGGCAAGGTCCAGAAGGAAGAGGAAATCTGCGAGCTGACCGGCATGTCGGCCGGCACCGTGAACAAGACGCTGGCGCTGCTGCGCCTGCCCGAGTCCGTGCTGGGCGTGATGCGCGAGCGCCCGAGCGCGATCGGCATCGCCGCGGGCTATGAGCTGACGCTGTACTGCAAGCTGGCGGGCGAGGAGCGCACGCGCGAACTGGCGGCGCGCATCATCAATGACGGCCTGTCGAGCCGCGAGGTTGAAGCCATCCGCAAGCACGCGCAGGAAGGCAAGGCGCGCAAGGTCAAGGAAATCAGCCGGCAATACAAGATCCGGACCGACAGCGGCCAGTTGCTGGGCACCATCAAGGAATGGGACTCGGGACGCGTGATGCTGGACGTGCAGCTGAGCGACCGCAGTGCCCGCGAGGCGCTGGTCGAGGCCCTGAAGGCCCGCTTCGGGCTGGACAACACGCTGCTCTGAGCCGGGCAGGCAAGCCATGGCGCCGCTGCGGCAGCATTGCCGCGGCAGCGCTCAAGCCAGCAGGTCGCGCGGCGAGCGCGCGCCAAACTCCGGATCACAGGTCTTGCGGTAGCGCTCAAGCATGCTGGACAGCAGGGCATGCAGGCCACGCACCGAGTAGCCGGCCAGCGGCAATGCCGCCAGCTTGCGCTGCGCGCGCCGGGTCGGCGGCGCGGCCGGTGGACCGATCAGCGAGGCGTCTTCTGTGCCCGCACCGTCCCACTGGAGGTTGCGGTCACGCCAATGCCGGGCCAGCGCGTGCTGCGTGGCCAGGCCAAAGCCGGGCGTTCCGTCTGGCACAATGCTTTCCACACCGTCTTCCGGAACCCGCGCAGGCTGCTGCATCGGCGCCAGCGAACGCCGCGTGACCGAGGTCAGCCGGTCCAGGCTGAGCCGGTGTTCCCGCAACAGCAGGATTGCCGCATGGGCGGTCCGGTAGCGCTGGCCATCGTCGTCGCCGCCCCGGCGTTCCAGCCATGACAGGAAGGGAGCCAGGCTGGCCTCGGGAACCTGCAAGGTGTCCGGCCGCGCCGCCTCCGTTGCCGCCGAGGCATCGGTGCCGTCCGGGATCCGGGCTGGCCAGAGCGCTGCGCCCGGGTAGCCGTTGGCATGCATCCAGCGGAACAGGGCGGCCAGCACCCGCATGCTATGCCGCACGCTTGCCGGACTGAGCGGGCCGGTGAACGGACGCCAGCCGGCCAGGTGGCGCGGTGCCCGCGGTCCGCACCAGCGGCTGCCCGGTTCGGGCTGCGCCAGGAAGCCCAGGTAGGCCCGGCGGTCGTCCAGATCGAGCTGCGACAGGCCCTTGCGCCGCTCCAGTGCTGCCCATAGCAGCAAGCGCTCCGCCTCCTTGCGGTAGGCCGAGAACGTGCTGCCGCTGTCGCCGGCGGCATCGCGCAGCCAGGCCTGGACGACGTCGAGGCCCTGACTGTACGGGCAGCTGGCGTCAGCGGCTAACGCGGGCGACGCGGTCATCCATTCCAGCGGCAACGGCTGGCGCATCCCTGGTCCCAGCCTGCCTCGCTCGAGCAGAGTCCGGTTGCCGACGTGCGCGCCCAGCAGCGGCTTGCCGTCCGGGTCCCGGAAGGCAGCACGGTTCTCGCTGAGCCAGCGGTTGACGGCCGCGCCGGCAAGCGCGCCAATGCGCGGGACGGCCCGCCACCAGGCGCTGCCGCGTCGGTTTGCAAGCTCAAAAAGAGAATTAAGGGTCACAATTTCAGCCTTGCGCAAGCGTCGCGCCAAGGCTGGTGCAAACCACAACTCCACGCCGTGCTGGGGGCGCGGCGCCGCCGTACCCAACCGTTCGAGCTCAGCCAGCGCGTCGACGCGGCGATCCATGCCGCGGTTGGAGCGGCCAGGGCCGGCCAGCAGCAGTTCGGCCAGGTCCGCCCGTCCGTGCAGGTGCGCGAGCTGGACCATCCGGTCGCGCAGGGCAAGCAGGATCCGCAGCGCAGACTCGGCCCCGGCTTCGTCGTCATCGGCTTCGTCGGCCAGGTAGCGGGGCACCACCATGGCCGCCGGCATGCCCTGCACATAGGCGCGTACCGCCGCAAATTCGCTGCGGGTGAGGCTGACCATCATCATTCCAGGAATCATCGGCAGGTATGCGCTGAATGGCTAACTTCTTGATTTATAAGGCACTTGAAGCGAGCGAGAATTCATCCGGCCCGAAATGCATAGATAAATACAATGCCGATAATTTTATGCGCGTTTTCACTGGAAAGTCATCCCCGCTGCCCTTGTGGCATCCGTATGCTGGTGTCAGGCAGTGCTCGGGGAAAACCCGCCGCAGCGCACCATCACCTTGCATTCGACCTACGCGTTTCATATGCTGCAGGTCAGGAGTTATAAATACTTAGATCAGACTTCAGTCGCATCTAAGACTCTTTCTACATAAGCGTCTTAACACGCAAAACGGGGCGATCCGGTATCTCCACGGGAAGGACGGACCTGCAGCCTGACGGGAAGGCTGCCGGGCGGTCTGGAGCGATGGCGGATCGTATGGAAGTGCAACCGCAAGATAGCGGAGCATTTCCGACAAGCAAGCGCGGATTGTCGCAGGGTCCGAACTTGCCGCAATAATAAGAGAGCGGCCATGGCCACCATCCTCTTGATCGAGCCTCACCCCCTCCTGCGCCTGGGTCTGCGCCATCTGCTGGCCCAAGCACATATTCCTGGTGACCTGATCGATATCGATCCCCTCGCCCCAGTCGATTCAGATTTGTGGCTGTACGATGCCGACCTGCTGATCTATGGCCTGCCAGCCGATCACGCCGGCGGCTGGGCCATGCTGGAGGAACTGTGCCAGCGGCTACGCCCGCAGCGCGTGCTGGTCCTCGGCGATCAGGCGGCCCCATTGCTGCCGGATGCAGGCTTGCCTGACCCGGTGCGCGGCTGCGTGGCCAAGAGCTGCAGTGCGGATGCGCTCGATGCCGCGGTGCGCCTGGTGCTGGCCGGCGGCGAGTGCTTCCCGGCGCGTGCCCAGGGCAGCCACCATGCCTGGCAATCGGAACTCGATGCCGGCCATGCCCCGGTGGCAAGCAGCGCAGGGCAGGGCGAGGCCCGGGTCGTGGCGCTGCGCGCAGGCATCGGCGAGGCCGTGCTCGAGCATGCGGTGCCCGCGCCCCAGCGCCATTTCCAGGCGCACGCGACGTACCACGAAACCCCGTCGGCCGGCGCGCACCTGCTGAACATCACCGAACGCCAGTACGAAGTGCTGGCGCTGCTGGCTCGGGGCTATCCCATCAAGACGGTCAGCCGCATGCTGAATATCTCGGTGGCCACCGCGAAGACGCATGCCTGCACGCTGTACCAGCGCCTGCACGTACGCAACAAGGGCGAAGCCGTCTACGTTGCCCTGCAGAAGGGTGCCACGCTCAACTGGGCCGGGCCCGCCACGCCCGTCAATCCGGTGACCCGGGTGCCGGCACCTGATCCCACCTGCCAGGCTGCGTGACGGGTGGCGGCGCGGCGTTCACGGGTCGCGCCTCATCCTTCTGGCGTGCGGCTCTCAGCCAAAAGCATGAGGCAATGGCGGCGGCGGCTTGCTACCTTGTGATGAAAGGCATCTGCAGACACTTTTTCCGGCGGCCGGCGCTGCCCTGATGCCCTGCAAGGCGGGCCGCCCCGCGGCCCGGATCCCGACCCGGTGGCAAGCGCATCTGCGGCCCGGGCCAGCTGCCAGACCGAGTCAATGCCGACCTATCTCATCGCCAGCAATGAAATGATGTGCCGTGTCCTGGCGCGTCGCCTGAACGCACTGGACGTGCCGCAGCCGATCACGTGGCGCACGCCGCAGTGGCTGCATGAATCGGCGCGCGCATCGACGCAGGCTTCGTCATCGGAGCCATCGCCGGACCCGGCCGATATCGCGCTGATCGATTGCAGCGCACTGGAGGGCGACCCGCGTGCGTTGCTGGACCAGCTGCAGGCACGCCTGGCGCCACGGCGCTGGCTGGTGCTGTCCGATCGCCTCGATGCCTCGCTGATGCTGCATGCCGCGCTGCTCGGTGCCAGCGGGTGTCTCGCGCTGCCGGCACCGGTTGAACTGGTCTGCGCCGCCACCGCGCTGGTGTGGGCCGGCGGCCAGTGCTTTCCGCGCATGGCGCTGTCACTGACGGGCGCCAACGGGGCCACCGCCTCCCTCCTTTGAGCGAGCAGACCTACATCCACCGTAGGAGTGCGCATCGCACCTGATTGCCTATGCTTGATTCGCCCGGAGGCAGAAGCCAGCCCAGTTTGCAGGCAGGCCGCCCTGGGGAAGTAAGGGGGTCATATGGAGGCCGGACTGGAATTCCTCGTCGTTCGCGGCTTTGCTGTGCGCGAAGGCAGAGGCAAGTGGGCGTGCTGCTTCGAGATCAGGCTGGCTGCCAGCCTTGACCATGGTTGCCACGCGGGTGCCAACGAGGGCAGCGATGAGCCGCTGCTCTATCGCGGTGAACTGCACGGGCGTCAGTTTGACTGCGAGCTGGCCGCCGCCGACGCGGCCCGCGCGGCCGGCGAGCGCGAAGCGCGGCTGCGTGTGGAAAGCCTGAGGGCGCTGATCATTGCTCAGCATCGGCATCGCGTGCCGCCACCACTCGTGGCCTGAACCAGCAGGCATCCAGCGAGAATCAGGCACAGTGGCACCCGGCGGCCTCGCCGGGTGCCACTGTGCCTTTGTCATTCTCTTCGTCGTCGCGCAGCTTGCCAAAATGAAAATCGCCCAGTTGGGGCGATTTCATGGCAAGGTATTTGCGGAACAGGACACCAGCCGGCGAGCCAAAAAAGAAGCCCGCCGACCGGGGGACCATGCGGGCTTTGAAGGCGTGCGGGCCATACTGCCCGCCCACACGTCTCCTTGACGATAACCAATCAGTTCGCAGTCCTCCATCAACCAGAAGCACCATGCGCGCATATTTGCGGCTGAGTGCCCCCCTGAACCGCCTGAACCCTTTGCGGGTTTGTGCGCCGTCCAACAGACTGGCCAGAACCGCGCGCGCCAAGATCGCCATCATGGCCAATGGCAGCAAGTATCTGGCTCGGGTTCAGGGGGAGACGGAAAAATGACTGGTGTCAGCGCTCGGCCTGCCGTATCGCTCGTCAGGCACGCGCGCGGGCCCGGCATGGGCCGTCCGTACCCGCTCATGAAGCGGCATGGCAGGCGCGGAGGTCACTAGTGCACGGCGACACCAGGATGCGTGGACGGGGCGGACCAGGATTGCGCGGCGGCAATCCGGTGTGGTCGCACGTCAACTGCCATATCGACCTTTGGATCGAGCTGCTGCACGGGCTGGACCTGCCGCCGGTCGCGGCACTGGCCTGCGCGGTGCGGCAGGACTTCGAGGCCGACCACTTCACGCAGTGCCGCTTTCCGGATGCCGACCTGGAGCGGCTGTACGGCCTCACCGTGCACGCCCTGACGTTCTACGACTCGCTCGAGTCGCACGTTGCGGCACAGACCTCGCGCGGCCATATCGTCGTGATGGAGCTGGACAGCAGCCAGCTGCCGCCACCCCGCGGCGCCGGCTACCTGCGCCATTGCATGCCCACCTGCATTGCCATCGATGTGTTGATCCCCGAAGCCGGCGCAGTCGGCTACTACCACTCCGACGGCTACCACACCGCGACCGGCGAGGACTACGCCGCCATCATTCGCCTGGCACCGGGCGTGCGCAGTGCCGACGCGCTGCCCTTCATGCACGCCGATGTGGTCCGCCGCAACGGACATCCGCACGCTGCCGAGACGCTGCTCGAGGCCTCGCTGGCATTGCTGCGCTTTCACCTGGGCAACCGTCCGCGCGAGAACCCCGTCACAATGTTTCGCGCGGTATTTCCCCAGCATCTCGAGCGGCTGATGGCGCGCGGGGAACCGGGCTTTCACCACTACGCGTCGGGCGTGCTGCGCCAGCTCGGCGCCAATTTCGAGCTGCTGGCGCGCTACCTGCGCTGGCTGGTGATGCACGGGCAGGAGGTGCCCGAGAAGGCGGCACAAGCCTGCTACACCATGGCCTCGGAGGCGATGGTGATGCAGTTCCGCCTGATGCGCGCGGTCATCAGCCGCAAGCCGGACCGTTGCGAAGACTGCCTGGACCAGCTCGAAGCCTCATACCTGGCCAGCGTGCCGTTGCTGGCCGCGCATTTCGGCGAGTTCAAGCCATGAGTCGGCAGATCCTGCCTGCAGCGGGCAACACTTGGCTGGTGTGCCGCCTCCGGCGTCTGGCACAGAACCGGTTCGATCCGGCGCCGGGGGCAACCCGGTGCATCCGCCTTTTGCACGATATCCCGGGTCTCATGCCGACAGCGGAGGGCATGCCATGCATCCAGCCTTGCGTGCCTGCCGTGACTGACTAGCCCGTAACAGCTTCCATCTGCCGTGCCGCCTCGCCTCGTATGGCGGCGGCGGACATCGCAGCCGCCGCGGCGCATGGCGCCCTTGTCAGCGCCCGCTTCACTCTCGCCTTTCCGTCCAACCTCCCGATGGATGACCGTTCCCCAGCCGTTCGCCTACTGTCGGAGCGCGCTGCCATGACGCTAAATAGAGGCACTGGCTTGCAAAGAGCGCCGCACCTGGGTCGGCGGCGCAGCCAGCCGGTTCTCGGAAAGCAGTCGTGCCGAGCCAGGCCGGCAGAGCGTTGTTCCCGGACTCGGGATTGGACAGGGGGTACGAAAATGATTACGCATCGATCGGATCTGCATGTCAATCACCTGCTCAGCGCGCTGCCGCGCGGCGAGTGGGAGACGCTGGCGCAGCACTTCGAGCTGGTCCGTCTGCGCGCCGGCGAACTCCTGACTGATTCCGGCCAGCGCATCGTCCATGTCTATTTCCCGACCACCGCGGTGGTATCGCTGCTGTCGCTGCTGGAGGACGGCGCGACGGTCGAGATCGCCGCGGTCGGAAACGAAGGGCTGGTCGGCATCCCGGTGGTCACCGGCGGCGACACCATGCCCAGCCGGGTGGAAGTGCGCAGCCCCGGAATGGCCTATCGCATTCCCGCGCGCCTGCTGCGCGGCGACCTGCCGCGCCTGCCCACGCTGCAGCGCGTGACGCTGCTGTACGTGCAGGCCATGCTCACGCAGATCGCACAGACCGCGGCCTGCAACCGCCACCACTCCCTGAACAAGCAACTGTGCCGCTGGCTGCTGCTGGCCATCGACCGGCTCAGCTCCAACGAGCTGGTGATTACCCAGCAGGTCATCGCCAACATGCTCGGCGTGCGCCGCGAAGGCGTGACCGAAGCGGCCGGCAAGCTGGAAGACCTGGGCCTGATCCACCACAGCCGCGGCCATATCACCGTGCTTGACCGCTGCGGGCTGGAGAAGCATTCGTGCGAGTGCTACAAGCTGGTCAAGCGCGAGTATGACCGCCTGCTGCCCGCGCTGGCCAGCGCCTGAGCGGCACGCTTCGGCGCGTGTGGCCTGCGAAGCGCGGCGTGCATACGCCGCGCCGATCCCATTTGAGGAGCTGTAGTCGTGAGCAGACTGTCATATGCCGGTGGCCCGGCTGAGAGCGCCACCCCGCGCCGTGAGGCCCAGCCGGGCGTCACGCAGGCGCGCGCGCTGATGGACCACCTCGGCTGGATTGCCGCGGCTGGCGTGGCCGGTGCGGCCGCAGGCTTGCTGGTGGCGCTGTCGGCGCCGCCGCAGTATCGCGCGCAGGCGCTGGTGCAGGTTGAGGGGCGCGATGGCGGCATGCGCAGCGTCGCCCAGATGCAGGGCCCGGCGGCCTTCGACGCAGGCCTGCTCAAGAGCCGCGCCGTGGTCGGTCCGGTGGTGGAGCGGCTGCGGCTCGATATCACCGCGCAGCCGCTGCGTGCGCCGCTGCTGGGCGCGCTGGTCCAGCGCTTTTCCACACCCGGCCAGCCGCGCGGCACCTGGCCTGCCAGCCTGGGCTATGCCTGGGGCGGCGAGCGTCTGGTAATCGCCAGCATGACCGTGCCCGAGGCGCTGGTAGACCAGCCACTCACCTTCGAGGTGCGCAGCGACGGCCGCTACCGCCTGATGCAGCAGGACACCTTGCTGCTGGAAGGGCGGGCCGGCGAGACTGCGATGGCCAACGGCATTGTGCTGCGCGTGGACAAGATCGAGGCCGGGCCCGGTACGCGCTTCCAGCTCACGCGGCACGACCTGGCCCGCACCGCCGAGTCCGTGCGCCGCGGGCTCACGGTGGAAAGCGAACGCAGTGAAACCCCGGCGAGCCTGGGCGGCGCGGCCGACCCCCTGACCGCGCCGGGCGGCACCGTGCGCGTGAGCTGGCAATACCCGGACCGCCAGCTTGCCGCCCAACTTGTCAACGGGGTCACGCGCGCCTATATCGACGGCCAGACCGACAAGCGCCGCCAGGACGCGGCCGGCACGCTCGCGTTCCTCTCGGGCGAGCTGCCGCGCGTGCAGAGCGAACTCACGCGCGCCGAAGAGGCGCTCACGCGCTACCGCGCGCGCACGGGTTCGCTGCAGCCCAGCCGCGACGCGCAGTCGTTCCTCAGCAACAGCATGGAGTACCAGCGCCAGATCGCAGCGCTCAAGCTTGAGCGCACGCGGCTGCTCCAGCGCTTCACGCCCGAGGCCAACGAGGTCCGCACCGTCGACAGCCAGATCCAGCAGATGACTCGCGAGCGCGCGGAGATCGACGCGCGTATGCAGACCCTGTCGGCCTCCGAGCGCGAATCGGTGGCGCTCACGCGTGACGTCAAGGTGGCCGAGGACATGTACATGTCCTTGCGCAGCAAGGTCGAGCAGCTGTCGCTGATGCTGTCCGACAGCTCTACCCAGATGCGCGTGGTCGATGCCGCGATCGCGCCGGTCACACCGGTCGGTCTCGGCGCGTGGCCGTTCGCCTCCGCCGGCGCCTTGCTCGGCCTGTGCCTGGGCGTGGCCGCGATCAACCTGCGCCAGCGCATGCGCCCGTCGGTGGCCAGCGCCGCCGATGCGGAACAGCGCCTGGGCATGGCCATGCTGGGCGATATCGCCTTCAGCAACGAGCAGACCGAGCTGGAACGGCTGGTCGAAGCCAAGCGCCGCCTGGGCATCGCCTCCGGCTTTGTGCTGCCGCCCAATGTACGCCTCGGCCGGCCGGAGTCTGTCACCAGCGTGATCGACGCCGCCACGGCCGCCGCGCCCGAGGACGAACGCGCGCGCGCCGAACGGCTGCTGCGCCAGGGCCTGCACGACCAGTTCCTGCTGGCGCGGCGCGCCCCGCATTCGCTTGCCGTGGAAGGCCTGCGCACGCTGCGGGCGGCGCTGCATTTCGCGTTGCGCGATGCACCCAACTGCGTGGTTGCGGTGACCAGCCCCGCCGCCAGCGCCGGCAAGACCTTCGCCGCGGTTAACCTCGCGGTGCTGTTCGCCGAAGCCGGCCAGCGCGTGCTGCTGGTCGACGCCGACCTGCGCCGCGGCCGCGTGGCGGACTGGTTCGACCTGCCTGCCGAGCCCGGGCTGGCAGAAGTGCTCGCTGGCCGCAGCGCGATCGCCGAAGCGGTCAAGCCGAGCGTGGTCAATGGCCTGTTCCTGCTCAGCCGCGGCGCGGTGCCGGCCAATCCGTCCGAGCTGCTGATGCTGCCCGCGCTGGCGGAATCCCTGCGGCTGTGCGCGGGGCGCTTCGACCTGGTGCTGGTGGACACGCCGCCGGTGATGGCGGTGGCCGATGCCACGCTGGTGGCCAACCTGGCGGGTTCCACGCTGGTGGTGGTGCGCGCCGATGTCACGGCGACGGCGCAGGTCGATGAAACCCTCAAGCGCCTGGCGCACGCCAATGCCAGGCTGGCCGGTGGCATCCTCAACGGTGTCATGCCCCGGCGCAGCAACCGGGCGGACTTCAATACCATCAATCCTTATCTGGGGATGCCGTTGCCACGAGCGGTAGCGAAGCCTCCCGCATTGGCCGGTCAAGCCGATCGGGTAGGGAAAAACTGACGCATGCCAAAGCACGCCAGAAACCGCACCGCCATTTGTGTGGGTGTACCTGTTTCTGCGAGCGTTTGGCGGACGTTCTGAGCACACGCATTGGTGTGAAAACGCACTGATGCGCGTGCGACGTTCAGGCTCAATAGGTCACCAAGGCGTTGTACCTCAACCTGGAGCCCACCATGCGAGCAGCGATACGCACCATACTTTTGGAAGTGGCCCGACTTGACGTACCAGTTGAATCGCTGGACGACCAGGCCGATCTATACGAAGCGGGACTGTCATCACTGGCAACGGTGCAAGTCATGCTCGCGATCGAAAATACCTTCGGCATCGAGATACCTGACCGCATGCTGACTCGCCAGCTGTTCCGCAGCATCAGCACACTGGCTGCGGCGACCGAGCAGATCAAACAAGAGCAGGAGGCGGCATGAGCCCGGTCCTCGCCAGCGTCGAGCAGGCCTTTCCGCGCGCGGAGACTGCTGACGCCGCACACTTGCTGGCCGGAGCGCGCCTGGCCGCGGCAGAAGCAGCCAGGCATGCAGACCAGGTCGACGCCGATGCGTGTTTTCCGCACCAGGCGTTTGCAGTCTTGCGTGAGCAGAGGTTGCTGGGCGCCATGGTGCCGCCAGCCTGTGGCGGTGATGGCGCGTCGCTGGAAACGATCGCAGCGGTCTGCCGCGTGCTGGGCGGTGCCTGTGCCTCGACGGGAATGATCTACGCCATGCACCAGATACAGGTGGCATGCCTGGTCAATCATGCGAGCACCAGCTCGTGGCACGCGCAGCTATTGCAGCGCCTGGCCAGCGAACAATTGCTGCTGGCTTCGGCCACGTCCGAAGAGGCGATTGGCGGTGCCTTGCGCAGCAGCGGCTGCGCGGTCAACGCCGATGGCGGCAACCTGTACTTGCTCAAGATGGCTCCGACCATTTCCTATGGCGCCCATGCCGACGGGATCCTCGTCACGGCACGCCGCCATCCCGATGCCTCGCCATCGGACCAGGTCATGGTAAGCGTGCTCAAGCCAGACTACGTACTGGAAAGTCTCTCCACCTGGGATACCCTGGGCATGCGCGGCACCTGCAGCAATGGATTCCGGCTGGAAGCCCGCGGGCATACCGATCAGATCCTGCCCGTGTCGTTCGGCGAGATTGCCGACGTCACCATGACCCCCGTGTCGCACATCTTGTGGTCTGCCCTGTGGACCGGTATCGCCGCGGATGCGGTTCAGCGCGCCAAGGTGCTGTTCCAGGGCCAGGCGCGCGCCCGGCCTGGCACGCTTCCGCCCTCGGCTACGCGCGTGGCCGAAGCGGTTGCCATTATCCAGATGCTGGAGGGGCGGCTGGAACTGGCGTTGGCTCACCAACGCCAGCGTCATGCAAGCCAGAGTGTGTCGGCAATTTTCAACCTGGCGGCGGAAATGAACGGGCTCAAGACCAGCGTGTCGTCGCTGGCGCTCGAAGCGGTGCAAATCGCGATGCTGGTCTGCGGCATGGCGGGCTACAAGCATGGCACGCCGTTCAGCCTGGGACGCCACCTGCGGGATCTGTGGTCCGCCCCCTTGATGATCAACAACGATCGCATATTGACCAATACCGCCAATCTGCTACTGGCCGACCGGTCCGCCTGAGGAGCCGTCCATGGACGATACCAGCAACGCTTACGTGCCAGGCGACGACGCATCCGTTGCCCCGGGTGACCATTCTGCCATGGCCAGGCCGGCGCAGGATCCTGACACGGGCCGCCGTGCTTACCGGCAGGCGCTGATTGACGCCCGCGTGCTCTTCCCCACGACGGTCGACGGCATTTATGGTCGTAGCGGACTGTTCGAGAGTATTGCCGACGGCTTGAACTACGCGATCAGCAAACTGGGCGCCGACCAGGACGCGGAGGTGATGCGATTTCCTCCTGCCATGCCGCGCAAGGACTTTGAAGCGAGTGAGTATCTCAAGAGCTTTCCCCAGCTGGCAGGGACGGTGCATTGCTTCTGTGGCGGCGATCGCGAGCATCACCGTCTGCTGGCGCGCCTGGAGCACGGTGAGGAATGGGCCGATCAGCAGCAGCCCACCGATGTGGTGCTGGCGCCGGCGGCGTGCTATCCCGTCTACCCCGTGGTGGCCAGCCGCGGTCCGATGCCTCGGGAAGGGCTGGTGGTTGACGTGTTGACGTATTGCTTCCGCCATGAGCCTTCGATCGACCCTGCACGCATGCAGATGTTCCGCCAGCGCGAATATGTCCGGCTCGGCACGGCCGAGCAGATCGTGGAATTCCGTCGACGATGGATGGAGCGTGGTACGCAACTGGCCAGGCTGCTTGGCTTGCCGCATGAGGTTGACGTGGCGAACGATCCGTTCTTTGGGCGTGGCGGCAAGATCGTGGCCGACAGCCAGCGCGAGCTAAAGCTTAAGTTCGAGTTGCTGGTGCCGATCAATGATGGCGCGCCACCCACGGCTTGCATGAGTTTCAACTACCACATGGACCATTTCGCGCACGCGTGGCCGTTGCGTACTGTGGACGGCGCGCCGGCGCACACCGGCTGCGTGGGCTTTGGCATCGAGCGCCTGACGCTGGCACTGCTGCGTCATCACGGCTTCAAGCTGGCGAACTGGCCCCAGCGGGTGCGTGACGTGCTCGGAGGTATCTAGTACGTGCCAGCACGGCGCGACTGGACGACTTTACGTGCCGCATCCGTTCGGCCAATGAGGTGCCGTGACGGCGGATGCGGCCGGGGCCTTGCCCGGCGCGGCCGTCCCGGGCTGTCACGCGTGCTCTGCCATGCTGGCGTTCCGGTCCTGTCAGGTTTTCTCAGGGAAGGCAGTCCATGAAGGCGCAAACTAACGCGGACACGGGCACTTCGGCGTCCGCTCGGCAGGCATCGCCTGGCAGCCGTCCCGGCGTCGCCATCGGCAGTGCCGCGCTCGGCGGCGAGTGGGCCTGGGTGCAAATGCCCGCCGGCGTAGCCGATAGCCCCGCCGCACTGGATCCCGCCGCAGCCTGGTTGCCAGCACCCGTGCCCGGCACGGTAGCCAGCGCCCTGCGCGCTGCCGGGCGCTGGGACGACTCGGCGCCGCCGCCACTGCACCTGCATGATCATTGGTATCGCGTCAGCTTTGCCGGCCGTGGCCGCCGCGTGCTGCGCTTTAACGGGCTCGCCACGGTGGCCGAAGCCTGGCTTAACGGAAAGCTCGTGCTGAGCGCGCAGCATATGTTCGTCGCGCATGAGGTCGAGGCCGATCTGGATGACGACAACCTGCTGTACCTTTGCTTTCGCGCGCTCTATCCATGGTTGCGCAAGCAGCGCGGGCCCGTGCGCTGGAAGCCGCGAATGATCGTGCCGCCGACGCTGCGCACCGTCCGCACGACGCTGCTTGGCCACATGCCGGGGTGGTGCCCGCCGGTGCATGCGGTGGGTCCCTGGCGCTCGGTGGAATTGCTCGACCCGGCCAGCGACGACATCCTGCATGGGGTGCGCGCTGACCTGTGGGGACAGGTGCAGGGCGATCTCGGTGTCATCACGCTGCGCCTGCATTTTCCAGCGTCCGCGCCGGCTTCGGGATCGTTCGAAGCCAGGGACGCGGAGGGTTGCGGCTATCCCGGCTCGCTGTCGCGCGTTGACGATCACACCTTGGTGGGCACGGTGCGCATGGAACACCCCAGGCTGTGGTGGCCGCACACGCATGGCGAACCTTGCCTCTACGGCGTCGATGCGAACATCGAGGGGCGCGCCATCGACTGCGGCCGGGTGGGCTTCCGCACGGTATCGTCGGATCGTGCTGGCGAGTCCGGGCACTTCGCACTGTGCATCAACGGCGAGCGGGTGTTTTGCCGCGGAGCCTGCATCTCAAGCCATGACCTGCCCGGCCTGGCAGACACCGATGAAGCGTCCAGGCGTTGGCTGGCGCTGGCACGCCAGGGCGGTATGAACATGGTGCGAATCAGCGGCGTCACCTGCTATCCGGGCGAAGCGTTTTACCGAATTTGTGACGAACTTGGCTTGCTGGTATGGCACGATTTCATGTTCGCCAATTTTGACTATGGCGGCATCGGGCCTGGCATTGGCCTTACCGATGACATCACGCGTGAAGTCAGCGACTGGCTGACATCAACCCGGGCGCATCCGAGTCTCGCGGTGCTGTGTGGCGGGAGCGAGGCGGAGCAGCAGGCCGCGATGCTGGGCGCGTCGCGCAGCAACTGGAAGCAACCGCTGTTCGATGAACTGATTCCGGGCCTGGTTGCAGCCCATCGGCCGGACGTGGTGTATGTCAGCAATTCGCCGACCGGCGGCAGCTGGCCGTTCCAGCCCGACACGGGCGTTAGCCACTACTACGGCGTCGGCGCCTACCAGCGACCGTTGGCCGACGCACGCCTGGCGCAAGTGCGCTTCGCTTCAGAATGCCTGGCCTTTGCCAATGTGCCCGGTGACCGCACGTTGACGGAGTACGGCTTGTCTGCGCCGCTGCACGCGCCGCGCTGGAAAGCCGCGGTGCCGCGCGACGCCGGCACGCCGTGGGACTTCGAGGATGTGCGCGAGCACTACTTGCGTGTGCTGTATGACGTGGATCCGCCGCGCCTGCGGTATGAGCAGCCCCGGCGCTACCTGATGCTGTCGCGCGCCGTGGTCGCGGACGTCATGACCGAAGTCTTCAGCGAATGGCGGCGTGTCGGGTCGAGTTGCTCGGGTGGTCTGGTCTGGCAATTGCAGGACCTGATGCCTGGCGCCGGCTGGGGTATTGTCGACGCGTGCGGCCGTCCCAAATCGGCCTGGTATGCCTTGAGGCAAGTCTGGCAGCCGCTGCAGGTACTGATTACGGACGAAGGGCTCAACGGACTGCACTTGCACGTGCTCAACGAAACGCCGCAGCCACGTGCATTGTGGCTGGAGCTGGATTGCCTGCGCGATGGCGAGGCGGTGGTGGCGCAGGCTCGGCACAGCCTGTGCCTGCCGGCCCGCAGTGCCGAGCGTGTGGAGGCCGCTGCGTTGCTTGACCGCTTCTTCGACCTGACTTATGCCTACCGCTTCGGCCCCCCGACTCATGATGTCGTGGTGGCGACACTGTTTGCCGTTGACAGTGGCGAGCCACTGAGCCAGGCCGTCTATTTGCCCGACCGCCGTGCCGCGGCGCTCAAGGCGCCCAGCTTGCGGGCACAGCTTGAGCAAGCGGAAGGTGAGTGGTGGCTGACCGTGTCAACCCAGCGCTTCGCTCGCTGGGTGCACATCGAGGATCATGCCTACATTGCCGCCGAGAACTGGTTCCACCTTGCGCCGGGCAGCAGCCGGCGTGTCCGCCTCGTGCATGAAGGCAAGGTGGGGGGGCATGCTGTTCCGCCGCCTTCAGGCGAGATTTACGCTGTCAACGCGGAACATTCGCTTGGTTATGATGGTTGATTTTGGCCAATCGGATCATTGTCGACGCCACCGAAGGCAGTGATCAGGCCTTCCATGGTCCTGTCATGGCAGGTTTCCAGTGTATCCAGGCAGTCCGTGCATGGATCGGCGCGGCGGCGTGCCACCGCACGCGCCAGTCGGAACTGCAATACCTTGCTTTCTGTCGCGATGGTCCGTGCGGCGTTGATAGCGACCATGGGCACCTCGCGTCCCTGCTCGCGCAGCCAGCACAGCCAGTGGTGCAGCATCTCGAAATTGGCGCCGAGCTGACGCGGGAAATTGAAGGTGTACAAGTGGAAATACGCCTCGTCACGTGCCAGCAGCGCGTCCATATGCTTGCCGAACACTTGTCGCCAGCGTCCCACCGGATTGGCTGCAGGGCGCCGGGCCAGGTGGTAGTGCATCAACGCGACCGAGGCGTCGACCAGCGCGGACGACTCGAGCGATGGCCGCGCGCGCTTCGCGCATTCGGCATAAGGGAACAGGATATTGCCATTGCCGCTGAGTTCAGGCAAAAGCCGCAGCAGGCCGCGATAGTCTTCATCCTGCGCGCTGTGATAGCCGAGACTGTGGTAGTACCAGAGGCGCTGGACCTGGCTGTCGATACGGTCGATGGCCACGGTGGTCTTGACGTGCTCGCGCCGGTACGCGGTGGCGTGCGTGTCGGGCAGGTAATAGCTGTCGACCTCAAGCAGTACGGTGTGACCGCGTTCGACCTGGGCCAGGACGTGCGCCTGGAGCGTGTCGTAGACGGCCATTTCCTGCACGACGGTTCCGTACAGCGTCTCCAGATCCATCTGCGGGTACTTGAAGAAGGTGAAGTGATCCCCTTCAAAGTCCTGGGCAACCGTGAACGGAAGTCCCGCGCGCGGATCGAGCCCCCAGCCATGCAGCAGTTCCACCCAGAGGTCGATATAGCAATTGGTTTCCTGCCAGATGGCATCGGCGCCATGCAGCAGGTGGCGATGCGCGATCGCCGCGGGGGTAGCGTCGACTCCGCCGCCACCCTCGCCGCATGCTGTGGTTGCTTTCATTTCGGTTCTCCGGACCTGTCTCGCCCCAAGGCATCGCCTGCTTGCCTGCGCGTCGACGTTTACTCTAGCGGGAGGGCTCCCATCTCTCGGTGCGCTCTCCAACAGAATCGGAGGCTTGCCCCGTACTCCAGTGTATGGTGGCGAGGCGCCAGAGCAACGTGACCGGGGCCTGTAGCACAGGCCACTCGCACCGGCAATTTGCGTTCCGTGCCCGCCATCACATAGCCGCGCTACGCATGCTTCTCACCTTGACTATATTGAGCCAGTGGAGGCGTGCAGTCAGCGCTCGCGTGCATGGCCGAAAACCAGGCCAAGGCGCGGGCGCGGGATGCGGCCTCTGCCTGCAATGTTCACACCTTCCCCGGGCATCCCTCCATGCGGCGACGCGGTGCCCACCTTCATCGTCTGAGGCCGGATTTCAACGGCAGGATGAACCATCATGAAGCGCATCTTTGACGTCTGCCTGGCCTCGCTGGGCCTCCTGCTGCTTGCCGTTCCACTACTGTTCCTGGCTTGCGCAATCCGCCTGAAGCTGGGCAAGCCGGTCTTCTTCCGGCACGTGCGGCCAGGGCTTCACGGCGAGCCATTCGAGCTCCTCAAGTTCCGCACCATGACTGACGCCCGCGGCGAGGATGGCGAGCTGCTGTCGGATCCCGAACGGCTGACGAAATTCGGCGCATTCCTGCGCGCCACGAGCCTTGACGAGCTGCCGGAGCTCTGGAACGTCCTCAAGGGTGACATGAGCCTGGTGGGCCCGCGTCCGCTGTTGGTGGAATACCTGCCGCTCTACTCAGCCGAGCAGGCGCGCCGGCATGACGTTCGTCCTGGCATCACCGGGCTGGCGCAGATCAGCGGACGCAACGCCATCAGCTGGGAGGAGAAATTCAGGCTGGACGTTTGGTACGTCGACCACGTATCGGTGTGGCTGGACGTGGTGATCCTGTGGAAGACGGTCATCAAAGTGCTGGCACGCGACGGTATCAGCGCCGCGGGAGAATTCTCCGCACCCCGGTTCCGGGGCAGCAAGCGCAGCATGCCGGATGTCGATGCCGCCTGACATCGCGGTAACCGACATGCCTGGAGACGCAAGGGGCATCGGCGCTTCCATGAGCCGGCCGACGGTGCAGAAGCCCTGGTGCAATGCCGCTTGCCTGCTGGCTTGCCGGGGTTCATCCGAACGCCTCTGCGTCGCGACGCGGCTACCCCTCATCACTGGTCGCGAATGCGGCGTGAGGTAATCTGCTGAGCCCCGTTAGTGATGAACTGCCGGTCTTTGGTGTTGACCGAAACGCCGGTATGGGAGTCCACGACGCATTCCGCGCCGATTCTTATGCCCGGGTATAGCGTCGCACGTGTACCCAGGAAGCAACCAGGTCCGATCGCGGTGTTGCCATTGAGCACGGCGTGCGGAGAAAGCACCGAGCATGCGCCCACGCGAGCACCGTGGCCGATCCCCGAGAAGACATTGGCGAGCACGCCGTCTTCCACCACCGCGCCCCGGCTGACGACGGTGAAAGGAAAGATCAGAACCCCGATGCCCAAACGGGAGGAAGGCGAGATCAAGGCTTTGTCATGCACATAGAGCGGGACCGTGATCCCGTTCTGCAAGAGCCACGACAGTACCTCCTGCCGCGCTTGCGGGGAACCGATCGCGACCAGCACAGCCTGACCCGGTGCCGGGCGGAACTGACGAACCGGCCCCAGATTGGGCGCATTGACGCCGTCCGGAACTTTGCCCGGGCTGTCGTCAATGAAGCCCGCTACCGTTGGCCCGCCGCGCAGTGCTTCGTCGTGCAGATAATCATAGAGTTCCACCCCAAGGCCGCCAGAACCGGCAATCACGACGGAGGAGATGGCAGGCGCGTCAACAAGTGGCATGGCTGATTGAATCCTGGAAAAGCTAAGCTGATGCCGATGATGGTGGCCGAGGCGGCTGAAGGGAACGGTGGCGCCAGTACGGAGGCAGCCAGTACCGGCTGCCACCTTTATCTAAGCTTGCTTGGTCGGTGCATTGCCGTACTCGGCGAGATAGCGATACTTGCCGAAGTAGTTGTGGGCCCGATACCAGCGTCCCTCGATCACGAGCCCATTGAACAGCACGCCCTTGACCTCGGCGCCTGCCTGCTGGATGGTTCGTTGCGCCGCGACCAGCTCGCCGACGGTAGTCTTCTCGGCGCGCGCCACGAGGAACACGGCGCCTGCCTTGCCAGCCAGGATGCCGGCGTCAGCGGCCGCGAGCACGGGCGGCGTATCGATCACCACCAAGTCATAGCGCGATTTGAGTTGCGCAAGCAGGGAATCCATGCCCGGGCTCAGCAGCACGTCCGCCGCGTGTGTGGGGGGCGCGCCAGTCGGGATAAAATCCAGGCCCGGCGCCACCTGCCGCTGTAACACCCGATCCAGTGGGGCGCCCATCAGCAGTTCGGTCAGGCCTGGGCCGCGCTTGGCATCGAAGGGGTAGTGCAGTCCGCCCCGGCGCAGGTCTGCATCGATGAGCACCACGCGGTGCCCGGCGGCGGCAACCGCGGCGAAATTCGCGCAGATGAAAGACTTGCCGACGTCCGGCGCGGGGCCGGTGATCACTACCGTTTGGTTGCTGCTACTAGCCAGGGCGAATCGCAACGCTGTGCGGAAGCTGCGCAGACTCTCTACGGTCGGGTCGCCCGGCTGTTGGTTAGCCAGCAGCCCTCCGCCTCCGGACGGCTCCAGTGACTGATGCTTGCTGAAGGGGATAGTCGAGTAGACGGTCATGCCGGTCCGTCGCTCGATTTCGTCCGCATCAGCGACGCCGCCATCGAGCAAGTGGCGCAGGATGACCGCCAGCAGGCCGGCGAGCAGGCCAATGACCAACGATACTCCCGACATCAGCGCCCGATTTGGATATGCTGGCTTGAGCGGTACCTCTGCCGGGTCGACCATTCGCGCGGTTCCCACCTTGCTAGCCTTGATCAACTTAAGCTGCTGGACTTCGTTAAGAAGCGACTGGAGCAACTCGGTGCTGACCCGGACGTCGCGCATCAGGCGCAACACGTTCTGCTCCACACCCGGCAGCTGCTGGATTCGTCCTGATACGCCATTATGCTGGGCGGTCAGGCTGGCAATCTGGTTATCGATGAGTTCGATGGCCGGATGGTGAGCGGTAAAGCGCGAAGCCAGTTCCTGCCGCTTCTGCCGCAATTCCTGCAGCTTCGTCTGGATCTGTACCGATTGCGCCAGAATCAGCTTGGACTCCTCGGTCAGGTCGATCGTGCCGCCCTGGTTGCGCACTGCGTTGTATCGGGTCTCGGCCGCATCGACCTGCCGCCTGAGCTCCGGCAACTGCTGCTCCAGAAATGCCAGCGACTTCTCAGCTTCCGCGGCCTTGCGGCGGGCGTTTTGGTCGACATAGGCATTGCCAATCTCGTTGAGGATAGCTGCAGTCATGGCCGGTGAGCTGCCTTCCAGCGACACCCCAATCACGCCGCTTTCCTTGCCACGCTCGCTGATCATCAGCCGCTCCTGGAGCTGGTTGATGGCGGCACTGCGGGGCAAGCGACGGAGTACGAACCTGCTGCCGGGGCGTCCATCGAGCTGGCTGACCAGCAGGGTAACCGGGCCGTTTCCGGTGGCGATCGTCAGTGTCGTTCCGACGTTGCCGGTGGCTTCTGCACTGTCGCCAGCGAACCGCACCCGATACTGGTTGTCACCCAGCGCGGTCAGCGTGATCTTGCGTTCCTCCATGGGGATTGGCACATCGAGCCGGGGTACCGTGATCGACTCGCGTCCCCAGGTGAAGCCGCCCCATCCAAACAGCCCCGGGTTCGACAGTTCCGGATTCAAATTGGCGATTGCAGCGCCAATCAGGGGGAAGTAGCGCGGTGCGGCGTCGATATATAGGTGCAGGCTGTCAACCGCCCTGCCGACCACCATACGTGAGCGCAAGAGCTCGATCTCCGCAGAAGCAGCGGCCTTGACGTCTAACACCGGTGAGATGCTGGCCGCCAGTTTGCTGGCGGCGTTTCCGCTGGATTCCTCTACTTGCACCATCATGTCGGGGCGATAGACCGGCTTGGCCAGAAGGGCAAACATGAGGCCCCCCCAGATGACTAGTCCGGCCACAGTCAGAAAGGTACGGCGATAGCGCACCAGCACATCGAGATAGGCCGTCAGATCCACCGCCATACCGCGATCGTCCGCGTCAGCGATGACATTGTCCCGCGTACTGACCGTCTTCATGATGCCTCTCCTTGACTATCGGCCGACGCTTTTTCCCCCAGCCGCGTAGACCACGACGCGATGCCCTGCATGATCAGTTCCAGCACGATAACGAATATGCCCGGCGAAGAACCGTATGGATCCGGCACGTCCGTGTGCATGGATTCGCAGCTCTTGTGCGTTCTTCCGCATGCCTGCGGGTACATCCGCGCGAGCTCGTCGCGTTGCGCGCTTTCCATCACCGGAATCGGATCTGCCGCCACGAGCGCCTCATCGAGGCGCGGGCGCGATAACTGGCGAAATCGTATCCATCGCACGCAAGCAACCAGATAGCGCGGGTGCGCCAACCGGCGGCGCGAGCCACGCAGCAGCCGGATCGCATGCGAGCCGAACGCGCGCGGCAGGCAAGCCGCCATCGGGCTGAGGCAGACGTTGCCGGTGCAGACGACCAAGATTGAGCGAGCCATCTCGCGCCCCGCTATCTCAGCGCGCTCGTAGCACTGAACACTGGCTGCGTACTCGGAATCAGCTGGTTGATCACGCGGCTCCAGCGGACCACCTGACGTGCGTCTACATAGACCACGTCCTTCGGTTCCAGCTCGAAACCCTCGGCGATGGCCAGCGCTGCAGGCGAATTGCCGTCCAGGTGGAAGATATTGGGTTCGCCATCGCCGGCCTTGCGGATCACGTAAATCTGCTCCGCATTGGCCGAACTCGGATTGACCCCCCCGGCATCGCCAAGCGCCTCGTTTAGTGTCATCCGCCCATTGCGCATCAGCAGGGAGGTTGGGCGCACCACTTCGCCGGTGACGAAGATCTTGTTGTCCTCGCGCTGTTCCACGCGGACGATATCGCCGGAGCGCAGCAGGATGCGGGCCGGATCGATACCCTTGGCCAGCAGCGCAGGGATATTGACATACCAGCTGCGCTCGCCACGGGTAACACGAATGCGGCTGTTGTCGCCAGTCTGATTCAGCACGCCGCCCGCGCGGTTGAGCGCTTCCACCAGCGTCATGGGCGCATCGTCAATGGCCTGCATGCCAGGCGTCTTGACCTCGCCGTCGACATAGACGCGCTGGCTGCGGAAGCCGAGCACGCGAACCGTCATCTGCGGATCCCTGACCACCCGCGAAAGCACACGCGCCATCTGGTTGCGAACATCGTTTGCCGTTCTGCCGGCCACCTTCATGACGCCCGCGTAGGGGAACTGAATATCGCCCTGCGCGCTGACCACATAGCCAGGCACATTGGAGCCACCGCTCGACGTCGGGATCTCAAAGGCGGCGCCGATGCTGTAGGTCTGGGTGGGAAAGACCAGTTCCGGGTGATCCCATACCACGACCGAGATGATGTCGCCAGGGCCGATCCGATAAGGCTGCGGCGTCGCGAACAGTTCCGCGACTCCCTCGTTGTCCGTACGAGCCTTATTGCGCTGAGCTTTCACCAGATCGAGGGTGATCGGTGTCACCGTGGGTACGACATCGGGCCCGATCGCACTCACTACCGCGTTGTTGTCGAAGTACATCCCCGGCGATGCGGCGCAAGCCGTCAGCA
Source organism: Cupriavidus sp. FW305-3-2-15-C-LB2 (assembly GCF_058787575.1). Taxonomy (NCBI): domain Bacteria; kingdom Pseudomonadati; phylum Pseudomonadota; class Betaproteobacteria; order Burkholderiales; family Burkholderiaceae; genus Cupriavidus; species Cupriavidus sp. FW305-3-2-15-C-LB2. The sequence goes on from NZ_JBYSZW010000007.1 coordinate 48,468, forward strand.
GACCTGTAGCAACAACGATCGCCAGACTGGAAAAGACACTGTGGCGATGGCTAGCAAAGGTCAGGGAATGCATGCGCCAATTGACTGTTCTCACGGCGGTCTCCTTGCTGATAGCAGTGGACATCGCACCGGATATGCCATGTCCCCCGACGATTGCATCATAGGTAGGGCTGCTGCCCGGGTTCGGTGCGTTGTCGCACACTGAATGCGACAGCGGATCACGCTAATCCTCGCAGTGGGGAGCCGGCTAAACAGACAGACCCATCCATCCCTGGCAAACTCGCCCGGGGGAAAGCGTGGAAACCCCTGCTAAACGAAGAGGGGTCAGGCCAAAGAGCCGATATCGGTTGACTAGCCTGACCGTGGCAGTATCTGATGCCGCCGGCGCTGTTCGAGGCATTGCACGGTTTCGATGAGCGTTTCTTCGTCTATAAATCCGCGCCCCGGGCACCTGGAAGGCCACTGGAGACTTCGCCCAGCGCGGGACATGCGAAGGTAAAGCAGCACGTGCTGGGGCATCTTTGCCACATGGAATCCTGGTGCTCAGGCTCGCTTCGTATTTGTGCTGTACTTGCTGATGTAGCGATACTTGCCGAAATAATAGTGCGACCGATACCAACGGCCTTCGACGTTCAGACCGTTAAACAGAACGCCCTTGACGTCGGCTCCCGCCCGCCGGATCTCCCTCCGGGAGGCGAGCAGCTCATCGATGGTCGTACTGTCGGCACGGGCGACAAGGAACACCGTGCTGGCCTTGCCCGCCAGGATGCCGGCATCGGACGCCGCCAGTACGGGCGGCGTATCAAGCAGCACGAGGTCGTAGCGCGACGTTAGTTCCTCGAGCAGCGCGTCCATTCCCGGGCTCGACAAGAGGTCGGCGGCGTGGGGCGGCTCCGTGCCGGTGGAGATGAAGTCCAGCCCTGGTGCCACCTCGCGCCGCAGCACGCGGTCCACTGATGCGCCCATCAGCAATTCTGTCAGTCCGGGGCTGCGAACTTCGTTGAAGCGTTGGTGCAATCCTCCGCGGCGCAAGTCGGCATCGACCAGCACCACGCGGCGGCCTGCGGAGGCAACGGCCGCGAAGTTCGAGCAGACGAAGGATTTTCCGACACCGGGCGCCGGCCCCGTGAATACCACCACCCGATTGTTCCTGCCGGCCAGCGCAAACTGCAATGCGGTGCGGAAGCTGCGCAAGCTTTCTGAAGCGGGGTCATCCGGAAACTCGCACGCCAGCAGGCTGGTTGCCTCCTTGCCGGTTGGCTCCAGGCGTGCCTGCTGCGCGCTGAAAGGAATGGTGGAGTATACGGTCATGCCGGTCCTTTCCTCGATCTCGTCCGCATCTGCCACGCCACCATCCAGAGCCTGGCGCACGATGACCAGCAGCACACCCGCCACCAGACCCAGCACCAGCGAAATCATCACGATCATTTCCCGGTTCGGTCGTACCGGCTTGACCGGAACCTCCGCCGGATCGATCAGGCGCGCATTGCCTACCTTGCTGGCCTTCATCAGCCGAAGCTGCTGCACATCGTTGAGCAACGACTGGAGCATCTCCGTGCTGACCTTGACGTCACGCATCAGTCGCAGCACGTTTTGTTCGACGTCCGGCAGCTTCTGAATACGGCCGGAAACGCCGTTGAGCTGAGCGGTCAGGCTGGCAATCTGGTTGCCGATCAGCGCGATGGAAGGGTGCCTGGGCGTAAAGCGCGAAGCTAGTTCCTGACGGCGTTGCCTGAGCTCCTCTAGCTTGGTCTGGATCTGCACCGATTGCGACAGGATCAGCTTGGATTCCTCGCTCAGGTCAATGGTGCCCAGCCGATTGCGCAGGGCGTTGTACCGGCTTTCCGCGGTTTCCACCTGTTGCTTGAGTTGAGGAAGCTGCTGCTCGAGGAAGGCCAGTGACTTTTCGGCTTCTTCACCCATGCGGCGAACGTTTTGATCCACATAGGCGTTTCCGATCTCGTTAAGGATGGCCGCCGTCATCTCCGGTGAGCTGCCATCCAGAGACACGCCAATGACGCCGCTTTGCTTGCCGCGTTCGTTGATGATCAACCTGTCCTGCAGTTGCGCGATGGCGTCGTCGCGGGGCAGCCTGCGCAGCACGTAGCGGCAGCCGGGCTTGCCGTCCAGCTCGCTGACGAGGATCGTGACAGGGCCTGCCGCAGTCTCTATCGACAACGCCTGCCCCACCGTGCCCGTCGCTGACGGGCTGTCGCTTGCAAATGCCACCCGATATTTTCCACCGCCCAGCGCAGTCAGCATGATCTTGCTGCCTTCCATCCTGGCAGGCACTTCGAGGTGCGAAACCGTGATCGACTCTTGGCCCCAGGGGAAGCCTCCCCAGCCGAACAGGCCTGGGTCTGACAACCCGTGATTGAAACTGGCAACAGCGGCGCCCACCAGCGGGAAGTAGCGCGGAGTTGCCTCGATATAGAGCCGCAGGCTGTCGACGGCCTTGGCCACCACCATGCGCGAGCGCAGCAGCTCGACTTCGGTGCTGGCCGCGGGCTTGGGATCGAGCGCCGGTAATGGGCTGGCACTGAGCGTGGCAGCGGCGGTAGCGCCATTGGACTCCTCCACCTGCACCACGAAGTCGCTGCGATAGATCGGGCGCGCAAAGATTGCATAGACGATGCCGGCGCCGGCCACCACCACCACCGCTATCGCTAACGTCCAGCGGTAGCGCACCAACACATCAAGATAGGCCGTCAGGTCAACCGGCTTGCCATAGGCGTCCTGACCGTCGGGCATGGTATTGCGTGTACCGGTCGTCATGGTGCCTCTCCATCGGCCTGTGCGGATGTTGCAGCCTCAATCTGTGCCGACCACGCTTCGATGCCTAGCTTGATCAGCCCCAGGACGATGTTGAACATACTGAGGGAGCAGCCGTACGGATCCGGCACATCCGCAGGCACAAATTCGCAGAGGCGGTATGTCTTTCCCCGGGCTTGCGGAAAGAGCAAGCCCAGTTCCGTGCGCTGTTCGTTGTCCATCACGAGGACCAGGTCAGCAGCTGCCACCATGATCGCGTCGACGGCGCGCGCACGATGGCTGGCGAGATCACAGCCTTCATTTGCCAGCAGCCTGATTGCATGCGGGTCGGCACTCGCGCCAAGCGGCGGCGCGAGTCCTGCCGAGGCGATCTTGCAGCCCGGCAAGGCGCGCTGGAGCAGGCACGCTGCCATCGGGCTGCGGCAAACGTTGCCGACGCAGATGACAAGGATGGACTTGATCATGCTATCGCGCCTGTTAGACGAGACGACCGGATGATGTGGCATGGCAGAGCCATCTAGTCCTATCTCACTTGAGTCCTTCCCTGCTGGGATGGGTCTCATAGCAGTCTCCCTTATGGGGACACGACTGGACATGGTGTCCCATGCATGTCTGTGCCATTGCATCGTAGGGAGGCGCGGACCATTATTCGGTGCGCTCTCACACACTCATTCGCCGCCAACGGATGGAGCAGACAGGCTGCATTTTGGCACCTGATGGGAAGCTCAGCCCAAAGGATGAGAGCGTAGTGGGCGGGGCATGTACATGCGCTCTTCCGCAGGCGTGCAGCATCGCATTCAGCCTGTAGAACAACAGCCAAGGGAGGTGTCGTTATCAGACTCCAGTTTGGCGGTCAGGCCTCAAGTTGTGCTACCAGCCGATTGTCCTCGCTGGCTGGCTCGGGAATCTGCGGCCGGACGGTGCTGATGAGGCGCCCTAGGCCATGATTTCCCGAATTCACTGAAACAGCCCGAGCTGCGGACGCATCGGCCGATTTGCGATTCGCCCGGTCCAATTAAAGGCGCGGCGCGCCCGCCATCCATCTGGTGTTCTGTACGCCAAGACACGAAGCCCCGCGCACAGAGCGCTGCCTGCCCTGGATAATCCTTCAAAAGTCCGCTCCTCCATGCCACCCCCGTCAGGCTCACTCACCCAGGAGATTACGGTCATGGACCTCAGTCACGCCCAAATCGCCATCATCGGCCTGGGTTACGTCGGCCTGCCGCTTGCGGTGGAGTTTGGCAAGCAGCGACCTGTCCTGGGCTTCGACATCAATACCGTGCGCATCGATGAACTGCGCAGCGGCCGGGATGCCACGCTGGAGGTCAATCCGGATGCCCTGCGCAGCGCACGCCACCTGCGTTACAGCAGCGACCCTGCGGCCCTGAAGGACTGCCAGGTCTTTGTCGTCACCGTACCGACGCCGGTGGACAAGGCCAAGCGCCCGGATCTGACACCGCTGATCCTGGCGAGCGAGGCAGTAGGCCGCGCCATGGCACCCGGCGCCGTGGTGATCTACGAATCGACCGTCTATCCAGGCGCCACCGAGGAAATCTGTGTGCCGGTGCTGGAACGCCACAGCGGCCTGAAGTTCAACGTGGACTTTTTCTGCGGATACAGCCCGGAACGCATTAACCCGGGCGACAAGGAGCACCGGCTGCCGGATATCCGCAAGGTTACCAGCGGCAGCACGTCCGAGGTCAGCGAGGCGATCGACGAGCTCTACCGAAAGATCATTGTGGCCGGCACGCACCGGGCGAGCAGCATCCGCGTGGCGGAGGCTGCCAAGGTCATTGAGAACACACAGCGCGACGTGAACATCGCACTGATGAACGAGCTCAGCCTGCTCTTCCACAAGTTGGGAATCGACACCCTCGAAGTGCTGAAGGCTGCCGGCACGAAGTGGAACTTCCTGCCGTTCCGCCCAGGCCTGGTTGGCGGGCACTGCATCGGCGTCGATCCCTACTATCTCACGCATAAGGCGCAGGAGGTCGGCTATCACCCTCAGGTGATCCTTGCCGGAAGGCGCATCAACGACCGGATGGCCATCCACGTCGCCGACGAGGTGGTGAAGCTCATGTTGCGCCGGGGTATTCCGGTGCTCGGCAGCCGCGTCCTTGTGCTTGGCCTGACTTTCAAGGAGAACTGTCCGGACGTGCGCAACACCAAGGCGGTGGACATCGTGACGACGCTGCGCGGCTACAACGCCGAGATCGATGTCTACGATCCCTGGATCAACGTCGAGGAAGCCGAGCAGGAATACGGCCTTGCGTGCCTGCGCGAGCCCCCTCGGCACGACCAGTACGACGCCATTGTGCTGGCTGTCCCCCACCACCAGTTCGTCACCATGGGCGTGAGGGAAATCAGGGCCTTTGGCAAGCCTCATGCAGTGCTGTTCGACGTGAAAGGGATTCTGCCGAGGAGCGAAGTCGACGCACGCCTGTAGGAACACCTGGCAAGCCGCCGGAACCGGTGCAGCAGAAGAACAGCCTATGGAAGCCGACACCTATACGCAACTCAAGGTCCGCCTGGCTGCCACGCCATGTACGTGGCTTGTCACCGGCGTCGCCGGATTCATCGGCAGCAACCTGCTGGAAACACTGTTGCGGCTAGACCAGCGCGTTGTGGGCCTGGACAACTTCTCCACCGGCCACCGGCGCAATCTCTGCGAGGTCGAGGCGCTGGTGTCGCCCAGGCAGTGGGCCAAATTCCAGTTCATTGAAGGCGATATCCGCAACTTCGAGCATTGCCGCAGCGCCATGCTATTTCGCGAGCCCCAACCCAAGGGGGCTGCCGCCGACCTGTACCCGGTGGATTTCGTGTTGCATCAGGCGGCTCTCGGCTCCGTGCCTCGCAGCGTGGAAGATCCTATCTCCACTCACAGCGTCAACATCAGCGGCTTCCTGAACATGCTGGTCGCCGCCCGCGATGCCCGGGTCAAAGCCTTCGTCTACGCGGCAAGCAGCAGCACTTACGGCGACCACGCGGGCCTGCCGAAGGTCGAAGACTGCATTGGCAAGCCATTGAGCCCCTATGCCGTCACCAAGTATGCGAACGAGCTGTATGCCGACGTCTTTAGCCGCTGCTACGGCGTGCATGCCGTCGGACTGCGCTACTTCAATGTGTTCGGGCCGCGCCAGGACCCCAACGGCGCCTATGCGGCCGTGATCCCGAGATGGATCGCGGCGCTGCTGCGGCGTGAAACTGTCTACATCAATGGCGACGGGGAAACGAGCCGCGACTTCTGCTACGTCGCTAACGCCGTGCAGGCCAACCTGCTGGCCGCCACCAGCGAAAGCCGGGAGGGCGACAGCCAGGTCTACAACATCGCCGTCGGCGACCGCACCACGCTGAGCACGCTGTTCCAGCTTCTTCGCGACGGGCTCGGCCCCTACGGCATCGCCGCCGACACCGAACCGGTCTATCGTGCCTTCCGGGCGGGCGATGTGCGCCACAGCCAGGCGGACATTGGCAAGGCGCAACGGCTGCTGGGATACCGGCCCACTCACCGCATCCGCGACGGCTTGGCCGAGGCGATGCATTGGTATGTGCAGATGCATCAGTCGCTGGACGTCTGAGCGTAACATAAAGACAGGGGAAAAACGATGTGCGGATTTGCAGGAATTCTCGGCGGCCTGCCTGCCGCTCCGCCAGCCCGTGCGGCCATGCTGTCCAGGATGGCACACCGGATTCGTCACCGTGGGCCGGACCACGGCGACCTCTGGTGCGATCCGAATGCGCCGTTCGCCTTCGCCCACCGGCGCCTGGCGATCATTGATCTTTCTCCCGCCGGCCAGCAGCCGATGATGGCGGCCAGTGGCCGCTACGTCATTGTGTTCAATGGCGAGATCTACAACCATCTCGAAATCCGGGCCGAGCTGGAAGGAGCCGGCGCCGCGCCTCTGTGGCGAGGGCATTCGGACACGGAGACGCTGCTCGCCGGTATCGATGCCTGGGGCGCCGATGCCACCGTCCGACGCGCCGCAGGGATGTTCGCCTTTGCACTGTGGGACCGGCAGACACGCACGCTGACGCTGGCGCGTGACCGGCTAGGCGAGAAGCCGCTCTACTACGGCTGGCAGGGGACGGGCCGGACCCGTACTTTTCTCTTCGGGTCGGAACTCAAGGCACTGCGCTCGCACCCGGCATTCGAGGGCCGCATCGACCGCGACGCGCTGAGCCTGTACGTGCGCTACGGCAACGTGAGCGGCGCCCATTCAATCTACCACGGCATCGCCAAGCTGCCGCCGGCGCACCTGTTGACCGTCTCCATCCAGGCACCCGAGCCGGTGTTGCACGCTTACTGGTCTGGGGCCGAGGCGGCGCTGAAAGGCAGGCAGGACCCCTTCCCCGGTGACCCAGAACAGGCGGTGGACTGGCTGGAGGCGCTGCTGCGCAAGGCAGTGCGCCGCCAGATGATGTCGGATGTGCCGCTGGGCGCTTTTCTCTCCGGCGGCATCGACTCCTCGACCGTGGTGGCGCTGATGCAGTCCCAGTCGTCACAGCCGATCCGCACATTCACCATCGGGCGTGCTGGCTCGGATGACGAAGCCGCGCACGCGAAGGCCGTCGCCCGGCATCTGGGCACTAGCCATACCGAGCTGTACGTCACGCCGGAGCATGCAATGGCGGTCATCCCAGAGCTGCCCGAAATCTACGACGAGCCGTTCGCCGACTCCTCGCAGATCCCGACGCTGCTTGTCAGCGAACTGGCCAGGCAGCACGTGAAGGTCTCGCTCTCGGGCGACGCCGGCGATGAGTTGTTCGGCGGGTATAGCCGCTACCAGATTACGGCCGAACTGTGGCATCGGCTTGCGCGCATTCCCCGTCCGATTCGCGCAGCAGCGGCATGGGGACTGACCCGCTTCTCTCCGCGCCGGATCGATCAGATCGCAGCATCGCTTCACATGGCTTCGCGCTGGGCCGACGTGGGCGAAAAGGTCCACAAAGGTGCCGGCGTCATGGCCGCGCGCTCTGCAACCGAGCTGTACCGTGGCATGGTTTCCCAGTGGCCATTCCCCGAGGCGATCGTGGTGGGTGGGAGGGAGCCGGCCACTGTGCTGGACAGCGCCATGGGTTTGCTCCAGACGCTGAGCGACGTGGAACGCATGATGGCGGCCGACATGCTGACCTATCTGCCCGACGACATTCTCGCCAAAGTCGACCGCGCGGCTATGGCGCGAAGCATCGAGACACGCGTGCCATTCCTCGATCACCACGTGGTCGAGTTCGCCTGGCGCCTGCCCTTGGCTTACAAGATCCGCCGGGAAGACGGCGGCTACACCACCAAGTGGGCGCTCAGGCGCGTGCTTGACCGCTACGTGCCCCGTGAACTGATCGAGCGGCCGAAGATGGGATTTGGCGTCCCGATCGACGCCTGGCTGCGTGGGCCGCTGCGCGACTGGGCTGAAGACCTTCTTGACGGGCAGCGCCTGCGTCGAGAGGGCTATCTGAATCCGGAACCGGTTCGCAGGCGGTGGACGGAACATCTTTCCGGGCGGCGCAATTGGCAGCATTCGCTGTGGTGTGTGCTCATGTTCCAGGCCTGGTTGGCACACGAAAGCGTACAGCAGACTTCCGTCGAGCACGCCAGTGGGGTTGAATTCAATTGGAGGCCCGCATGCGCTTCCTGATGATCGCGAGCTTTGCGGAGTCGCTGATCGCATTTCGCGGCCCGCTCATGGAGGCATTGCAGGAAAAGGGGCTGGAAATGCATGTCGCCGCGCCGGACTTGCCGGCGGGACACCCGATCCGCGCCGCGCTGGAGTCGCGCGGCGTGGTCGTGCATAGCATTTCCCTCGAACGTAGCGGCAAGAACCCGCTGGCTGACGCGCGCACGCTGCTTGCACTGCATCGCCTAATGCGGCGGCTTAGGCCTGACTGCGTCATGAGCTATACGATCAAGCCCGTCATCTACGGCATGCTGGCGGCCTGGCTGGCCCGTGTGCCGCGCCGCTTCGCGTTGATCACCGGGCTGGGCTACGCCTTTGGCGACGACAAGAGCAGGAGCAGCCTGCGTGCCCTGGTGCAGCGGCTGTACGCGCTGGCACTCCGCCGGGCACATATCACCTTCTTCCAGAATCCGGACGATGAGGCGCTGTTCCGCCGCTCCGAGATCCTGCCGCGCGACAAGCGTTCGTGTATTGTGAACGGCTCCGGCGTCGATGTCGCCAGCTTCGGGGTCGCGCCCTTGCCCGACGACGGCCCGCGCTTCCTGCTGATCGCGCGCCTGCTGGGCGACAAAGGCGTGCGAGAGTATGCCGAGGCCGCGCGGCGCATCCGGGCGCGGGGCGCCAGAGCGCGCTTCAGCTTGGTCGGCTGGATCGACACCAGCCAAGACGCCATCGCGCAGCAGGAGCTGGACGCATGGGTGGCCGACGGAACCGTCGACTACCTCGGGCGGCTCTCCGACGTCCGCCCGGCCATTGCTGGCTGCAACATCTACGTGCTGCCATCCTACGGAGAAGGCACGCCGCGTTCCGTGCTGGAAGCCATGGCGATGGGCCGCCCCATTATCACCACCGATGCACCGGGCTGCCGCGAGACGGTGGTCGACGGAGACAACGGCCTGCTGGTGCCGGTCAGGTCCGTCGGCGCGCTGGAGCAGGCCATGATGCAGCTGATAGAGGACTGGGAAACAGTCGTGCGCATGGGCCAGCGCTCGCGCCAGATCGCCGAAAGCAAGTACGACGTGCGCAAGGTCAACGCGGCAATGCTGCGCGAGATGGGGTTCGAGTAGGCGCCGGCAGGCGCAGGCACGTGGAACATCGCTTGCCCGGATCGCACATCTCTGGAATGAGTCTTGAGTTGCCCGGCCTGAGGTGAAGAAGATCATGAGGTGGGCTGTCGTGACGCCGTTGCAGGCGCTTCGGGATATCAACAGGGTGGAGCAATCATGAGCGAACCGAGGCGCAGTTTTCTGGCAGGGCTAGCCGTAAGTGCAGGCACCATGCTGGCAGCAAGGTCGGGAGCGGTTTCCGGTCAGACTGAGGCAAGCAGGCCGCGAAAGCCGACGGATGTCGTCAGCGTGACGGATTTTGGCGCGAAGATGGATGGCTCGGATGAAACCAGAATCCTTCAGGCCGCCATCAATTCCAGCCGAGGCAAGACGCTCGTCATCCCCGACGGGCAGATCATGGCGGCGGGCGTCACGATGCCGGACGCGTCATACAGCAATACGACAATCATCTTTTACGGTGAACTGCTGCTGAAGCCAATGCCACCAGGAAGCCCCAACTTTGGCGGCGCATGGGTCGGTCTGATCATAGGTCGTTGCGATGGGGTAAGGCTGGTGTTTCGCGGTCACGGCAACAGGGTCCGGCAGCCTGCCCGCGAGCATATACATCTGGTGGGTATCGCGGGCGCGACGAATCTGGAGATCCCCAGCTTTCGCGCGCGTGAGGTTCGTGGCGATGGCTTGTATATCAGCCAATCCGACTGGATGGCCAGCAGCGCCAATCCGGTTGGGATCAACATCGGGGTATTCGAGGCCTACAACTCCGAGGACGACGGACGCAACGGCTTGTCGATTATCAGTGGCGACAATATCAGCATCGGAACATTCCGATCATTCCGGGTCGGAGGGACCATCAACGGCATCGTGATGCCTGGCGGCTTTGACGTCGAACTCGACCATCCTTACCAGTCGGTCACCAATCTCAGCATTGGATCCCTCTCAGTGGTGACCAGTGGCACGTCGGGCCTGCAGTTCACTGGAAAAGGCGACGCAAAGTCAGCCAATGTGGTGGGTGTCTCGGTGGGATCATTCGTGGTCAAGAATACCTCAGCTGCAACGATTGCAGACGAGTTCGGTGCCGTGACACAAACCAACAACCATTGCCTGGTGATCGGCGATGCAGTGCGGAACCTGATGGCGAAAGGATCCACCGTCTATACAAGGGCGCGGGGCGATGCAGTCATTGTGACGGATTGCCAGTCCGTTCATATCCAGGCCAATGTGCAACATGTGCGGGAAGGGGCCAGGATCGGCAGCGACACCGGTACGAGAACGGGGCCGGTCAACAGCACTATCCATATCAACGCCGACGACATCGGGCAGCGTGGAATCCGCATAGGCAAGGCGGTGAGCACCAAGATCAGCGGCAGCGTGTCCGGTCCGGTAAAGAAGCACTATTCCACTGTATCCGGCGTGTACCTGCTGAACCCGGCGATGAAGGATGTCGTCATTTCCGTCGACGTTGAATACAGTGCTGCCTGGACGCGCACCTACCGGCAGGAGGGAGCGGCGACATACGAGAACTGTGCCATTCGAGATTGCGCGGTCTACGGACCGTATTCCAACTGGACCACCTGGGTGGGTGATACCCAGCTGCCCCGCATCAACGTGCAAGGCGTCACCGAGCAAAGCACGCTGCCAAAAGGCGGCACTTGGGCCCGCGGCACTTTTGTCCGAAATACGGTACCTTCTGCGCAGTCGGGCAGGGTGCTGTTGGGCTGGGTGCGTCTGAGCGATGGCAATGGGACCACGCTTGGTGTTGACTGGTCCGCGGCTTATGCGGCCGTCAGTTGAAAGCTGGCGGCGATGCGGTTGCCTGGCTGAGTCAGATTCCCGCCCCTGCCGGCATGTGGCTCAGCCTTCGCGCGGTCCGATGGCGCGCTGGCGTGACCATCTTTGAATCAAGTCACTCTCCGCTGCGATCACCAACAGGATTGCATCCATTGAGTGGCGCAAGACCCACGCATAGGCTGCCCCAACGATGCCGAATCGCACGATCAGCAGGTATGTCAGCAAAAGGAAAACCGGGAACTCGACAATATTAATTTTCGCGGTCACCTCGGTACGGCCATCGGAGTGCAAAAAGGCGATGTACATCGATGCCACTGTATAGGGCAGCAATCCCAGACTCAGGATGCGAACAATATCTTCGGCACCTGCAGGGATCGCCTTTCCCAGCCACAGCGAGATGATCGAGTGGCCAAGGAAGCCGAGCGTCGCTGCGACAACCGACATGGCAATCAGTGCAAGCGACAGTACCAGGTAGAACATCCGCTTGGCATCGTCGGGCGCGCTGATTCTGCGTTGGCTCAGATAGGGAAATGCCACGGTCGTCACAGCGCCAAGGAGGATCAGGCTTTGTGCCACCATTTCATACGGAATGACGTAGGCCGCTGCCGCGGCCGAGGAGACAATGGAAGCAACAATGAACCTGTCGGCCGACGACACTATAGGATTGAGCACCCCGCTAAGCGTGAACCACCCTCCGAACCCGGCGAGCTTCCTGGCCACATCGCGCGAATACGGAGGCACTCGCGTGCCTCGCTTCAAGCCGATGCAGCGCCTTGCCAGCCATCGGTACATCAAGGCGGCAAGGGCTCTCGATAGCACCAGGCTGAGGATCAGCCAGTACAATTTCGGGCTGAGGAACGCAACCAGGCAGGGCACCCCGAAGTTCGCGGCTCCAAGCAGCATGCGTACGATGCAGATGCCCTTGAAGTTGAGGTAGGCTTCATTCACGCCCCGATAGGTTGCCGAAATTGCCTGCAAAGGGAGCGCAAGCGCCAGCAGGGCTATGGACCACTGGATCTCGGATCTTGGTACTTGCTCCACCTTCAGCAGGGAGTCGGCGCCAAGTGCAAGAGCAATCAGTACGGCGAGGGCGCCGATCATGCCCGTGACAAACGTGGTTCGCTCCGCGGTCGTCAGGACGCCGACGATAGAATCATTCTGCTCAGCCGAGCTGCCGCGCAGGGCCGCAATCTGGTGCGTCGCTGCCCGGCCGATGCCGAAATCAAGGGTCGTGGCATAGCCGATCAGCCCCCAGGCGAGGGTCAACAGTCCGAACCGTTGGACGCCAAGAGCGTGTAGCAACTCCGGCACCGTCAGGGCTGCAATGACGACAGGGACGCCGAGCCCCACCAAATTCCAGGAAATGTGAGAAGTCCTCATACGCCGGCACCGCGACTGGTGGCAAGCGACGCAAAAAAAGGCCGCGACCGGCGTTTCGCCTGCTCTCGGAGCCTGTTGTCAGGAGGGCATGGCACAGTAGCCGCGATCAGGAGCCCGGCACGGTGGCCGTATTCCCTTTCGTATCCGGCGGCATTGTGGGGAATGAGTCTGGATGTCATCGTGTTGATGTTGCGGCCTGCGCAAGCATTGTCGCCATTTTCGGGGCTACCTTTTGTACGCAGTAGTGGTTCTCAACGAGCCCGCGTCCCGCGCTTCCCATCCCGCGTCGAAGTTCGGCGCTGGTGAGCAATTGCGAGAATTTCGAGATCCAGTCCGCCTCGCCCCGCGCCAGAAAGCCATTAAAAGCATCCCGCACAATTTCCTGGTTGACCCCAATTGGCGAGGCGATCACGGGCAGGCCGCATGCCATGTACTGGATCAGCTTGTACCCGCATTTGCCTTGTTCCCATGGAGAATCGGCGAGCGGCATGATGCCGACGTCGCAATCCGCAATGGAGGCAGCCTCCGTGTCTTCGGTCCATGGGATGGATTCGACCTTCACGCCCGGGATGCTGAACTGGCTGCCTATCACGCGCAGGATAAATTCATGGCGATCGGCCAGGGAAGCTAGCGCTGATTTCAGGACACCCAGGTACCTGACAGTGGAGGGCGAGCCGATCCAGACAATACGCAACGGCGTGGCCGGATTCTCGCTCAGTCGACGCTGGATGGTGTAGCGGCTCAGGTCGACGACGGTCGGGACAATCTCGACCCAACTCGCGCCTGCGCGCCTTGCGCGCTGCGCCAGGTAGTCGTTCCCGGCCATGACCAGGCGGGCGCCTGACATCAGGGTGTCCAGACGACGACCGTACAAGGATCGCACCAATGCCGAACGATGGAGATCGTAGACATGGAACTGCGCGTCGTCGTAGTCCAGAATGTATGGCACGCCCTTTAGCAGGCCACTTTCCAGCCAGACCGGAAACCAGGGGAGTGCCTCTTTCTCGATCCAGACGAGGTCAAAGTTTCGCCGGCTGGCTAGAGCGAGCAAACGTCGCGCGTAGGAATGAAGCAGCGCTGTGAAGACGTAACGGGCACGGCTGTAGCGCTGGCTGAGAGCCGCATCGGATAAGAGCGGCTGCACCGTCAGCGACAGGCCGGCGCGCTCCAGCCATGGCAGAAATTGCAGGCTGCGCAGACGAGACGATGCGCCAAGCCGTCCATACCTTGTCAGTACCAGGATACGAGTTCCTGTCATTGCCGACTCACCTTGACAGGGATCTGCCTGTTCACGAGATAAACCACGGGGAGGATGTAAATCCATTGGAAGGTGAAAGCTTCGATATAGGGGTTGGTGTTGGACGCCAGGAAGGCGGTCACAAAGCCGCTGAACATGAAAACATCCAACTCCGCTACGCGCCGGCGAGCCCACTGATTCAGGAAAATGATGATGTACATCAGGAACGGGAGCAGGTAGATGAGGCTCCCTATCGCGCCGACTCGCAGGAAGCTTGCAACCCATACGAGTTCGTATCGCCAGGGATAGTCCTCGTTTCTCACATAGCTCACGCCGATTCCGTGGCCGGAACCCAACGCCCAGTGGCGGGCCACACCCTCCATCAGGGCATCAAACTGTTCCGCCCTTTCCGTTCCGCCTCCGGTTGTGAGTTTCTCGATAACTATGCCGAATATGCGGCTAAGGCTAACGTTGTCAAAAGCCATCGCTATGCCGAGCAGGATTGCACCGACGACGAGGCCCGTGTGAAAGACAGACCGGGCGCCTCGGCCCTGGGACGACCTGGCGCTTGGGGGGGGGGTGCGGGAGTTCAGCGCGAGCCCGAGCAACATGCCAGCGGGTATCGAGAGCATGAGCGCCGAGCGGCCAGATGTGAGTGCAACAACTGCCAAGGCGGACAGAAGAAGCATTCTGGAAAGATAGCCCCGCACCAATCCGGGCGCTGCGAACAGGCCTCCCGACAGGAAAATGAGAGAGGCATAAACGTGGATTGTTGCAGCAACGTTGCCGTCATTCATGTCGACGTTGGCGTCCCTGATAAAGAAATGCGCGGCTTCCGTATAGCCCTGAAGATACAGGAAAAAAAACAGCGGGACACTCGCAACGCACAAGGTCGTGAAGCGGATCGTCCAGCGCCGGAAGGTTTCCTCGTCCAGGAGGCGCGTCACGCCGGAGATGACCAATATCCAGAGCAGCGGGGAAATAATGTAGATCACGACCGTTTGCTGTACTGCTTCGCGGCTTGCGCCTGCGCTGGTCCCTACCAGGATGTAGAAGACGGTCACCAAGCAACCAAGGAGATAGAGAATCAGGAGCAGGTTGAGCCTTCGGCTAGGACGGATATATGGCAGGGCCAGCGTGGCGCAGAGAATCATGGCGGCAGCAGTGGCGCCTTGCAGGGCATTAGGTATGACAGTCGACAGGAAGAACAGGACGACCGAGCTTAACAACAGGAGGTTCTTGAACATTTCGTGTTGCCATCATGTGGACGTCGGGCGCTGCGTGCCACTTCTATTATTGCAATTATCGTCCGGCGTTATCCGTCTTCAACGCCGGTTGGTGGGTCAGGGCACATCGCCACGACTCACGGCACTTGCCGGTTTGAGCTCATCCGGACTGTCGCCAAGCAGGCCACGTGCCGTGATTTTCCGGATCGTTGCGTGCAACGGCTCGCGGGCCTCTTCCGCTGACTTCGGATTTCGTTCACCAGAGCGGGTTGCATCCAGCGAGCTGTAGGGAGCGTATTCCGGCACGATCAACTGCACCGCCGTCTGGATCGCGACTTCGTCGCGCATTTCGCAGGCGGCGAATAGCCGGTCCAGCCTGCTGTGCAGATCGGCCTCTTCCAGGCATGGCTCTTGCGAGCACATGATGCGTTCGTGCACGCTCGGCGTGACGTCACCGCCGATCAGCAGTTCTTCGTAAAGCTTTTCGCCCGGTCGCAGCCCGACGAACTTGATCTCAATGTCGCCACTTGGATTCTTGCGTGTACGCTCGACCAGCCCGGACATCTCGATCATCGTGCGCGCCAGATCAACAATGCGTACCGGCTTGCCCATGTCCAGCACGAAAACCTCGCCGCCCTTGGCGATGGCGCCGGCCTGGATGACGAGCTGGGCCGCCTCCGGGATCAGCATGAAGAAGCGGATCACATCTGGATGCGTGATCGTGATGGGCCCGCCCTCGCGGATCTGCTTGCGGAACAGCGGTACCACGGAGCCGGATGAGCCCAGCACATTGCCGAAGCGAACCATCGAGAAGGTAGTGCGCGTGCTCGGGCGCGCGGCGGCGGCCTGGAACACGAGCTCGGCAATGCGCTTGCTGGCCCCCATCACGTTGGTGGGCCGTACAGCCTTGTCGGTGGACACCAGCACGCAGGTTTGTACGCCGAAATGGTCCGAAAGATTGGCGACCGTGCACGACCCTAGCACGTTGTTGCGTATGCCTTCCGGCATGTTCGCTTCCACCAGCGGCACATGCTTGTAGGCCGCGGCGTGGTAGATCGTGTCCACACGCTGGCCGCGCAGCGCAGCGGAGACTGCCGTGGCATCGCAGACGGAGCCGATCCGTGCGGTGATCTCCAACTCGGGGTAACGCAGCCTGAGTTCTTGCTCGATCGCGTAGAGCGCGTACTCCGAGTGTTCGAACAGGATCAGGCGCTGGGGATCCTGGGTCGCGATCTGGCGGCACAGCTCCTTGCCGATGGACCCGCCTGCGCCGGTGACCATGACCGTCTTGCGATGGATGCATTTGGCGAACAGTTCTTCGCGAGGTCGGACACTGTCGCGGCCCAGCAGGTCCTCGATGCTGACGTCGCGGATGGACTGCACGCTGATTTTTCGATCTACCAGTTCCAACAGGCTGGGCAGCGTGCGCACGCTGACTGAATAGCGGTGCAGTCTGTCGATAATCTGCCGGCGGCGCTCGACAGACAGTGACGGCACCGCCAGTACGACCTCATGGATGCCGTGCTGCTGAATCTGCTCGCGCATTTGGTTGCTGTGATAGACCGGCAGGTCAGCGAAGATATTGCGGTTGAGTGAAATATCGTCGTCGAAGAAGCATACCGCCTTGTGGTCAACGCTTGATCGCATGGCAATGGCTAGCTGGAATCCTGCTTCGCCAGCACCGAAGATGCCAACACGCAACGCCGAGCGTTCGCGCTGAGCCTGGCGATTTTTTTCTTGGGAGAACGTCAGCAACGAGCGTGCGACGAAGCGTGACGTCACAAGATAGGCAAATGCAATGAACCAGTAGATGAGCAGACCGCTACGAGGCAGCCGGTCGAGATGCACAAGGAACGAGAGTGCATAGGTGAGTCCGACCAGGCAGGCCAGGCTGATGCCGGTGGTCCAGAGAACCTTGAGATCGAAATATCTGATCACAGTCCGATACAGCCCGCTCAGCGAGAAGACGGGGATCGTGCATGCGGCAATGATGAGCGGCGGCGCCATGCCGTACTGCACCAGCAGTTCGGGATTGCCCGCGCGCAGGAACAACGCCAGCGCGAAGCACAGGGGCAACGCCAGCAGGTCCGCCGACAACATGAGTGCCACCTTATGGCGTCTTGGTAGCGCTATAAGCCACTGCGACAGGAGATTTCTCATTTGCCAAGGCCTCACGTCATCACAGCTGAGGTCCGGCTGCGACCAGACCATGACCCAGGTGCGCCCCATGGCGGGACACACAACAGCGGTTTCGCGGCGTTCTCCATTTTGTTTTGAGTTTTTTTAGGCAAAGGCTGTGGCGGCAACCGGCATCTTGCTGCCGGCATTGACGCCCGACTTGCCTTTAATGCCGTGCGGGCGACGGAATGCCTTCGACACTGGTGCAGATGGAAGCCATTATGGGTTCTGCCCGGCGACGCGTAATGTCGCAAGGTGCGTTCGCGTACGAAAGTGCATAGGTCCGGGAGAGCGCACATGAGTCTCAACTGTGCGAACTAGTCCATCTGGCCGGCTTCACGCCCGAAGTCGGGTCTGGTTAGATAAACGCAGCTTCCATGAGCAAAGCGGGCGGCATCGTGCAACGAGTCCCCCATATGTTTGTTCGGCTTTGTGGCGGATGCCATGGAGACTGCGACGCCCGTGCCGACTTCGATTGCTGAGGTGGATGACCATGTTAGACAGCGGTTTCTCTCCCTGGCCGAGCTTTACTACCGAGGAGGCAGCCGCCGTGCAGCGGGTACTGCTTTCGAACCGGGTGAACTATTGGACCGGCGCCGAATGCAGGGCGTTCGAGAAGGAGTTTGCCGAGTGGACCGGCTCGTCCTACGCGGTCGCGCTGGCAAACGGTACGCTCGCGCTGGACCTTGCCCTCAAGGCGCTGGACGTCGGCCCCGGGGATGAGGTGGTGGTCACGCCGCGGACATTCATCGCCAGTATTTCGTGCGTGGTCAATGCCGGTGCGATTCCGGTGTTTGCCGATGTCGATGCCGATAGCGGCAATCTGACGGCGAATACCATCGCGCGCGTGCTGACGACAAGAACGCGTGCGATCATCTGCGTGCATCTCGCGGGCTATCCGTGCGACATGGACCCGATCATGGAACTGGCGCGATCGAGAGGGCTGAAGGTCATCGAAGATTGTGCGCAGGCGCATGGGGCTCGTTATCGCGGGCGTGCTGTTGGCACAGTCGGACATGTCGGTGCCTGGTCTTTCTGTCAGGACAAGATCATGACCACCGGCGGCGAAGGTGGCATGGTGACCACCAACGACGAGGCGCTCTGGTCGCGCATGTGGTCTTACAAGGATCACGGAAAGAGCTGGGAGGCCGTGTACCGGCGCCCCCATCCGCCTGGATTCCGTTGGCTGCACGAGTCTTTCGGCACCAACTGGCGCATGCTGGAGCTGCAGGCCACGATCGGCCGCCTGCAGCTCAGGCGCATGGAGCAATGGACCCGGCAGCGCACTGCCAACGCGATGGCGCTGATCCAGGCGCTCGCTTGCTGTCCGGCGTTGCACGTGCCGCTGCCACCTGCCGACTGCCAGCACGCCTGGTACAAGCTTTACGCCTACGTCCGGCCGCATGCGCTGAACGCTGGCTGGGACCGCGACCGCATCATGGCCGAAATCAACGCCGGCGGCGTGCCCTGCTACGCGGGAACGTGCTCAGAGGTCTACTTGGAGAAGGCCTTCGAGGATACCGGCTGGCGCCCGGCTGAGCGGCTGTCTGTGGCGCGCATGCTGGGTGCGACCAGCCTGATGTTTCTGGTGCACCCGACCCTGACCGCGGCCGAGATCGAGAGGACTGGTGCGATGGCTGGTGCTGTGATGCGGTCTGCCACGCGAGCGGTTGCATGATCGGATGGATATGTCGTAGCCGCGCCGGCCGGCGGCGGGGGCAACGATGAGTCCCTGGATGCCAATAATCTTGCTTGGGGACAGCAGGTTGGTTTTGCCGCTGGCGGCCGCTATTGCGCTATGGCTGACCGGCGCTGGGCAATGGCGCTACGCCTTGCGTTGGCTGGCCTGGTTCGGATCGGGGGCGGCCCTGGTTGCCGCGGACAAGCTCGCGTTCGCGTCCAGTGGCTGGTCCTGGCCCGCGATTGACTTGTACGTTGTCAGCGGCCATGCCATGCTGACAACAGCGACCTACCCGGTATTGCTGATGCTGATGGGCGCGCGAATCAGCGTGCGTGGGGCGCGCTGCGGGTGGTTGGCGGGGCTTGGGATGTCGGCGCTGATGTGCGTCGTGCTGGTGGTGGGACACTACCATACCATTGCGGAGACCCTGGCAGGTGCCGTCATCGGGTTGGCAATTTGCACGTTCAATGCCGGTATGACGACGCGCCTGCAAAGCAGGTGCATTCCGATAATGTTGGCATTGCTATTTTGTTTGGCCTGTGCGGCCGCGATTCCGGCCGGGCTCAAGACAGCCAGGCACGCTGTCCAGTTGCTCGGTACGGAGCGGCTGGGCATATCACTGCAGTACTTGCGGCACATTCATGTGAACCCTGATACGGGAAAGACGGTAGTGACCGTCTTGCGGTCCTGTGGGTAGTGCGACGTGACGGCCTACCAAAATAATGACGCTTGGGGGAAGACCTGGTGCATGCCAATCTGTTTAATTCGGATGATGCCGAATGGCGCGATCTTCTGAAGCGTTGCTGGCACGACTGCCACCAAAAACCGGGCTGGCTGCGAGCCGCTGAGCATGCTGATGGCGGGATTGCACTGGCGGTGCATGTGAGTGATGGTGAACACGAGTTGCTGGTGCCGATCTTGCGTCGTGAGCTCGGCGCAGGCATCTGGGATGCAACGTCGCCCTATGGCTATGCCGGCCCTGTTGTTACCGGGACGGCGCGGGATGGCTTTGTCGACGAGGCCATGCAGGCTGCAGTTTCGTTCCTGCGCGAGCAAGGCTGCGTGTCATGGTTTATCCGGCTGCATCCGATCCTCAACGCGGACTGGCGGAGCAGACTTGGCTTGGTGGTAGTGCACGGTCTAACCGTTTCGATCGATCTCTGCAAAACGCCGGAGCAACACTGGCGCGAAACCCAGTCCCGTCATAGGCGCGGCATCGACCGTGCTCGGCGCGCCGGTGTCACCGTACGGCTGGACACGAAATTCGAGACCCTTCCGTGTTTTGTCGATGTCTACAACCGCGCCATGGACAGGCTTGGTGCCTCGAGTTACTACTATTTCGGGCAGTCCTACTATGAGGCCCTGATCGAGCAGCTCGGCGACGAGTTGCTACTGTTCGTCGCCGAGGAAGAAGGCCGCATCATCGGTGGCGCGATGTTCACAGTGGCACCAGAGGCCGGCATCATGCAATATCACCTGTCCGCGGCCGACAACAAATTCCGCCACCGTCAGCCGGCCAAGCTGATCATCCACACGGCCCGAGAATGGGGGCGCCAGAATGGTTACAAGCGCCTTCATTTGGGTGGAGGCCTGGGCTCGCAGCAGGATTCGCTGTTCGAGTTCAAGGCCGGCTTTTCCGCTGATACCCATGTGTTTCGCAGCCAACGGGTGGTGGTCGATCCGCAACGATATGTGGCGCTGGCGGGCAATACGGCATCGGTACTGGACGACCTGAGCGGCTTCTTCCCCGCCTACCGGAGCGATGCGCAGAGGCCCACCCGCCCGCCTGCCCACCAGCCTGACACGAAGGCTCGTCTCTAGGGGCAGCTTCGGTTCGGCGTTGCCAATGCCTTCGCCGCATGGAGTGAAAAGCCACCATCATGCGGACATACGTTGTTCACCACGGTTCGCAGAAACGGGTACGCGATAGCGCTATTCGCGCGGCACAGGCGTGCGCAGGCCAGCAGCGGGCCCAGTTCCCAAGCGCTCATCGGCATAATGGTTGCGCAGCAGCCACCACAGGTAGCCCGCTGTAGCGTAGAAGAGGCCGATTCCGTGCGGACCTGCTGCGCGCAGATTGCGCCCAAGGTCATGAGGAAGCGCCATCAGCAGGAACAGGACTTTGGACGGACGTTGCCTGCCGTGGCCATTGCGACGGCACGCCACAAACAGGCGAGAGGCTTCACTGGCGGGGCAAGACAGGCCTCCAGGCAGCGACGGCAAGCGTTGGTTGACAGCACTCGCGACCATCTCGATGCGGTAGCCGTGTTCCTGTACTGCGCAGCCAGACAGTTCGAGCTCGTCATATCCTCCGGCCAGTTGCTCGTCAAACACCACACTCGCGAACAGTTCCCGCGGGAACACGGCGCTGCGCAGCAGCACTGTGCACAACCGCTCGCCATGGCGGTAGTTCTGCGTCGGATACCCGAGGAAGGCCGGCTTGCGTGGATCGCAGCGCTGCCCCTGGCAGAGTTCGGCTCCGGTCAGGATGAGCGGCGTCGCACAGCCGGCGGTGGCCCGGCGGATATGGTCGTCGGCAATACACTCGGCCATCTGCTGCAGAAAGGTCGCACCCAGCAGCGTCTGATCATCCAGGAACAGCACATGCGAGCCGGTGGCCGCGCGCAGAGCGCGGTTGCGGTTGGCCGCCGGGGTGCGGCGCGGGCCTTCCAGGTAAGTGATGTCCGGATAGTCCCGGCGCATCATCTCGCGCGTGTCGTAGCCGCTGCTGTCATCCGTGACGATGAGCTGGTGCGCCGGCATGGTGGAATCAGCGACCGATTGCAGCGTGTGCCGCAGCTGCTCGGGATGGTCGCACGTGTAGATGCACACCGAAACGGTGGGCAGGAACGAGCTTGCCGGCATGGTGACCCCTCCAATGTTCGGCAGATGGCAGACACCTGCGCCGGCCCGTCTGGTGCGGGCGCGGCGCAAGGTCCTGAACTACAGCACCGGGCTGGCGGCCTGGAGCGCGGCTTCGCCGGTGCGGGGCGCAACCACAGGGCGCGCGGTGCTGCCGCGCGTGAAGCGTTCATCGCCGCTGACCCACTCGAGCGTCGCGCCACGTTGCAGGGCGGCATAGACGGCCTCGCCCTTGTTGCGTACCTTCAGGCGCTGGTACAGCGTGCAGGCGTGACTCTTGACAGTTGCCACCGAGATATTGAGCATGCGGCTGACGGTCTTGATCGGGTAGCCGCGTGCCAGCAGCACCAGCACCTCGTACTGGCGCGGCGTGATCTTCAGCATTTCGGCTTCGTCGTAGCTGGGCTCTTCCTCGACCAGCGGGGCTGCGTTGGTGGCAGCCGGGGCCGACAGCGGCTGCCCCGGCCGGAGGCCGGTGAGGTCGCGCACCGCCACGGTGGTGCGTGCGGCACCGGGCGTGCCGGCGCATGCCACCAGCGACAGTTGCTCGCCTGTGAGCGCGTGCGCAGGGTTCAGCGGAAGCGGCGCGGCCGAGGCCAGCGACTGCACGGCCGGCATGGCCGAACGCGACGCCGACGGCATCGAGCCGGTTTCGGCCGAGAACAGCAGCCCCTGCACGCCTGACACCGCCAGCCGGATGGCCGCCTCGATCACCGCCAGCGAAGCGGATTTCGGCAGGCAGCCGCAGACGCCGCGGGCGCTGTCCGCGTTGGGCACATGCAATGGCAAGATGTCTGCCAGGATCAGGATGCGTTGCGGCGACAGTGCTTCGCGGGCCTGTTCGAGCTGCGGCCAGCCAGACCCCACATCGGCGGGCATGCCGAATACGAGCAGGTCTGCGTTGTGGTGCCGGGTGTCCAGCCTGGCGATGTCCGCGGGCGCAATGGCGGCAACCTGGGCAGACTCCTGGATGTTCTCGAGCATCTGCAACAGCCCGAGCCGGAGCAGTGGATGCTCCTCGATCAGCAACGCGTTCATTGACTTCACTCCCCGTTACTCGGGGGCGGAATGCGGGGCGCTTTGCGTATGGAGGGCATTGCAGGACAGCAGTCACCTGCGGCGACTGGCTGCTTGTCTGACCCCCATGCTTCCATGCTCCGGCAGTCCCGTTTTTCTGGATGGAACTTGTCGGTGGCTGGAAGGTTGACCCGAACCCGAACCCGAAAGATTCTCGCTCCTAAATCGGCTTAAATTCATCTTATGGGCTGGTTGAATGGAATGCAAGCGAGCCGGTCTGGTACGAGTGTGGGTGGGAATGAAAGGACATACATAATCCTTTCAAAAATCATCCGAACGCACCGGTCCAGGTTCCGCAAACGCCGCGCTGATGCGGGGTCCAGGAGGTTTCACGGATGTGACATCGGGATTTAATTTGGTTGCAGCATTGAAACAGATAGCATTATCTGTACCCCCTGAAAGTAGTATTCTTAACCCCATCGTGGGGTATCGGTAATATATCTGCGGCGGATTGCTCCAATCATGAAACGCCGCTTTCATATGTGTTTTCGAAATAGACCTGCCTGATTTTCAGGCAGGTCGGGCGCATGGCCTAGTGCTTCTGGATGAGAGACGTCTCCCACCTCGGGATGAGCGCTGCGGCGCCGGCTGCACCGACCTGCGCCGGACTTGCCACCGCCTGCCGGGAGGACAGGGTGGCGGGCCCGGGGCCGGCCGGCAGGTTCGTCCGCGCAGGCGTCAGCGGGCCCAGTGGCCGGGACGCATGACCCAGCCGTGCGGACCGCGCACCCAGCGCTCGGGCACATAACGGTAGCCTGGACGCTGCGCCTTCCAGTAGCCGGCGCGCCAGTCGTAGCGCCCGCCGGTGGCGGTCCAGTGGCCCGGCACCCAGACCTGGCCGCGGCGCGCGGCGGGGTGCGGTTCATAGCGCGGCGGCGGGGGCGGACGGTCATAGCCGTGGGCGACCGCCACCGGATGAGCCTCGGCGGGGGCGGTCAGTCCGAAGGTGCCGCCCGTGGCGAGGACGGCTGCGGCAATCAGGAGCTGGCGTTTCATGTGGATTCTCCTTGGGGCGGTTGGAAGCGGTTCGAAGCCGCTGGCTCGGTCAATAGCGGTCGTAGTGGTGGTGGCGCGGCGGCGGGCCGCCGCGCGGTGGCACTACGATGCAGGCGGACAGCAGTGCGGCCGTGGTGGACAGCAGCACCAGCAGCGAGAGGGCGCGTTTCATATGGGCTCCTGGCGGGTTCGCGTTGGACATGGCTTCAATGTAGCGAGCCAGCCCCGCTGCGCGTGCTTGCACTTGTAAGGCTGTCTCACAAGGGGTTTTGCAGCGGGCGCAGCCCCGCACCGGGCGCGCGGCATCCCGGAAGCCCTTGCGTATCAAGGCGTTGCGCGCATGGCGGCAGGTCCATGGCGTGGCCTGCGCGTGCCGGGTTGGAGGTAATGTGACGTTACACGGGAAATGATTCTCGCAAGGCAACGGATCCCGGAGCAGGCGCCGCACCCTTTGTGGGCGGCCTGGCCGGGCACGCAGAAACGGGTACGCTGCAACGGTGCGCGATGCCTCGGCATGGCCCGGTTGGGGGCGCACTGGTGGCGTCGCGGCGCCATCACGGTGCGTTCAGTCGCGCAAATCGGTGGGGCGGAAATGGCATGAAGCTTGCGCCATGGGCTATACCAGTCGGAAGTGGCCTCGTGTGCTTGAAGGAGGCGTCATGCCGGTCATGCTCATCGTGCTTGCCCTGCAATGGCTGCAGGGGCTGTCGCCGCCCGCCGCGGCGTTGTTCGCGCTGCCGCAGGAGATGGCGCCCGCGGATGCCGCGGCCATCGTCGAACCCGCGCTGACACGCTGACATGGGCTGACGCCGGGGTGGTATGACTACCCTGCCGCCGTGGCAGTCCGAGTGGTTCCATCCAACCTACCACTGTCATGGAGTCAGCATGAACCGCAGCGACGTCACCGACCTCATCATCGAAGCCAAGGTCACCCGCGGCATTGCCTGGGCGCAGGTGGCCGAACGCGTCGGCCGCAGCAAGGAATGGACAACCGCGGCGTGCCTGGGCCAGATGGCATTCGACGCCGCCGGCGCGCGCGCGGTGATGGAGCTGTTCGGGCTGCCGCCCGAGGCCGAGCCCTGGCTGCGCGAGGTGCCGTACAAGGGCTCGCTGCCGACGCAGGTGCCGGCCGATCCGCTGATCTACCGCTTCTACGAACTCATCAGCGTGTACGGCACCACGTTCAAGGCGCTGATCCATGAAGAGTTTGGCGACGGCATCATGAGCGCGATCGACTTCCGCATGGACCTGCAGCGCGAGCCCGATCCCAACGGGGACCGGGTGCGCATCGAGATGTCGGGCAAGTTCCTGCCCTACAAGACTTACTGATGGGCGACCGCGCGCACGGGCGGCAGCGCAAGCGACACGCCATAGCGCGCCGGATCCAGGCGCATGGTCAGCACGCCCACCAGCGCGGCGCAGGCCAGGTGGTACCACCAGCCGGCGGCGAAGCCGCCGGTGCGTTCGTGCAGCATGGCGGTGATCCAGGGCGCCAGCGACGCCAGCAGGAAGCCGCCGCCTTGCATCAGGGCGCTCAGCGCGCCGGCGCTGTCGGGGTCCGGCAGGTGGTCCAGTGCCACCACCAGGTATAAGGCAAAGCAGCCACCGAGGCCGGCGCCGCCGATCACGGCCCACGCGTGCGGCGCGGCGTCGGGCCACAGCGCCAGTCCACCGAAGCCCGCCACCTGCATGACCAGTGCCAGCGCCATCCAGGCGCGGCGGTCCAGGCTGCGCGCGGCCAGCACCGGCAGCAGCAGCGCCGCGGCGGCCTGCGCCACCGCCATCAGCGCCACCAGCGACCCGCTCGCCGAAGCGCTCCAGCCGTGGTCCTGGTAGAACGGTGCGAGCCACGCCACCAGCGACGCATAGCCGCCGTTCATCACGCCAAAGCAGGCCATCAGCAGCCAGGTGCGCGGACGCCGCAACAGCGCGCGCGTTGCCCTCGCCGGGCGGCTTGCCGGCACCGCGGGGCCGCGCGCCGCGGTGCGCGGCAATGCCACCCAGGCCAGCGCCAATGCTGCCAGCGCAGGCACGGCCCACAGCGCCAGCGCATCGCGCCAGCTGCCGGCCAATGCCGTCACGTAGGGCGACAGCTGCGCGCCGAGCGCACCGCCGCCCATCAGCGCGGCGGAGTACAGCCCCATCACCGGCGCCACGCGCCCCGGGAATTCCTGCTTGACCAGGCCCGGGCAGGCGGCCTGCACCACGGCCACGCCCAGCCCGCACAGCGCGGCCGAGGCGATCAGCCAGGTGCCGTCCGCCACGCCCAGCCGCAGCGCGCAGCCGGCACCGAGCAAGGCCAGCGCGCCCAGCACCGCGGTGCGCGCACCCAGCCGCTCGCGGATGGCCGGCCCGAAGAATGCGCCCGCGCCCATCAGCAGCATCGGCAGCAAGGTCAGCCAGGCCATGCCCTGGTAGCTCAGGCCGGTGCCACTGCGGATGGCCGGGGCCAGCGGCCCCACCGCGGTCAGGAACGGCCGCAGGTTCAGGCCGATGCCCGCGACCGCGGCCAGCACCAGCCAGCGCGGGCCGTAGAGCTGCGCCGCAGAGAGGTCGACCGCCACCCGCGTGAGCGGCAGCGGCGGCGGGTTCAGCGACAGGCGCAGTGCCTGGTAGGCGGCCTCGCTCGACATGCCGTAGGGCGCGGCATCGTGGTTGTCGAAGGCGTAGTAGACCGCCTGCACGCCGGCCATGGTCATCGCCGCCAGGCACATCGGGCAGGGGTGGCCGCTGGCATAGACCACGCTGCCGCGCAGGTCGGGGCGGCCCAGCTTGCGCGCGGCGGCGCGCACCGCCTCCATCTCGGCATGGGTGGTGGGGTCGTGGCTGTGGACGATGTCGTTGACGCCGGTGGCGACGGCCTCGCCGTCGAGCACCAGCACGGCACCGAAAGGGCGCGCGCCACGGTCACGGTTGGCCGCGGCAAGGCGAACCGCCTCGCGCATGAATTCCTGGTGAGTGGTCATGGTTGGCAAAGAAGTGAGTGCATGCTCGCGAGTCGGGCGGCATGGGTCTTCGTGGGGCTTGCCCGGCAGTTGTGGGACGCGGGCCGGGGCAGCGTGCAACTGTACGCCGGGGCTTGGTAATTGGGAAATTAAATGATGAAATCGCCGGCAGTGGAGAAACTAATGGATAACCGGCCATGCAGGACCCTCGCCTCGATCCCGTACTGCTGCAGAGCTTTGTCGCCGTGGCCGAAAGCGGCAGTTTTACCCGCGCCGCGCAGCGCGTGCACCTGACTCAGTCAACGGTCAGCCAGCAGGTGCGCCGGCTGGAAGACCAGTTCGGCTGCGTGCTGCTGGACCGCGGCGGCCGCTATGTCACCACCACGCCCGAGGGCGAGCGCCTGCTGGGCTACGCGCGCCGCCTGCAGCAGCTGATGGCCGAGGCGGTGGGGCAGCTGCGCCAGAGCGCCGGCCAGGGCGAGATCCGCATCGGCGTGCCCGAGGACTTTGCCGCGCGGCCGCTGACGCCGGTGCTGGCCGGGTTTGCCGATGACTGGCCTGGCATGCGGCTGGAGGTGACCAGTGGCATGAGCCATGAGCTGTGGCAGCGCTTCCAGGACCGGGAACTGGACCTGGTGCTGGTCAAGCAGCGGGTCGGGCAGGCGCCGGGGCTGGCCAGCTGGCCCGAGCCGCTGTGCTGGATCGACAGCCGCAGCCGTCCGGCGGTGGCGCGCGACCCGGTGCCGCTGGTGGCGTTTCCGGTGGGCGGGCTGTACCGCGGCGAGATGACGCACGCGCTCGACGCCGGCGGACGGCGCTGGCGTGTGGCCTTTGTCAGTGCCAGCCTGGCCAGCATCCTGGCCGCGGTGGCCGACGGCCTGGGCGTCACCCTGCTGCCGCGGCGCCTGGCCACGGCTCAGCACCAGGTGCTGGAGGACGGCGGCTGGCCCGCCGCGGTGCCCGACGTCGAGCTCAGCCTGCACGCGCAGCCGGACCTGCCGGCCGCGGCGCGCGACATGGCCGCGCGGCTGGCCGCGCTATGCGAGACCGTGATGGGGTCGGGCGCGCCGCCCGCGGATCAGCCGAAGAACTCGTTGTAGTAGCGGGTGCAGGTGCCGGCCGGGCGGAAGGTGTATGGCAGCTCGGCCATTGCCGCGGCTTCCAGCGAGCCGAACGGGATGTCGGGCGCGGCCAGGGGGCCGGCTTCGGGGGCGGACTGATGGTCGGGGCGCGCAAGCTCGGCGCGGGTGTTGGATGGCGAAGTCATGTCAGGCTCATTCTCAAGGGTCGGGCACTGCACCCGGCAACTGCGGATCGGCGTTGTCAACGCGTGCAGCCATCCTAATGCTGCAGCGCGGCGCAGTCAGCCACCCCAGCCTGAACACACTGTTGCGCAATCGCGCCCAATCGGGGCGACTTGCCCGGCGTTGCGAGCGCCTGGCTGCCGCCGGCGACTTGCGCCAACGCCGTCCGCGGCAGGGTCTATATTGGCTGAGGGTTGCCTGCGCCGCTTGCTTTGCGGGCAGCGCGGGCCTGAGTGCCGCTGACCTTCCGGAGCGTGCCATGTCGTTGCCTCCATGCTTTACCGATCGCCGCGAGGCTGGCCAGTACCTGGGCCGCCGCCTGGCCGAACTGGGTTTTGGCGCCGCACAACTGGGCCAGCCCGCGCTGGTGCTGGCGCTGCCGCGCGGCGGGGTGCCGGTGGCGTTCGAGGTGGCGCGCGCGCTCGACGCGCAGCTGGACGTGCTGCTGGTGCGCAAGATCGGCGCTGCCGGCTATCCCGAGCTGGCGCTGGGCGCGGTGGTGGAGGGCGATGCCGGCGGCGGCGGCCCGCACACGGTGGTCAATGACGATCCCTGGGCGCGCCGCGCCGTGGAAAGCGGCAGCTTCGATGCCGAGCGCGGCCGCCAGCTCGACGAGATCGCGCGGCGCCAGCGGCGCTATCGCGGCGGTGCGCCGGTGCCGGAGCGCGCCGGGCGCACGGTGATCGTGGTCGATGACGGCGTGGCCACCGGCGCCACCATGCGCGCCGCGCTTGAAGGCGTGCGCATGGCCGGGGCGGCGCGGGTGGTGGCGGCCACGCCGGTGGGGTCGGAGCAGGGGCTGGCCAGCCTGTCGGCCGCGGCCGACGAGGTGATCTGCCTGAACACGCCCCCCAGCTTCGGCGCGGTTGGCGCCTTCTACCTGGATTTCTCCCAGACCAGCGATGAAGAGGCGCTGGCCCTGCTGCGCGCGGCGGCGCCGCCGCCTGCGCGCTGAGGTTCGCTCAGCCCTTGCCCAGGCGCGCCTTCAGGTGCGGCACCAGCCCGCCGGCGGCCAGGATCGCGCGCAGGAAGTCGGGGATGGGTTCGCACGCGACCAGGCTGCCGTCGTCCAGGCGCAGCTGTGCCGTCGCCAGGTCCAGCACCGCGTGCGCGCCGTCGGCCAGGCGGCAGGTGTCGGCGCAGACCAGCACCGGCAGGCCCAGGTTGATGGCATTGCGATAGAACAGCCCGCCGAAGGACTGCGCCACCACGGCGCCCACGCCGAGCGCGCGCAGCGCCTGCGGCGCCTGCTCGCGCGAGGAGCCGATGCCGAAGTTGGCACCCGCCACCAGCACGTCGCCGGGGCGCACGCTGCCGGGGAACTCCGGGCGCAGCGAGGCCAGGCAATGCCGGGCCAGCACGGGCAGCGGCGATTTCATCAGCACGGCGGGGGCCATGGCATCGGTGTCGATGTTGTCGCCGAAGCGCCAGAGGCGGCCAGTGGGGTCGGGGGCGATAGCAGGGGTCATGCAAGAAGTCTGTCCCGCCAGGCGGGCACGAAGTCAGGTCCGCAGCGTTACTCCAGCAGGGTGCGCGGATCGGTAATGCGGCCGGTGACGGCGCTGGCGGCCACGGTCATCGGCGAGCCCAGCCACACCGCGCTGCCGGCATCGCCCATGCGCCCGGAGAAGTTGCGCGCCGTCGACGCAATCGCGCGGCTGCCCGCCGGGAAGCGCGCCGCGCCATAGCCGGCGCAGGCGCCGCAGGCGTTGGGCAGCAGCGTGGCGCCGGCGTCGGTCAGGATGCCAAGCGTGCCCTCCTGCTCGGCCAGCAGCTGGTCGCGGCGCGAGGCCGGCGCCACCTGCAGGGTCACGCCCGCTGCCACGCGGCGCCTGCGCAGCACGCGCGCGGCCATGCGCAGGTCTTCCAGCTTGGCGCCAGTGCAGGCACCCAGGTAGGCGATCTGCACGGGCTCGCCGGCGGCCTGGTCTACCGGCGCGCTGTTGGCCGGAGAGTGCGGCGCCGCCACCTGCGGCACCAGTGCCGCGGCGTCGAAGCGGTGTGTGGCCAGCACCGGCGCATCGGGGTCCGTGCGCCAGTGGGCCAGGTCGATTGCGGCCAGCGTCTGCGCCGGCACGCCGGCCTCGGCCAGCCAGCCGAGCGTGACCGCGTCGGGCGCCACCAGGCCGGTCTGCGCGCCCAGCTCGGCGCTCATGTTGGCCAGCGTCATGCGCTCCTGCATCGGCAGCGCGGCGACGGCGCTGCCGGTGTACTCCAGCGCCTCATAGCGGCCGCCGCCCATGCCGAGCGTCGCGCACAGGAACAGCATCATGTCCTTGGCGCAGACGCCCGCTGCAAGCTGGCCGTCCCATTGCAGCCGGATGGTATTGGGCACGCGCAGCCAGATCTCGCCGGTGGCCAGCACGCCGGCCATCTCAGTCGCGCCCACGCCGAACATATAGGCGCCGAAGGCACCGCCGGTGGGGCTGTGGCTGTCGCCGCCGACAATCAGGCGGCCCGGCAGCACATGGCCGCGCTCGGGCAGCACCACATGGCAGATGCCTTCGGCGTCGATGAAGTGGGCGCCGGACTGGCGCGTCCAGTCGCGCGTGAAGCGCAGAATCGACTCGGCCTGGGCATCGCCGCCCGGCACGAAATGGTCGGTCACCACCACATAGCGCGACGGGTCCCAGACCCCGGTGCCAAGCTCTTCCAACAGCGGCGCCACGCGGCGCGGGCCGCTGGAGTCGTGCGACATCGCCAGGTCGACCCGGCAGATCACCACCGTGCCGATCTCCGCATGCGCCAGCCCGGCGGCGCGCGCAACCAGTTTCTGCGCCAGCGTGGCGGGAGTGTGGCTCATTCCGGCGAGGCTCCCGAATACTTGACCACGGCGGCCCAGCGCCTGACGTCCTGCTTCACGAAGGCGGCGAAGGCGTCGGGCGGCGTGCCCATCGGCTGCGCCCCGTCGTTCTCCAGGCGCTTGCGCACCGCGGGCGTTTCCAGCCCCTTGCGCGCGGCCTGGTACAGCGCCTGCGTGACTTCGTGCGGCATGCCGGCCGGACCGAACAGGCCGAACCACGCGCTCGATTCAAAGCCCTTCACGGTGGCGCCGATCGGCGCCGCGCCCGGGAACTGCGGCAGGGCCGCGGGGCTGGTCACGCCCAGCACCTTGAGCTTGCCCGCGCGCACATGCGGCAGCACGTTGATGGTGCTGGCGAACATCAGGTCGCACTGGCCCGCCAGCACGTCGGTGAGCGCGGGCGAGGTGCCCTTGTACGGAATGTTGACGATATAGGTGCCGGTCATCATCTTGAACATGTCGCCGGCCATATGCAGCGACGACCCCACCGAGCCGATGGCAAAGTTCAGCTTGCCCGGTTCGGAACGCGCCAGGCGGATCAGCTCGGGCACATTGCTGGCCGCCAGCTTAGGCGTGGCCACCAGCACGCTCGGCACGGTGGCCACCAGCGTGATCGGGGTGAAGTCCTGCACCGGGTCGAACGGCAGCTTCTTGTACAGGGTGGCGTTGATGGTGTGGCTGGTGAAGCTCATCAGCAGCGTGCTGCCGTCCGGCGCGCTTTTGGCGACCAGGTCGGCGGCGATATTGCCGCCGGCGCCGGGGCGGTTCTCGACCACCACCGGCTGGCCGAGCTCCTGGGACATTTCCTGGGCGATGGTGCGCGCCAGCGTGTCGGTGGTGCCGCCGGCGGGCGCGCCCACCAGGATCCGGATCGGCTTGCCGCCGGCCACCTGGGGTTGCCCCTGGGCCGCGGCGGACAGCGGCAGGGCCAGCGCGCACACGGCCAGGCTGGCCATGGCCAGGCGCTGCACTGCGGCGCGGCGGGGGATCGAAGGCAGACGGGTCGGGCTGGACGGGACCAGGCAGAACACGGGCATGGCGACGGCTCCTCGCTTGATGTGATCAGAGATGCGCAGTATCGCCCGGAACGTTACGTGGCGCATCCCTGGCTGCGCCGCCTGCGGGAAGTCGGCGGCGGTCCGCGGGGTCAGTCGCGCAGGCCCGGGCGGGTTTCGCTTTCCACCCAGACGTTGGCGCTGTCGACGCCGGCCGGCGACAACTCCATGCGGTATTCATAGCGGTCCGGGCGGTACTGGCCGAGCAGCAACTGGACCGGGCGCCCGGCCGCGTCCTTGACCACGCGGCGCACCGCCAGCAGCGCGCCGCCTACCGGCACGTCCAGCAGCGGCGCCACCACCACGTCGGCCAGGCGCGCGGACAGCACCTGGCTGGCACGGCCCAGCTTCACGCCGCCGGCCTCCAGCAGCCGCAGCACCGGCCGCTCTTCCAGGGACTGGCGCGTGATCGGCCGGCCCAGGTCGGCGGGCAGGTAGACCGTGATATGCGACAGCGGCCGGTTGCGGTAGTGGCGCACGCGCACGATCTTCACCACCGGATCGCCCGGCTCGATCTGCAGCGATTCGGCCACATCGGGCGTGGCATGGACTTCGTCGATCGAGATCACCTTCACCGACGTCTTCTGGCCCATGTCGATGATGTTGTCGAGCAGGCTGGTGCCGCGTTCCTCGCCGGCCGCCGTCGCCGGGCGCACCGGATGCGGGTTGACGAAGGTGCCAAGCCCGCGGTGGCGGCGCACCAGGCCTTCTTGCACCAGGCGGTCGAACACGCGCCGCATGGTCACGCGCGAGGCGTGGAACTGCTTGGCCAGGTCGATCTCGCCCGGCAAGGGGCCCTGGCCGAAGCGGCCTTCCACGATCTGCTGGCGCAATACCACGTAAATCTGGTGATACAGGGGAACGACGGCTTCACTCATGGTTTCCCTTGCGGAGAGATGACAAGTCTGTAATGCCTCTAATGTACTTTAAATCAGACATAGAGCCTAGCATGGTTAGCCGCAGTGGCGCTTGCGGGACAACGCCGCCGGCGCAGTGTTGCAGCGACGCATCCCGTTTCCGCCAAGGCCCCTTGGCTGATTGCGCCAGTGCGGGTGAAGTCGGTTTGGCGCCGCTGCATGCGGTGAAGGGGCGGACAACGCCGGTGCGGTGGAGCGGGTTTGCGCCGGGCGGCGAGAACATGACATCGGGGCGCCGCTGCTGCAATGTGGGATGCCCCGCACGGGCGGCGGTGACGGCACCCTCGGTGTCGTGTTTCAGTCCCGATACGTAAGGTCGCGCCTCGGGTAAGTCCTGACTGCCTGCATAAGGTATTGAAAAATAAAGCGTTTTCCGACCACCCCGGACCCCCCTCAGGTGGGCTGGGAGTGGCCGTGTCACAGCGATGTGACATGTCGTCTGCCGTGCACAGCGGCGAGGGCGGTAGTGGTCGCGCAAAGCCGCGGAAAGTTCCCGTCAGGGTGCCGGGCAGGCCTTGTAATACAAGGAGTTGGCGCCGCAGGTGGCGAAGCTGGCACCGAATATGCGCAGGGGGAGTCTGGTTTGGCTGGGTGCCGGACCTGAACCTCCAGCCGTTGTTCCTCGCAAGAGCGCCGGCCAGAGGCTGAGCCGCTGTGACACTGTGCAATTCTCCTGGGAGCTTTGTATGAAAAAGACACTTCTTGCGTCGGCCATCGCGCTCGCATTTGGCGGGCAGGCATGGGCAAATCCGACCAACAATAATCACAAGGTCTGGGATGGCAACAACAACCAGACGGCGACAGCCACCTCGACGCAGAGTGGCAGCGGTGCAGCGGCGAACGAATATTCGACCGCAGTGCAGGCCAATGACAGCAGCACCAACACGAAGGTCACCACCAAGACCAAGACCACGACCAACTCGCACAACAAGAGCAAGATCGACTTTGACCATGGCGTAGGCAACGCAGGCGCCAACGGTGGCAGCGCCACCTCCAGCGTCAACAACGCCTTCAACACCAGCAAGGCACTGGCCATCAGCAAGCTGAACGGCACGGTTTCCAACAACAGCATTGGCCCGATCGGCAACTATGCCAATAACTGGGGTAACGCCAATGGTGCAGCCGGCGGTCGGGGCGGCAACGGCTATGGCGGTACCGGCGAAGGCGGGCGCGGCGGCAATGGCGGCAACGGCGGCGGCGGCGGCAGCGGCGGCTCCGGTGGCAATGCTACCAACGGCAGCGCAACCAATGGCTCCGCTACCAACTACGGCGCCCAGGCTGGTGATGGCGGCAACGGCGGCAAGGCGATTGGCTGGGCCGGCGATGGCGGTGACGGCAAGGCACGTGGCGGCAGCGCGCTCTCCGCAGCGGGGAGCAAGGGCGGCAGCGGCGGCGATGGCTATGGCAAGGGCGGCGGCGCTCTGAGCGCATCGCTCGGCGCAGGCGGCCGTGGCGGCAGTGCCGGCGCGATCGGCGGTGGTGGCCTGGGTGCCAGCGGCGCCCTGGGCGGCTTTGCGGGCTCCGCCGGTGGTTCGGGTGGCAGCAGTGGCAATGCCAACGGTGCGGGTGCCGACGCCACAACTGGCGGCGCGGGCGGCGCAGGCGGTGCCGCGACCGGTACCAACACGGCTGGTGCAGGCACCGGTTCGGGCGGCGCAGGTACCGCGAGTGGCGGTGCGGGCGGTGCCGGAACCGCGGCTGCAGGCGCAAACGGCGGTGCCGGCAGTGGCCCCGGCGGTGCCGGTGGCGCGGGCGGCGCGGCGACCTCGACGGCAACGGCGGGCGCGGCAACCGGCACTGGCGGTGCAGGCGGCTCGCAAGCCAGCGTTGGCGGCGCGGGTGGTGCTGGCGGTTCGGCCTCGAACGGCAGCGCAACGAGCTCGGCATCCAACGGCAGCTCCACGGCTGGCAACGGTGCGGTGGGTGCTGCTGGCGGAGCCGGCGGCGCGGGCGGCACCGGCAATGGCGGCACTGGCGGCACCGGTAACGGCGCAGTCGGCGGCGCGGGTGGTGCTGGCGGCTACAACCTTGTCGACGCGGGCACCTTCAATATGTCCAACACCATGACCAGCGTTGGTCAGACGGCGGCGGGCATCATGATGGCCAACCAGAACAGCGGCGCTGCTTCGCTGGTGCAGCAAAGCGTGAACGTACAGGCCAACTTGCAGGTCGGCGGCAGCCGGTAAGGCGCGCAGCCACGGTCCGGCCCGGGCCTTGTGCCCGGGGCGGACCGGCAGCTCGCACTCATGCCGGCAGGACCGGCGCCCGCATCCTGTGTGCGGGCGCGCGGGTCCTGTCATGCCTAAGCAAGCCTGATTGCCGTGCAGCCGCCCGGATGGGGACGGCCCGCAGGCAAGGGGAGACGACATCATGCAATCGGCCCGCTTCGCCGTCGGGGCATTCGCGACGGTCTTACTCGCCTGGCCAGTGCTGCAGGCACACGCCGAGCCGCCAGGGCTGGACGCCACCATGACCGCGGCGCGCGCTGCCTCTGGCACGGCGCCGGACACGGCGGCAACCACCACCGCGCAGCCGGCGGCCGCAACTTCCTTGTTCGGAGGGGTGGCGAAAGCCGTACCCGTGTCTAAACTGGATGACATCCGTGGCGGCGCCGAGATCACGGTCAACGATATGCGCCTGCACGGTACCGTGGCCGACAACGCCGCGGTCAATATTCTGTCCGGCACCAACAACATCGCGGACGGGGCCTTCTCGAATGCGGCAGGGATTCCCACCGCGATCCAGAACTCGGGCTCCAACGTACTGATCCAGAACGCCACTATCGTCAACGTCCAGTTCAAGCAATGAAGCCGCTGCGAAACCTGTGGGCGTCTGTACCGTTCTTGCTGGCCGCGGGGGGCGTTCCATGTGCCCAGGCTGCCGACACCCTGATATACGGGCCGGTCGGCGAATCCTACAACGTCCGGGTCACGAGCGTGCGCGAGGCTCGCTTCAAGTCCACGATCCGGCAGCAGTTCGACTTCAGCTGCGGCTCGGCCGCGGTGGCCACGCTGCTGAGCTACCAGTATGGCCATCCGATGAACGAGGCTACGGTCTTCCAGAACATGTACCTCAACGGCGACCAGCAGAAGATCCGCGCCGAGGGGTTCTCGCTGCTCGACATGAAGCGCTTCCTGGGAGCGCTCGGCTATGAGGCCGACGGCTACGAGCTGCCACTGTCCAAGCTGGAAGAGACGCAGGTGCCGGCCATCGTGCTGATCGTGGAGAATGGTTACCACCATTTCGTGGTGGTCAAGGGCGTGAAGGGCGACCGCGTGCTGATCGGCGATCCCGCACGCGGCACGCGCGCGATGTCACGCGAGCATTTCGAGCAGATCTGGGACAGCCAGCTGCTGTTCGTGATCCATAACCGCACCGAACGGGCGCGGTTCAACCTTGCAGCCGACTGGCGCGTTGCGCCGAGCGGTCCTTACTGGATGGGAGTCAACCGGGATAGCTTGTTCTTCACCGTCATGCCCAAGCATGGCGCGGGCGATTTTTGAGGAACGCATCATGTTGCAGACTTCCTTCCCGACCCCAGCAGCCCCTCGCAGCGCCGGTCATGCGGCCGCGGCGATGCTGCTCGGGGCCGGTTTGGCCTGTGCCGGCACGGCGCAGGCCACCATGCTGCCACAGCCCGACGCCCTCGACGCGTCGGCGCTTCCATTGCAGGGGGCCATGCCCTCGAGCGACGGGCAGGACCAAAACCCTCTGGCTGCCGCACGCGGCAGCATGGCCGGCTGGAAACCGGTAGCACACGAAAAACTCGACGACATGCGGGGCGGCTTCGAAGTGCCGGGCCTGCAGGTTTCGTTCGGTATCGAACGCGCGGTGTACATCAACGGGGCCCTGGTGGTTGCCACCAGCATTAACATCCCCGATGTCAGCCGTATCACCGCCGACCAGGCTGCGCGGCTTGCCTCGACGCTGGGCCCGGCCATCGTTGCCAGCACCAATGCGGCGGTCGCCAACGCGCTGGCGGCGGCGGGCGCGGCCGGTTCGGATGGGAGCGCCACCTCGGCGGCCAATGGCGCCTCGGCCAGCAGCACCGGCACGTCCGGGGCCGGTTCGGGCGCCAGCGGTGCGGCGGGCTTGCCGGCGGCGGTGGTGAATACGGCCACCGGTCAGGTCGTGAGCAATGGGCTGTTGAACGTGATCCAGAACGGCCCGGGCAATGCGGCATCGGTGGGATCGCTGGCGGGGACGCCAACGACCGTGATCCAGAACACCTTGAACAACCAGAGCATCCGGAGCCTGATGACAATCGACGCAAGCGTAAATACGCTGCAGGCATTCCGGTCGCAGTTGGCCAACACCACGCTGAACAACGCGCTGATGCGGGCCGCAAGCATGAGGTAGTCGTAGCGAGGCATCGGGCAGTACAGGTCGCAGGCTCCTGCAAGAACAGCCTGCCGTCCCGGGGGAGGAAGACGTCATGAAGAAGCGGTCGATGCAGGGCATTCGCAATGCGGGATGCTCGACGTTACTGTTGCTCGGCGGCCTGGCGCAGGCCCAGACGCCGCCGGATGCGGGACCACCCGCAGCCGGACTGGAAGCACTGCAGAAGGAGCTTGCCGAACAGGCCACCCAGCTCGACGCCATGAAGCGGGCGCTGGCCGAACAGGAGGCGCTGATCCGCGAACTGCGTAACGTGATCGGCACCGAGGTGCTGGCCAACAAGCGCGGCGGCCAGCGCGCGGGGCCAGGCGTGTCGCCGTCCGACAATGCCACCAACGCCGCTACCGCGGCGGCCGCTGCCAGCGCCACCCAGTCAGCGCCCAACGCGGTCAACAACCCGCAGCAGATCATTCTCCAGCCACCGCAGGACATGGCCCAGGGTCCGCAGGCGGGCGAGTCCGCCGACCGGCAGACCGTGGCCCTGGAAGAAC
Organism: Cupriavidus sp. FW305-3-2-15-C-LB2; assembly: GCF_058787575.1. Taxonomy (NCBI): domain Bacteria; kingdom Pseudomonadati; phylum Pseudomonadota; class Betaproteobacteria; order Burkholderiales; family Burkholderiaceae; genus Cupriavidus; species Cupriavidus sp. FW305-3-2-15-C-LB2. The sequence goes on from NZ_JBYSZW010000007.1 coordinate 86,317, forward strand.
CCGTGGGCCGCCCGCCGGAGGAAGACCGCCGTCCGCCTGAGATCGCGCCGATCATCGACCAGCCCGGCGTGCTGACCGCCCAGGGCAAGCTGGTGATCGAGCCCGGCTTCCAGTACGGCTATTCGTCCAATAACCGCGTCGCGCTGGTCGGCTACACGGTCATCCCGGCCATCCTGATCGGCCTGGTCGATGTGCGCGAAGTCAAGACCTCGACCTACATCCCGTCGGTAGCGTTTCGCTACGGCCTGACCAAGCGGCTGGAAATCGAAGCCAAGGTGCCTTACGTGCACTCATCGGGCCAGACAGTCAGCCGCGAGGTCTTCACCGGCACGGCCGTCGACCGCGTGTTCAATGCGAGCGGCAGCGGTATCGGCGACGTCGAGGCGACGGTGCGCTACCAGCTCAACTACGGCAACGAGAAGATTCCGTACTTCGTCGGCTGGCTGCGCTACAAGTCCAATACCGGCACCGACCCGTTCGAGGTCGTGACCGACTGCGTGACGCGCTGCGTGGGCAATGCCACCGGCACCGGCCTGCCGCTCGGGTTGCCCACCGGCACCGGCTTCCAGGCGATCCAGCCCGGCATCACCTGGCTGCTGCCGACCGACCCGGCGGTGTTCTTCGGCACCTTCAGCTACCTGCACAACTTTGCGCGCGACAACGTGAGCCGCACCGTGCTGAACGGCGAGAAGGAGAATCTCGGCAAGATCGCCCCCGGCGACATTTTCGAGTTCAGCTTCGGCATGGGCCTGTCGCTCAATGAGAAGGCGTCGTTCAGCATCGGCTATGACCAGGCCATCATCTGGCCGACCAAGCAGAACGGCCAGACCGTGCCGGGCTCGGTGCGCGTGACCCAGGGCACCTTGCTGGTGGGCTATTCGTACCGCTTCAACAACCGCTACACGGTGAACCTTTCAGTGGGTGCGGGGCTGACGCGCGACACCCCCGACCTGCAGGTGAACCTGCGCCTGCCAATCACTTTCTGACGCGCTTTGCTGCGAATTTCCGCCTGACGTGACGCGTGCCCCGCATGTGCGGGGGCACGTGCGCATCACATCCGCGGCGAGGGTGTGCAGGCACGGAAACGCGCCTTGCGCTGGCCCCTTGAACGGCGTACAAAGAAATAACCCCGCGCCGCCAGCGGTACTTTCTGACCAGGCTCAAACTCACCGGCGGTGCGGCCTGAAAAAGGAGAGAGACATGCGCAAACGCATCTTCTGGTTGTTGCCCGACCTGGCGAGTGCCCGTCGCACCATGGACGACCTGCTGCTTGCCCGGCTCGAGAACCGCCACATCCACTTCGTGGCGCGCGACGGCTCCGACATGACCGGCCTGCATGAAGCCAACCTGTTCCAGACCTCCGACATCGTGCATGCCGCCGAGATGGGCTTGATGGTCGGCGGCGGCGTGGGCGTCGTGGCCGGCGTCGTGGTGGCGATGTTCCCGATCGTCAGCGACACCCCGCAGTGGGGCCTCGTCGGCGTGCTGGCGGTGCTGGGCGCGGTGTTTGGCGCGTGGGCCTCGAGCATGATCGGCAGTTCGGCACCCAACAGCCGGCTGCGTGCATTCGAGAAGGACATCGAGGCCGGCAAGATCCTGCTGATGGTCGACGTGCCGCGCAGCCGTGTCGAGGAAATCGAAACCCTGCTCGCGAACGCGCATCCGGAAGCCAGCTTTGCGGGGTTGGACCCGGCTGTGCCGGCTTTCCCCTGAGCCGTCGGCGTATCGTCGCTTATTGTCGTTCAACGCGGTCGCATGTCTTTCCGCGCGCCCTTGCGGCGCGCCCTGACGCGCATCCTTTAGCGCGCCCCGGCTCGCACCGGAACCGCCTTCGCGGTTCCGGTGTGATGCCGCTGCAACACTCCGATCTTTCCCGGTTTGCCCCCATGAGACGCATGCGGTAACTTGCGTAACGGCGCGCGGCCGTGCATGCCGCGCCGCCATACACAATGAAGGACAGCCGCACAGGCGCAAGGGGTCGAGACAATGAAAGCGAAATGGATCGCGTGCGGCATGCTGGCCGCCACGCTGGGATGGGCCGCACAGACGGCCCTGGCGGAACCGGGCGTGACCCGCAACACCATCCGCATCGGCCAGTCGGCCGGCGTCACCGGTCCGGTGGCCGGTTCGGTCAAGGAGCAGATCGCCGGCGCGCAGGTGTACCTGCGCACCATCAACGCCAGCGGCGGCGTGGCCGGGCGGCGCATCGAGCTGGTGACCCACGATGACGGCTTCGATGCCAAGCGCACGCCCGACAATGTGCGCAAGCTGATCGACGAGGACAAGGTGTTCGCGCTCTTCATGGTGCGCGGCACGCCGCAGAACGAAAGCATCCTGCCCATCATCGCCGCGCAGAAGGTGCCGCTGGTGGCGCCGCTGACCGGCGCCATCACGCTGCACCGGCCGGTCAACCGCTACGTGTTCAATGTGCGCGCCAAGTACCAGGACGAGGTGGCGCGCGCGATCAACCACCTGGCCACCTCGGGCATGAGCCGCATCGGCATCTTCTACGCCAACGACGGTTTTGGCCGGGACGTGCTCGAAGGCTACAGCGCCGCGCTGCAGGCGCGTGGGGTGCAGCCGGCGGCGACGGCAAGCTTTGCCCGGCCCATGGGCGATATCACCCAGAGCGTGGCCGCCATGAACAAGGCCAACCCGCAGGCGGTACTGGTGATCGGCTCGGGCTCCGAGGCGGCGCGCATCATCCGCGAGCTGCGCCGCGCAGGCAGCGAGGCACAGTTCGTCACGCTGTCCAACAACGCCGCCGATTCCTTTATCCGTGAACTGGGCGACGATGCGCGCGGGCTGATCATCACGCAGGTGGTGCCGGGCACCAACTCCAGCCAGATGACGCTGGCCAGCGAATACCGCAGCCTGGCCAAGCAGCAGGGCGTGGAGCCGTCCAACGCCGGCATGGAGGGCTTCATGTCGGCCAAGGTGCTGGTCGAAGGGCTGCGCCGCGCCGGCCCCGACCTGACGCGCGAGCGCCTGGTCACGGCGCTGGAAGGCATGCGCGACTACGACCTTGGCGGCATCCTGATCAGCTACAGCGCCGAGCGCCATACCGGCTCGTCGTTCGTGGAAATGTCGATCGTCTCGTCCACCGGCAAGCTGATCCGCTGAAAGCCGCGGATAGGGGGGCTGCGGTATAGTCCCCCGCATGGCTACTCCTACCCTCTCCCCCGATTTCCGTACCCCGTTCTCGCTGCACGGCCGCGTGGCGCTGGTTACCGGCGGCGCGCAGGGCCTGGGCCTGGCGATTGCCGCCGGGCTGGCCGACGCCGGCGCCCATGTGCTGGTGGTGGCGCGCAATGCGCAGCGCGTGCAAGCGGCCGTCGCCGCGCTGGCCGCGCGCGGCGGCAGCGCCGAGGCGCTGGTGCTCGATATCACCGATGAAGCCGCCGTGGCTGCCGCGTTCGACCGCATCGACGCCGCCCATGGCCGGCTCGACATCCTCGTCAACAATGCCGGCGCGCGCAACCGCAGCACCATGGCGCAGCTCGATGCCGGCGACCTGCGCGCCATGCTCGAGACCAACCTGGTGGCGCCCTACGCGCTGTGCCGGCTCGCCGCGCAGCGCATGCGCGGCGGCGATTACGGGCGCATCGTCAATGTGAGCTCGATTGCGGGCCAGGTCGCGCGTGCCGGCGACGTGCTCTACCCCGCCACCAAGGGCGGCCTGGATGCGCTCACGCGCGCCATGGCGGCCGACCTGGGGCGGCACGGCGTCACCGTCAATGCGATCGCCCCGGGCTACTTCGCTACCGAGCCCAACCAGCCCATGGTCGAGGACGAGAGCGTGGCCGAGTGGCTGCGCCAGCGCACCTCGCTGGGCCGCTGGGGCCAGCCGGAGGAAGTGGCGGGGGCGGTGGTGTTCCTGGCGTCGCCGGCCGCGTCCTATGTCACCGGGCAGGTGCTGGCCGTGGACGGCGGCTATCTCGGGCACTTCTGAGCCGTCGTCGGCGGCAAGGCGTACCCAATTCTGCGTGCCGCTCCTGGCGGGTTTTCAGCGCCGCGCGGGCGGCTTGCCGCCGCGGTAGAACGCCTGCAGGCAGTCGATCATCGCGGCTGCAGCGGCCGAGTCGCCGCGGTCCTTGAGCCGCACCAGGCAGATATCGCGCACCAGCGACGGCAGCTGCAGTGGCCGGATCGCCAGCCCCTCGCGCCGGAACTGAAACAGCGCCAGCGACGGCACCGCGCTCACGCCCAGCCCCGCCTGCACCAGCGCCGCCACCGTCGCCAGGTGCTCCACCTCCATCACGCTGGTCAGGCGCAACGGATGCAGCGCGGCGTCCAGGTGCTGGCGCACGCTGGTCGTGCGCGACAGCTGGATAAACGGCAGGCCCGCCAGCATCTGCGGCGTGATGCGGCGCTTGCGCGCCAGCGCATGGTCCGCCGGGCACACCAGGTGGAAGGTGTCGCGCACCAGCGGCTCCACGCGCAGGTCTTCGTCCTGGGCCGGTGCCGGGGCCAGCGCAAAGTCGGCGCGGCCCTGGCGGACCAGTTCGATGCAGCCGTCGGCGAGCTGGTCGAACAGCTCCAGCGCGATGCCCGGATACAGCGCGCGGAACTGCGCCAGCAGCGGCGGCAAGTCGCCGCCGGCCAGCGACGGCAGCGCCGCGATCGACACCCGCCCCTTGCGCCGCTCGGCGTGCGCGCGCAGGTCCTCGAACGCGGTTTCGAAATCGGCCAGCAGCCGGCGCGCAGTCTGCTCGAAGCGCACGCCGTCGCTGCTCAGCTCCACATGCCGCGTGGTGCGTTCGAACAGCCGGCTGCCGGCTTGTTCCTCCAGTGTCTGCACCAGCGCGCTGAAGGCCGATTGCGACAGGTGGCAGGCGCGCGCCGCGCGCGTGAAGTTGCGGTAGGTGGCCAGCGCCACGAAGGCGCGCAGGTGCTTGACCGAGAGGTTCATGGGCTGGCGGATTTATCCACTAAGTCGATAGATTAATCCAAATAATCCGTTTTTTGGCTGGACGTACCAGCCCTAGAATGGGATCGACCCCACCAACGACCTGCCCCCGACCATGACTGCTCCCTTGCTGATCGGCTCCGGCGCCGGCTTCTCCGGCGACCGCACCGATGCCGCGCTGCCGGTGGTGCGCACGCTGATTGCCTCCGGCCAGCCGGCCGCGCTGATCTTCGAGACCCTGGCCGAGCGCACACTCGCGCTGGCGCAGCTGGCGCGGCGCAACGATCCCGCGCAGGGCTACGAGCCGCTGCTCGATGCGCTGCTGGTGCCGGTGCTGGGCCTGTGCCTGCAACACCGCATTCCCATCGTCGGCAATTTCGGCGCCGCCAATCCGCGCGCCGCGGCGCGGCGCGTGCTGCAGCTGGCGCAGGAACTGTGCCTGCCCGCGCCGCGTGTTGCGGTAGTGGAGGGCGATGACCTGTCCGACGATGCGGGACGCGCGCGCTTGCACGGCATTCTTGGCGATGCATTCGACGCCGATCGCTTCGTCTGCGCCAACGCCTATATCGGCGCGCAAGGCATCGCCGAGGCGATCTCCGCCGGCGCCCAGGTGGTGGTGTGCGGACGCGTGGCCGATCCGGCGCTGGCCGTGGGGCCGGCGATGGCGCACTTTGGCTGGTCGTGGGACGACTGGGACCGCCTGGCCGCCGCGACCATGGCCGGCCACCTGCTTGAATGCGGGGCGCAGGTCAGCGGCGGCTACTTTGCCGATCCCGGCATGAAGGACGTACCCGATGTGCATGCGGTGGGCTTCCCGATCGCGCAGCTGGCCGAGGACGGCGGCATCGAGATCTTCAAGGCCGCCGGCACCGGCGGCTGCGTCGACCTGCGCACGGTCAAGGAGCAGCTGCTGTACGAGGTCCACGATCCGGCCGCGTACCTGACGCCTGACGTGGTCGCAGATATTGGTACGGTCACGGTCACGCAACTGGCCCCCGACCGTGTGGCGGTGCGCAATGTGCGCGGCCATCCCCGCCCGGCGCAGCTCAAGGCCAATGTGTTCAGCCACGGCGGCTGGCTGGCCGAGGGCGAAATCTCGTACGCCGGCCCCAATGCCGCCGCCCGCGCGCGGCTGGCCGCCGACATCCTGCGCCGGCGCATGCAGCTGCTGGGCCATGACGCGCCCATCCGCTTCGACCTGATCGGCGTGCTCAGCGTGCTGGCCGACGATGGCGGCGCCATGTTCGCCCAGCGCCAGCCGCATGAGCAAGCGGCGCAGGACGTGCGCCTGCGCGCCGCGTTGGCGCACGACGACCTGACGGTGGCGCAGGCCCTGCAGCGCGAGGTCAATGCGCTCTATACCTGTGGCCCGGCCGGCGGCGGCGGCGTGCGCACCGCGCAGCGCGCGCGCCTGAATGCGGTGTCGTGCCTGGTACCGCGCGAGGCCGTGACGGCCACGCATAGCTTCATCGCCTGAGGAGGTCCGACCATGACTGACACTGCCGCGCTCTACCAGTTCGCACACGGCCGCACCGGCGACAAGGGCAACCGTTCCAACATCAGCGTGATCGCCTACGACGCGCGCGACTACGACCACCTGGTCGAGCACGTGACCGAGGACGCCGTGCGCGCGCTGTTCCGCGAGCGCCGGCCCACGGCCGTCACGCGCTACCTGGTGCCGTCGCTGCAGGCGATGAACTTCGTCCTCGATGGCGTGCTCGATGGCGGCGTCAACGACGCGCTCAACCTCGACACGCATGGCAAGGCGCTGTCGTTCCGCCTGCTGCAGCTTGAGATCCCCGTGCCGCCGCGGCTCGTGTCCGGCACCGCTGCTAGCCACTGATCCACCGCTTCACACCGACAACGACTTCTACAGGAGACCACGATGTACCCATTTCTCAAGCCACTGGCCGTCGCCGCGCTTGCGCTGATCCTGCCCGCGGGGCAGGCCTGGGCCGAGTTCCCGGACAAACCGATTCGCTTCGTGGTGCCGTTCGCCGCCGGCAGCGCCACCGACCAGCTGGCGCGTGCCATTGGCCAGGCCATCACCGTGGACAGCAAGGTCACCGTGGTGGTCGACAACAAGCCGGGCGCGAATGGCTTCATCGCCGCGTCGGACGTGGCCAAGGCCGCGCCGGACGGCTACACCGTGCTGATCAGCACCAACACCACGCATGCGGCCAACGAGCACCTGTTCAAGAAGCTGCCCTACGACCCGGTCAAGGACTACGCGCCGATCACCGCGCTGGGCCGCGGCGGCCAGATCATGGTGGTCAACCCGCAGGTGCCGGCCAAGACCGTGGGCGAGTTCATCGCGCTGGCAAAACAGCAGCCGGGCAAGCTCAGCTTCGGCAGCGGCAGCTCGTCGTCGCGCATTGCCGGCGAGCTGTTCCAGCAGATGGCGCATGTGGAGTTGCTGCACGTGCCGTACAAGAGCAACCCGCTGGCCATCACCGACCTGCTCGGCAACCAGATCCAGATGATGATCACGGACACGGCCACCGGCCTGCCGCAGGTCAAGAGCGGCAAGCTGCGCGCGCTGGGGGTGTCGGGCAAGACGCGCTCGCCGCTGGCGCCGGACGTGCCCACCATCGACGAAGCCGGCGTCAAGGGCTACGAGATGAGCTACTGGTTCGCGGCCTATGCGCCCGCCGGCACGCCGCAGCCGGTGGTGGCGAAGCTCAATGCGATGATGGTCAAGGCCGCGCGCGGCGATAGCGCGGCTGGCTTCTACAAGTCGACCGGCACTGAGGTGTTCACCAGCACGCCCGCGGAGCTGGCGAAGTTCCAGTTGCAAGAGTCCGGCAAGTGGGGACGCATCATCAAGGCGGCGAATATCCAGCCGGAGTGAACGCAGGGCAGCGCAAGCTCCCATGCATGGAAAACGGGGCCAAACGGCCCCGTTTTTTACGCAGAAGTAGGTACGCTTTGGTGCTTGCGGCCTTGATGGACAAGGGCCGGCTAAGATATGCCTGGCCGCGCGGCCTTGCCGCTCCGGCCTACTCCTCGACAATACCAACCAGAACAGGAACAGGATATGAAGCAGCAGTCCGTGGTGTGCCATGCAACCTTACATCCCGGCCGTCCCCCGGGGCTGCGCCAGGCCGTATTCCGTGCCGCCATCGCCGTCACCATGGGGGCCGCCGTGCTTCCCGCCATCGCCACTGCGCAGACCGCCACGCCGCCGGCGCAGCAGAAGACCCAGGTGCCGGGCTACTACCGCATGATGGTCGGCCAGCTCGAGGTCACGGCGCTCTATGACGGCTACATCGACCTGGACCCGAAGATCCTCAGGTACACCAGCGCGCGCGAGGTGCAGAGCCTGCTGGCGCGGGTGTTCGTCGAATCGACGCCAGGCATGCAGACCGCGGTCAACGCCTACCTGATCCATACCGGCAGCCACCTGGTGCTGGTCGATACGGGCGCGGCAGCCTGCTTCGGGCCCACGCTCGGGCGCATCGGCGAAAACCTGCGCGCGGCGGGCTACGCGCCGGAACAGATCGACACCGTGCTGCTGACCCACCTGCACGGCGACCACGCCTGCGGCCTGGCCGCCAACGGCAAGGCGGCCTTCCCGAACGCAACCGTCTATGTCGACAAGGCCGATGCCGACTACTGGCTCAGCGAAGCCAATGCCGCCGCCGCGCCGAAGGAGGCGCAGGGCCTGTTCGCCATGGCGCGCGCCGCGGTCGCGCCGTACCAGGCGGCGCAGCGCTTCCGGCCCTTCAACGGCGGCGCCGGTGTCGAGCCCGTTTCCGGTGTGCGCGCGGTGCCGGCCAATGGCCATACTCCGGGCCACAGTGGCTACCTGTTCACCTCGGGCAAGGACAGCCTGCTGCTGTGGGGCGACATCGTGCACAGCCATGCGGTGCAGTTCCGCCGCCCGCAAGTGGCGATCGAGTTTGACGTGGACAGCAAACAGGCCGTGATCACGCGCCAGCGCATCCTGGCCGATGCCGCCAAGGGCCGGCTGTGGGTGGGGGGCGCGCATATGCCTTTCCCGGGCCTTGGCCATGTGCGCCGCGATGCGGCCGGGTATGCATGGGTGCCGGCCGAATTCGGTCCGATCCGCAACGACCGCTAGCCGTCCACGCACGGCCGTCGCTTTTCGCCTAGAGTCATCCCAGCGGCCCGTATGACGTACGGGACGGGTGGTCGTGTCTACTGCGGAGGATTTGCGATGAACGCCAAGGCATCCCGCTTCGATCCTGCCCGCCGCCGCTGGCTTGGTGCCGGCGCCGCGGCCCTGGTGCTGGCCGTGCCCCTGCCGCGCGCCGCGCGCGCCCAGCCTGGGCCGGCGGCCAGCCGCGAGGCCGCCGCGCAGCGCATCGGCGTGATCGGCTCGGGCCGCATCGGCGGCACGGTGGGCGGGCTGTGGGTCAAGGCCGGACACCCGGTCCTGTTCTCGTCGCGGCACCCGGAGGCACTCAAGCCGCTGGTGGAAGAATTGGGTACGCTGGCGCGCGCCGGCACCGTGGCCGAGGCGATTGCGTTCTCTGACGTGCTGTTCCTGGCCACGCCCTACGGCGCGCTGCCGCAGCTCAGCCGCGACCATGCCGATGCCTGGCGCGGCAAGATCGTGCTCGATGCCACCAATGCCTATGAGCACCGCGATGGCCCGATCACCGAGGAGGCCAGGCGTGACGGCATCGGCATCACCACCGCGCGCTACCTGCGCGGCGCGCGCGTGGTGCGGGCCTTCAACTTCATGGGGGCGGCACAGTTTGCCAGCGAGCACCACCGGGCGGGCGGCCTGGTGGCGGTGCCCATTGCCGGCGACGACAAGGCCGCGCTCGATGTGGCCGCGCAGCTGGTGCGCGATGCGGGATTCGAACCGGTGGTGGTGGGGCCGCTGGCGAGCGCGGATCGCTTCGCACCGGGCGGGCCGCTGTTCCGGCAGGTGGGTACGGCCGAAGAGTTCCGGCGCAAGATGGGCGCCCGCTGACGCTGCGCCGGGCGCGCTGGCGCATCAGGGCCGGCGCCGCTCCATTGCCACCATCGACGGCGTAAAGCCGAGCTGGCCGAAGAATGCGGCTTCGGAGGAACGCGCCGCGCGCAGCATCCAGGTGATGTCGGGGTCGTTGCCCACGATGTGCCGCACCAGGGCGCGGCCGATGCCGCGCCGGCGGTGGCTGGGCGCGACGGCAACCATCGACAGGAAGCCGTCGCAGACGTCGTCGCACAGTGCGCGGGCAAAGCCGACGATCTCGCCGTGCTCCACCGCCACGACCACCCGTTGGGAGTTGGCCACCAGCCGTGCGAATTTCTCCGGGCCGCCCACCCGGTGGGCCCAGCCGTTGGCGATCAGTAGTTGTCTGGCTGCCTCGATGTCGTCAGGCAACAGGTTACGGATTTCCATCGGCGGCTCTCCCAGTAAAGCGTGTACGGCCCCTCGCCGCCCCCTGCCACGAGGGGCGCCGCGAGTCGAGAACGGCACGGGAACCCGTGCCGCGCAATTGGCGGAGTGTAGCGAGCGGGCGCGGGCGCGTCAATTTGGCTTCCGGCGGGGTCGGGTGCTGCTCACGCCGGCGCGCCGGCGCGGTATCATGGCCTCCATGAACGCCCCCGTCTTTTCCTCCGCACATCCGGCCGATCAGCTTGCCGAGTTCACCGACGCGGATGCGGCGATCGCGCGCATCCGCGACATCTACGAAGCTTCTGTCGGCGCCGTGCGCGCGCGCTTCGATGCCTTCGCCAGCGGCAAGCCGCTGCCCTCGGCCGCGCATGCGTGCTATCCGTACCTGGGCATCTCGGTCAATATCGAGACCATGGTCACCGACAGCCGGCCGTCATGGGGCACGGTGGCCTACCCGGGCGTGTATGGCACCACCGTGACCCGCCCCGACCTGCTGGCGGACTACTACCGCGACCAGATCGAGCGGCTGATGCGCTATCACCGCGTGCCTGTGGTGGTAGGGCTGAGCCGGCGCCCGATCCCGCTGCCGTTCGTGATCGAGGCTTCGACCACCGACATCAGCTACACCCAGGCGCGCGAGCTGGAGGCATCGTTCGTGCTGCCCGAGCTGAGCCGCATCGACGACGGCATCGCCAACGGCACCTATGAGCCGATCCCGGGCGAGGCCTGGCCGCTGTCGCTGTTCCCGGCCGAGCGCGTGGACCTGGCCCTGCAGCGGCTGTACCACTACACCGGCACGGCACCGCAGCATTTCCAGCGCTTCGTGCTGTTCACCAACTACCAGCGCTATGTCGACGAGTTTGTCGAGCTGGGCCGGGGCCTGATGGCCAGCAGCGACGGCGGCGGCTACACCCGCTTTGTCGAACCCGGCGACGTGATGCAGGAACTGGGCGGCGCGGAACCCGACGACGCCTCGCGCCCGCGCGCGCTGCCGCAGATGCCGGCCTATCACCTGGTGCGCGAAGACAAGCTGGGGGTGACGCTGGTCAATATCGGCGTGGGACCGTCCAACGCCAAGACCATGACCGACCACCTGGCCGTGCTGCGCCCGCATTGCTGGCTGATGGTGGGCCACTGCGGCGGCTTGCGCCGCTCGCAGCAGCTCGGCGACTACGTGCTGGCGCACGCCTATGTGCGCGACGACCACGTGCTCGACCACGACTTGCCGCCGTGGGTGCCGGTGCCGCCAATCGCCGAGATCCAGGTGGCCTTGCAGGAGGCCGTTGCGCGCGTGACCGGGCTGTCCGGCAACGAGATGAAGACCCGCATGCGCACCGGCACGGTGGTCTCGACCGACGACCGCAACTGGGAGCTCAAGTCCAAGTCGCTGTATGCGCGCTTCAACCAGTCGCGCGCGATTGCCATCGATATGGAAAGCGCGGCGGTGGCGGCCAACGGCTTCCGGCTGCGCGTGCCCTATGGCACCTTGCTATGCGTGTCGGACAAGCCGCTGCATGGCGAGCTCAAGCTGCGCGGCATGGCCAACGCCTTCTATCGCCAGCGTGTCAGCCAGCATATGACCATCGGGCTGGAGGCGATCCGCATCCTGCGTGAGAACGGGGTGGAGCAGCTGCATTCGCGCAAGCTGCGCAGTTTCGACGAGCCGGCGTTCCGGTAGGTCGGCACCCGCGCTCATCCGGAAAAGCAGAAGGCCGGCGCCTGATTGGCGCCGGCCTTTTGCATGGCACTGCAGGATCAGAAGCGGTAACCCACCCCCATGCTGAACAGCCACGGATCCAGGTTCACCTTGGATACCTTGACATCCCCCGCCTTCACATCGCTCGACAGCCAGATCTTCTTGATGTCGGCGTTGAGAAACCAGTTTTTGGTCAGCTTGTAGTCCATGCCGATCTGCAGCGCGGGACCGACGCTCCAGCTATCGAGCTGCAGCGAGTTGTTGGCGATGTCCGCGCCCCAGATGCGGGTGAAGTTCAGGCCCGCGCCGATATACGGGCGGAAGGTGCCGTTGGGGATGAAGTGGTACTGCACCAGCAGCGTCGGCGGCAGATGCTTGAAGGTGCCGACCTTGTTGCCGTCCAGGTAGACGTCCTGCTTCTGCGGCACTGTCAGCACCAGTTCGGCGGCGATGTTCGGCGTGAAGAAGTAGGTGACGTCGAACTCGGGAATCCACTTGTTGTTGACCGTGATGCGGTCCGACGGGCCGACGCCGCCGACGGGGTCGGAGCTGTTGGCCATGTCGAGATAGGTGCCGCGCAGGCGCACCATCCAGTTGCCCTGGGCATCGTCCGCGGCGGCGGCAGGGGTGGCGAAGGCGCCGAGCATGGCGCAGGCGGCGATGGCGGAACAGGTGACCCGGGTGCGGAGAGAGAGTGTTTTCATGAGGTTCTGCTTGGTCTGGTATCAAATCCGGACCCAGTTTGGCCGAGCAGGCCGGGTTGGGCTTTGACCCAAGACAAGTAGAAGGGAACGTGGGCTGGCTGCGTCGCGCAGGCGCTACAGCGAGGAAGGCGCCGTGGTGTGCCAGCTGCGCCGACGCTTCTAAACACATGCGGAATTATTCGTGGCGCGGTGCGATGCTGCCCCTTACGCTGTGCGAAAGATCCGAGCACGCATGCAGCGTGTGCGGATCGGCACCGAGCATGTCGTGGGCGTCCGCAAGGGCGTCTTTCCGGGTGTGCCCCGTGGGGGCGGGGCACACCGGTTTTCTTGCGGCGGCTTGCGGTGTCAGGCGTCGGCGGCCTCGGCGGACTGCGGGGCCTGCGCCGCGCCAAAGCCGGCCTGCAGGTGCCGGTTCACGCCCGAGATCACCGCGCGCAGCGATGCCGTGACCAGGTTGGCGTCGATGCCGGCGCCGAACCCTGTCGGCGAATCGCCCACGCGCACTTCCACGTAGCAGGCCGCGCGTGCATCCGCGCCGACGGTCATCGCATGCTCGTGGTAATCCATCACGCGTACCGGCAAGTCCAGCGCATTGACGAAGGCATCGATGGGCCCGTTGCCGGTGCCGCGCACGCTGCACGGCTTGCCGTCGCGCACCATCTGCACTTCGATCTCCGTGGCGCCGCCGCTGTCAGACACCAGCTGGTGCGATACATAGCGCAGCGGTGTCTGCTGCGCGAGGTACTCGCGCTGGAACAAACCATGAAGATCATCGGCACTCGCCTCGAGCCCGGTGTCGTCGGTCATGGCCTGCACCGCGCGGCTGAATTCGATCTGCAGGCGGCGCGGCATGTAGATGCCATGCACCTGCTCCAGCAGGTAGGCCATGCCGCCCTTGCCGGACTGGCTGTTGACGCGGATCACCGCGTCATAGCTGCGGCCCAGGTCGGCCGGGTCGATCGGCAGGTAGGGCACTTCCCAGATGCCGTCCGGCTGCTGCTGTGCAAAGCCCTTGCGGATCGCATCCTGGTGCGAGCCCGAGAACGCGGTGAATACCAGGTCGCCCACATACGGGTGGCGCGGATGCACCGGCAGCTGGTTGCAGTGCTCAACGCACTGGCGCACCGCGTCGATATCGGAGAAGTCCAGCCCGGGTGCCACGCCCTGCGTATAGAGGTTGAGCGCCAGCGTCACCAGGTCGACATTGCCGGTGCGCTCGCCGTTGCCGAACAGGCAGCCTTCGACGCGGTCCGCGCCCGCCATCAGCGCCAGCTCCGCGGCGGCCACCGCGGTGCCGCGGTCGTTGTGCGGGTGCACTGACAGCGCGATGTGTTCGCGCCGTGCCAGGCGGCGGTGCATCCATTCGACCTGGTCGGCGAACACGTTGGGCGTGCTGCATTCGACCGTGGTTGGCAGGTTCAGGATCATTGGCCGGTCCGGGCCGGCCTGCCAGGCGGCAGAGACGGCGTCGCTGACTTCCAGCGAGAAGTCGAGCTCGGCCAGGCTGAAAGTCTCGGGCGAATATTCATAGGCCCATGCCGTGCCAGGCATGGCATCGGTCAGCGACCTGATCAGGCGCGTGCCCGAGACCGCGACCTCCTTGATCTCTTCACGCGAGGCATTGAAGACGATGCGCCGCCAGGCTGGCGCGATCGGGTTGTACAGGTGCACCGTGGCCCGCGCTGCGCCGCGCACGGACTCGACGGTGCGGCGGATCAGGTCTTCGCGCGATTGCGTCAGCACCACGATGTTGACGTCTTCGGGGATGCGCTGCTCGTCGATCAGCATGCGCACGAAGTCGAAATCGGTCTGCGAGGCGGCGGGGAACGCCACTTCGATTTCCTTCAGGCCGATTTTCACCAGCTGCTCGAAGAAGCGCAGCTTGCGCGCCGGGTTCATCGGCTCGATCAGGGCCTGGTTGCCGTCGCGCAGGTCGGTGCTCATCCAGCGCGGTGCGCGCGTGATGGTGCGGGCGGGCCAGGTGCGGTCAGGGATGTCGACGGTGGCGGCGGGGTGGTACTTGGTGGCGGGATTGCTGAGCATACGGGGTCTCCTTCCTCGCTAAGGGAAGTAAAGGAAAAACGGAAGAAACGGTGGCGAAAGGCTGCCGAACTGCCACGGGGCACTAGGCCCGGCAACCGGTCGATAGGCTTAGCAGTAGCGAGGAAGCGCGCAGGGCGCGGCCCGATGCCAGGGCAGCCAGCACGCGCGCGCGGGCAGCGATGCGGGACGCATCGGCAGCCTGGCTGAGTGTGCTGGTGTAACGGTTCATCGTGCCTGGAGGAGGAGGGCCGGGGCCGCTCGTGGTTGGTGCGCATCCGGCAGGAGCCGGATGACTGGCAAAGGTTAGTCGACAAGGCCGGCCCCGGTCAAGCGTGGGGGAGCGCCGGGTGCGAACGTGGCCCGATCGGGGGACTGCCATGCGCGGGTTGCGCCAAACGGCTGGGGCGAGGTTGCGGCCGGGATCCTGCCGGTCATGTTTGCCTCGCCCGAATGGCGGTGCCGCTGCGCTGAAAGGATGAATCACGCGCATGCTCTGTGCGCTGCGCCTCAGTCCTCTGGCCGGTATTGCGCTGGCACCTTTGTGCCTAGGCTGGTAGCGCGGGAAAAAACACATGACTGGGGGGGAACATCATGAGACTGAGAACGTGGGCATCCTGGCTGGCGGGCGCTGCCATGACCATGCTGCTGGCAGCGTGCGGTGGCGGCGGTGGTTCGAGCACGCCCGCCACGCCAAACGCAGGCGGTTCCACGCCGCTGACCTATACGGTGAAGATGAGCGTGACCTCGGGCGAGGTCGGCGTCGGCCGCACGATCACCATCAGCGCGCTGGCAGTGGACAGCAACGGCATCGACGTCTCCGGCAACACCACCTTCAGCTGGACCAGTACCGACAGCGGCATTGCCACCGTGGAGCCGAGTGCCACCACGCCGGGCAGCGCCGTGGTCAAGGGCATTGCAACCGGGACGACCACCGTCCAGGTGGTGGCGAGCGTCAAGGGCGCCGACAACACCACGGTGCAGCTGCCCGCGCAATCCGCCACCATCACCGTGGTGCCGGCCTCGGCGCTGAGCTACAGCCTGTCGATCCCGAACAGCAGCCTGTCGATGAGCGACGGGCAGACGCTGCCGGTCAAGGTATCGCTGGTCGACAGCAACGGCGCCGATGTATCCGCCAGCGTCAACAGCTGGGCATGGTCCAGCAGCGGCTCCGCGGTCCAGGTCACTGCCAGCCAGAACAGCGCCACGCTGAAGGCGAGCAACAGCTCACCCACTGCCGTGGCCACGGCCGGTGTCTCGGTATCGGTGACCGCACCGGACGGGCATGCCATTGCCGGGCTGATCGCGGTGACAGTGCAGAAGAACGGCGCCGCCGCCTATCGCGTGGTGACGACCAAGGGCGGCCGCGAGGTGAATGCGCTGCAGGTCTTCAGCAACCGTCCGGAAACCTTCACCTCGCGTGTGCTGCGTCACGATGGCCAGGACGTGACCGCGGAGTTCGACGGCGCCTGGACCTACACGGCGACCTCGGCCACGCTGTCCGCATCGGAAGCGGCGGGTACGCATGACGCCACGGTCAGCACCAGCCTGGCCAACGACAAGGGTCCGGTCCAGAGCAGCCTGACGGTGATGGCTGTCAGCACCAGGCTCGGCGAACGCCGCAGCGCCACGCTGACGGTGACCGAGAACCCGGTCTGGGCGCTGGTTGGCGACAACCAGGATCCGATGACGCTGCTGCTGATGCCGCCGATGAGTATCCCGGTGACCGCGCGCATGAAGCACCTTGGCGACGATGCGCAGTACACCGCGTGCATCAACTGGGCGTGGACCAGCACCGGCCCGGTGGAGTTGTCGCCCGGCGTCGCGGATCATCAGAAGAACGTCACTGGCACAGCGCAGGGCGACTTCACTCTTACCGTGACCTGTAATGCCGTCGCCGACAATACGCCGCTGAAGCTGGTCTTCTACGGTACGGTCAAGTAGGCAGCAGGCTCCCGCGCCTGGCGAAACGCCCTCCATCCGGAGGGCGTTTCGCTTTGTGGGCAAATTGCAGGCTGCCGGTTTGCTCCCCTCTCCCGCAAGCGGGAGAGGGGGCAAACAAGCGGCCGTCGGGAGGGATGCCGGCAAAGCGTACCCGTTTCTGCGTGACCGGCGCCAAGCGTTTCAGGTGCTGCCGGGGCAGGCCAGCATAGGCGTCGGGACAAGGCTGAGCCTGCCTTTGCGGGACGTCCCCTATATGCGCACCAGGCAAGCCAGTGCGCAAAGCGTACCCGTTTCTGCGTGCGAAAGTGCCAGCCCTTCCAGGCACGTTTTATCGCCGCTGGACAGCCTGCAGGCGAGCGCAAAGCGCTGCCTCCGCGCCGGGCGGAAGCAGCGGGCGTACCCGTTTCTGCGTAGATCTGTGGAGGAGGAAATCGCGCCGTTCAGCGCTTGCGCACGAAGCGAATCACCTGTTCGGCAGGCTTGTCCTGCGTGCCGGAGGTGGTACCGGCGGTGTTGGATCCGCAGGTATTGCAGCCGCCGTCGTCGCAGCCGCTGGCGCAGCCCGCTGCGGCTTTCGGGGCCAGCCAGCGCACCAGCCGGGCACGCCAGCCGGTGGCGGCGCCGCCGCCCAGGCGCGCGGCCAGCGCCGCCTTGACGCGCTCGCGCGTGCGCGGCGCGTAGCGCGCGATCACCGACACCGCGCATGCCAGCACGATCAGCGGGACCAGCAGCGTTTCGATGGCGTGGTAGAGGGTCATGGCGGCGCGGTGCCTCAGCTGAACATCAGCGCGACGCGGTAGGTCACGAAGGCCGCCAGGTAGGCCAGCCCGGTCAGATAGGCCGCCGACAGCGCCATCACCTTCCACGAGTCGGTCTCGCGCCGGATCACTGCCAGCGTGGAGATGCACTGCGGTGCGAACACGTACCAGGCCAGCAGCGACAGCGCGGTGGCCAGCGACCATTGCGCGGCGATCATCGGCGCCAGCTGCGTGGCCACGGTCTCTTCGCTGCCCGACAGCGCATAGACGGTAGCCAGCGCGCCCACGGCCACTTCGCGCGCGGCCAGGCCCGGCACCAGCGCAATGCAGATCTGCCAGTTGAAGCCCACCGGTGCGAACACCTTCTGCAGCGCATGGCCGATCATGCCGGCAAAGCTGTAGTCGATGGCCGGCGCGGTCGCGCCCACGGGCGCGGACGGGAAGGTCGACAGGAACCACAGCAGCACCGTCAGCGCCAGGATCACCTTGCCCACCCGCGACAGGAAGATGCGGGCACGCTCCCACAGGCCGATGGCCACATCGCGCGGATTGGGGATGCGGTACGACGGCAGCTCCATCAGCAGCGGATGGTCGGTGCGGTCGCGGCGGAAGAACTTGAGCGCGTAGGCCACCACCAGCGCGCTGACGATGCCGGCCACGTACAGCGCGAACAGCACCAGCCCCTGCAGGTTGAACAGGCCCATCACGGTGCGCTCGGGGATGAAGGCGCCGATCAGCAGCGCATACACCGGCAGCCGTGCCGAGCAGGTCATCAGCGGCGCCACCAGGATGGTGGTGAGCCGGTCGCGCGGGTCCTGGATGGTGCGCGTGGCCATGATGCCGGGGATGGCGCAGGCAAAGCTGGACAGCAGCGGGATAAACGAGCGCCCCGACAGCCCCGCGCCCATCATCAGGCGGTCCAGCAGGAAGGCCGCGCGCGGCAGGTAGCCGGATTCCTCCAGCGTCAGGATGAACAGAAACAGGATCAGGATCTGCGGCAGGAACACCACCACGCTGCCCAGGCCTGCGACCAGGCCGTCGACCAGCAGGCTCTTGAGCATGCCGTCGGGCAGGTAGGCGCCCAGCATCTCGCCGGCCCAGTGCACACCGCCCTCGATGCCGTCGATCAACGGCTCGGCCCACGAGAACACCGCCTGGAACATCAGGAACAGCAGCACCGCCAGCAGCAGCAGGCCGATCACCGGATGCAGCACGATGCGGTCGAGGCGGTCATCCAGCGCGGCGGTGCGCGCCGGCATGCTGACCGCGGCCGCCAGCAGGCGGTTGACCTCGGCATGCACGTCAATGTCGTTGGCGGGTTCCGGCGTGACCGGCGGGGCCGGCGGCAGGGTGTCGTCAAGCAGGCTGACCAGTGTCGCGGCGCCGTCGCGCTTCACCGCCACGGTGCTGACCACCGGCACGCCCAGCGCGGCCGACAGCTTGTCGCGATCGATCTGGATGCCGCGCCGCGCGGCGGCGTCGCTCATATTGAGCACGACCACCATGGGCAGGCCCAGGCGGCGCAGTTCCAGCACGAAGCGCAGGTGCAGGCGCAGGTTGGTCGCATCGACCACCGACACCAGCAGGTCCGGGCGCTGCTCGCCGGCACGCCTGCCCAGGCAGACATCGCGCGTGATGGCTTCATCGAGGCTGGCCGCGTGCAGGCTGTAGGCGCCCGGCAGGTCCAGGATGCGCACCTGGCGCCCGGCCGGCGACACGAAGTAGCCTTCCTTGCGCTCGACGGTCACGCCCGCATAGTTGGCCACCTTCTGGCGGCTGCCGGTCAGGCGGTTGAACAGTGCGGTCTTGCCGCAATTGGGATTGCCGACCAGCGCAATGCGCAGGGCGGAAGTGGAAGGAGCTGCAGACATAATCCGGGGGAAGGCTCAGGCAGTCCGTTTTGCGGACGGTTTGGCGGTCTGGTCGCCGCCCTGCGTGGCGGGGGCGATGCTGGTGACCGAGGCGCTGGCGACCGCTACGCCGATGCGTGCCGCTTCCGAGCGGCGCAGCGCAAAGCGGGTGAAGCCTACCTGTGCCACCAGCGGGTCCATGCCGAAGGGGCCGTAGGCGATGATCTGTACGGCTTCACCGGGGACGAAGCCCAGTTCGCGCAGGCGGCGCGCGACCGGGTCTCCCGGGGTGGCGTCGTCCACCGATTGCACAACGGCGGGCGTGCGCCGTGGAAGTTCAGACAACCGCATCATGCTTCCAGTCCGTGGCGCGGTCTGCCGCCAAGCGGTCAGCGCGACCACGCCGGGGTGTGTAAATGAAAATCGTTTTCATTGTATCGTAATTGAGGCATGGCGTTGCCCCTCAAAGGGCGGGCACGCCGGCCTGCTGCCGCCGTCATTGCGCCGCAGGAGGCAAATGATAACCGTTCGGGGTATGGGTGGCTGGGGGGCGCGGGCGGCCTTGGCAACGTTTCCCGGGCCTGACGTCACGCGCGACCGGTGCCGCAGGGCGCGGGTAGAAGTGTAGAAGGCTGCGCATGAATTCAGCCTGATGCAGCACAGTTCGGCTTTGCGAAGCCGAATGCAACCAGCCTCATGCAGCGCCAATCAATTACTGCATTTGCGTTATTGGATGCCGTAAGCGGGCAGGGTTAAGCTTCAAGCACGCTGAACACCCCGTTCCACGCGTACTTCACAAGCCATCGGTCTATGGACCGGTGGCTTTTTCTTTGGGGCTGCCGTGGGCGGCGGCTGTCATCTCCCGCACCATGCCGACGAAATGGTCGCGCGCCGGATGGTCCGGCGCCGTCTTCCACGCGCAGTAGACCTCCGAGCGTACCGACGAGTCGGCCAGTGGCCGGAACGCGGCCCCGGCCATGCCGGAGCGCGCCAGCGCCGCCGGCACCACCGCCACGCCCATTCCCTGCGACACCAGCGACACCACCGACAGCCAGTGCCGGACTTCATGCCGGATCTGCGGGTAGAAGCCCTGCGCCGCGC
The DNA here is from genome assembly GCF_058787575.1 of Cupriavidus sp. FW305-3-2-15-C-LB2. NCBI lineage: Bacteria > Pseudomonadati > Pseudomonadota > Betaproteobacteria > Burkholderiales > Burkholderiaceae > Cupriavidus > Cupriavidus sp. FW305-3-2-15-C-LB2. Next base: position 106,675 of record NZ_JBYSZW010000007.1, read on the forward strand.
ACATGTCGAAGATGCGGCTGTAGTAGTCCGGCGAGGCCTTGCGCGAGAACAGCACGAATGGCTTGCCGCGCAATGCCGCCAGCGGCAACTCCGGCAGCGCGGCCAGCGCATGGTCGGCCGGCAGGCAGCAGACAAAGGGCTCGCTGTGCACCAGCGTAGCCTGCAGCGTGTCCGGCACGCGGCCGGTGTGGATAAAGGCGACGTCGAGTTCGTCGTGCAGCAGCGCGTCGATCTGCTCCTGCGAGTTGAGCTCGGTCAGCGCCACCTGGATGCCGGGATAGGCCGCCTGGAACGCGCGCAGCGTCTGTGGCAAGCCGCGATACAGCATCGAGCCGACAAAGCCCACCCGCAGCCGCCCGATCGCGCCCGCCTCGATCTCGCGTGCCAGCACCCGCGCCGCCTCGGCCTGCGCCAGCAGCGCCGTGGCCGATTCGCGGAAGGCCCGTCCGGCCGCGGTCAGCCGCACGCCGCGGCTGTCGCGGTCGAACAGCCGCGCCCCGACCGAGGCCTCCAGCTGCTGGATATTGAGCGACAGCGGCGGCTGGGAAATGGCAAGCCGGCGCGCGGCACGCCCGAAGTGCAGTTCCTCGGCCAGCACGAGGAAGTAACGCAGGTGGCGGAATTCCATGGCGATACAGAATTTATATTGATCAAGCCAATTTTAGAATTAGACGCGAATCCTTGGGGTTTCAATAATGGAGGCCAAAGGGGCCGCAAGCCGGCACCGTCCAATCCCAGGAGACCCGCCATGCCATCCAGCGCCGTGCGCGACACCACACTTCAAGCCCCTTGCGCCGCACCGGCCGCTGCCCACCCGGTACCGGACCGCCAGGGCGGCAGCCTGTTTGCCGCCGACCCCGACCTGCGCGCGCTGCTGCCGCTCTACCTGCCGCCCGACCTGTTCAACCACCTGCTGCCGCACCTGGAGCGCATGGGTGCGCTGGCCGGCGGCGTGCTCGACGAACTGGCCGGCGTGGCCGACCGTCATCCCCCCGAACTGACCTACCGTACCCGCGCGGGCGTGGATGCGCAGCGCATCGACAAGCATCCGGCCTATGTGGAGATGGAGCGCGTGGCCTTTGCCGAATTCGGCCTGGCGGCGGCGTCGCACCGCGGCGGGGTGCTGGGCTGGGACAAGCCCATGCCGCCAGCGGCTAAGTATGCACTCACATATCTGTTTGTGCAGGCCGAGTTCGGCCTGTGCTGCCCGCTCTCGATGACCGATTCGCTGACGCGCACGCTGCGCAAGTTCGGCGACCCGGCGCTGGTCGGGCGCTACCTGCCCAACCTGACCACCCAGGTGTTCGATGATCTGCACCAGGGCGCGATGTTCATGACCGAGCAGGGCGCCGGCTCCGACGTCGCCGCCACTGCCACCCGCGCGGTGCGCGACGCTTCGGCCGAGGGCGGCTGGCGCCTGCTGGGCGACAAGTGGTTCTGCTCCAACCCCGATGCCGCGCTGGCGATGGTGCTGGCGCGCGTGGAGGATGAGGCCGGCAACGCCGTGCCGGGCCACAAGGGCGTGTCGCTGTTCCTGCTGCCGCGCAAGCTGGCCGATGGCAGCGACAACCACTACCGCATCATCCGCCTGAAGGACAAGCTGGGCACGCGCTCGATGGCCAGCGGCGAGATCCGGCTGGAAGGCGCGCATGCCTGGCTGGTCGGCGAACCCGGCCGCGGCTTCGTGCAGATGGCCGACATGATCAACAACTCGCGCCTGTCCAACGGCGTGCGCGCCGCCGGCCTGATGCGCCGCGCGCTGACCGAGGGCCTGTTCATCGCACGCGAGCGCCAGGCGTTCGGCAAGCGCCTGCAGGACATGCCGCTGATGCGCCGCCAGCTGCTCAAGCTGACCCTGCCCACCGAGCAGGCGCGCACCATGGTGTTCCAGACCGCCGAAGCGCTGCGCCGCGCAGATGCCGGCGAGGCCGACGCCTACCCGCTGATGCGCATCCTGACGCCGCTGATCAAGTTCCGCGCCTGCCGCGATGCGCGCAAGGTCACCGGCGACGCCATGGAGATCCGCGGCGGCTGCGGCTATATCGAGGAATGGAGCGATCCGCGCCTGGTGCGCGACGCCCACCTTGGCTCGATCTGGGAGGGCACCAGCAATATCGTTGCGCTCGACGTGCTGCGCGCGGTCCGCCGCGAAGGCGCGCTGCCGGTGCTGCAGGCACACCTGGCTGGCCTGCTGGCCGATACGCCGATGCATGCGGCGGCGCGTGCCGTGTTCGAACGCGCCATCGCCGCCGCTGCGAATCTGGCCGCGCAAGCCGCCGATGCCGGCGCCGACGGCGAACTGATGGCGCGCCAGGCGGCCTCGGCGCTGTACCACGTCACCAGCGCGGTGGCGATGGCCTGGGAGGCCGGGCGCATCGGCTCGGTGCGCCGCATGCGGCTGGCGCAGCTGGTGCTGCGCCATCGTGTGCTGCCGCAGGACCCGCTGGCCGCGCAGGCCGAGCCCGAATGGCTGGCCGAGACCGTCGCGCCGGTTGACGGCACCGTGCGTGCCGCCGGCGCGGTCGACCAGGTCAACGTGTTCTGACCGGATCCACGTCCGGCACCAATCCCCCGCAAAACCATCCTGCCCCGAGGCGGGAGACGTCCTATACCCAGGAGACAACGCCATGAAACTCTGGCACCGCGTAGCGGCCATCGCCGCCTGCTCGCTCTTTATCGCCCCCGCCTTCGCGCAGAAGGACTTTCCGTCCAAGCCGATCATGATGGTCGTCACCTACCCGCCGGGCGGCCCCACCGATGCCATGGCGCGCACGCTTGCCGCTGCGCTCAAGACCAGCCTTGGCCAGCCGGTGGTGGTGGAAAACCGCGCCGGCGCCGGCGGCAACATCGGTGCCGAGGTGGTGGCGCGCGCCGAGCCCGACGGCTACACGCTGATGTTCGGCACCTCGGCGCCGCTGGCGATCAACGTCAGCCTGTACCGCAAGATCAACTACGACCCGGTCAAGAGCTTCGCGCCGGTGATCCAGATCGGCCAGCTGCCCAATGTACTGGTGGTCAATCCGTCCGTGCCGGCGAAGAACGTCGCGGAGCTGATCGCCTATGGCAAGGCGCACCCGGGCAAGCTGACCTATGCCTCGTCCGGCAACGGCGCCTCGTCGCACCTGGCGGGGGTGCTGTTCAACAACGTCACCGGCACCGATTTCCAGCACATCCCGTACAAGGGCACCGGTCCCGCGCTGAACGACCTGCTGGGCGGGCAGGTCAGCATGACCTTCACCGATGTGCTGACCGCGATGCCCTTCATCAAGAGCGGCAAAGTGCGCGCACTGGGCGTCACCACCAAGGCGCGCTCGCAGGCGCTGCCGGATGTGCCGACCGTGGCCGAGCAGGGCGTGCCAGGTTTCGATGTATCGGTGTTCTTCGGCGTGGTCGCGCCCGCCGGCACGCCGCCCGAAGTGATCGGCAAGCTCAACCGTGCCTTTGCCGATGCGCTCAAGCAGCCCGAGGTGCGCAAGACCCTGCAGGCGCAGGGCCTGGAGTTCGCGCCGTCGACCACGCCCGAGCAGCTTGGCGGCTTCGTCAAGGCCGAGGTCGGCAAGTGGCGCGCCGTGGTGCAGAAGTCCGGCGCCCAGCTTGACTGAACCGCACAGGAAAACCAGCCATGACCCAAACCAGCCCCGGCGCGCTCGCCGGCATCCGCGTGGTCGACCTGTCGCGCATCCTGGGCGGCCCGTACTGCGGCCAGATCCTGGGCGACCACGGCGCCGACGTGCTCAAGATCGAACCGCCGCAGGGCGACGACACCCGCACCTGGGGGCCGCCGTTCAAGGACGGCGTGGCCTCTTACTACTTCGGCCTGAACCGCAACAAGCGCGTGATGCGGCTGGACCTGACCGCCGAGGCGGATCGTGAAGTCCTGCTTGCGCTGCTGGCCGAGGCCGACGTGCTGGTCGAGAACTTCAAGACCGGCACCATGGAGAAGTGGGGGCTGGGCTACGACACGCTGTCCGCGCGCTTCCCGCGGCTGGTCCATTGCCGCGTGTCCGGCTTCGGCGCGGATGGCCCGCTGGGCGGCCTGCCCGGCTACGACGCCGCCATCCAGGCCATGTCCGGCATCATGAGCATCAACGGCGAGGCCGATGGCGATCCGCTGCGCGTGGGTTTGCCGGTGGTGGACATGGTGACCGGCCTGAACGCCGTGATCGGCGTACTGCTGGCACTGCAGGAGCGCGCGCGCAGCGGGCGCGGCCAGTTCGTCGAGGCCGCGCTCTATGACTCCGGCCTGTCGCTGCTGCATCCGCATGCGGCCAACTGGTTCATGAGCGGCAAGACGCCGCAGCGCACCGGCAATGCGCATCCCAACATCTACCCGTACGACACGGTGGCGACCGCCACCGACCCGATCTTCCTGGCGGTGGGCAACGACCGGCAGTTCCGCATCCTGTGCGAGCACCTGCGGCTGCCTGCACTGGCCGATGACGAGCGCTATGCCACGGCGGGCGCGCGCTCGGTGAACCGCGTGGCGCTGAAGGCGGAACTGGAAGCCAGGCTGTGCGAGTTCGATGGCAAGGTGCTGGCCGACGAGCTGGTGGCCGCGGGCGTGCCCTGCGCGCCGGTGCTGTCCGTGGCCGACGCCTTGCAGCATCCGCATACGCAGCACCGCGAGATGGTGGTGGAGATGGAGGGTGGCTACAAAGGGCTGGGTGCGCCGGTCAAGCTGAGCCGGACGCCGGCGACGTACCGGTATGCGCCGCTCACCGAAGGGGACGAGTTCCTGGATTAGACGCGACGTTGCCGCGCGGCAAACGAAAAGGCGGCCATATGGCCGCCTTTCTTCATTGATTCCGGCTAGCTCATCACCCCGGGATCATCCCCGGCAACAGGTAAGCCTGCACCACCGTCATGATGCCGATGATCACGGCAAACAGCAGGCTGTGCTTGACCGTGAAGCGGAACAGCTCCGACTCCTTGCCCACCAGCCCGGTCGCCGCGCAGGCCACGGCGATCGATTGCGGCGAGATCATCTTGGCCGTGACGCCGCCGGTGGTGTTGGCGGCGACCAGCAGCGTGTCCGACACGCCGATCTGATGCGCCGTGGTGTTCTGCAGCGCGCAGAACAGCGCATTGGACGAAGTGTCCGAACCGGTCAGGAACACCCCCAGCCAGCCCAGGAACGGCGAGAAGAACGGGAAGGCCGCGCCGGTGCCGGCCAGCAGCAGCGCCAGTGTCGACGACATGCCGGAGTAGTTGGCGACAAAGGCGAATGCCAGCACCAGGCCGATCGACAGCACCGGGCGCGCCAGTTCCACCAGGGTCTCGGCAAAGGTGGCCAGCAGCGTGCGCGGCTTCATGCGCAGCAGCACCGCCGAGATCAGAGCGGTCAGCAGGATGGCGGTGCCGACGGCGGAGAGCAGGTCGAGCTTCAGCACCGCGTCATAGGCCTTGGGCGTGGCCACGATCGGCGCGGCCTTGATCACCATCTGGTCCAGCCCGGGGATCTTGAACTTCAGCACCGTTCCCGCCAGCGCGCCATTGGCCGCGAACAGCGCCTTGAACGGCTGCAGGCTCCACACCGTGACGATGGCGGTCAGGATGCCGAACGGCGCCCACGCGCGCAGCGTCTGCGCCAGGGTGTAGGGCGAAGCCTTGCGGCTGGACATCGCACCGCCGAAGCCGCCGCCGAAGCCAGCCAGCGCGACGGTGCCGCCGCTGACATTGCCGCCGGCACGCTGCGACGCGCTGCGCGGCTGCCATACCTTCAGGAACGCGGCCAGCGACACCAGGCTGACCAGTGCCGAAGTGATGTCCGGCAGTTCGGGCCCGATATGGTTGGAGGTGAAGTACTGCGTCACGGCAAAGCTGCCGCCGCACACCAGCGCCGCCGGCCACGTCTCGCGCACGCCCTTGGCGCCGTCCATCATGAACACCAGCCAGAACGGCACCAGCAGCGACAGCAGCGGCAGCTGGCGGCCGGCCATGGCGCCGATATGGAAGGGATCGATGCCCGTGACCTGACCGGCCACGATGATGGGGATGCCCATCGCGCCGAACGCCACCGGCGCGGTATTGGCGATCAGGCACAGGCCCGCCGCATACAGCGGGTTGAAGCCCAGGCCCACCAGCAGCGCCGCGGTGATCGCCACCGGCGCGCCGAAGCCCGCCGCGCCTTCCAGAAAGGCGCCGAAGGCAAAGCCGATCAGCAGCATCTGCAGGCGCTGGTCGTCGGTAATCGACAGCACCGAGGCGCGGATCACGTCGAACTGGCCGGTCTTGACCACGATCTTGTAGAGGAACACCGCGGTCACGATGATCCATGCAATCGGCCACAGCCCATAGGCAAAGCCGAAGCCGGCCGAGGCCAGCGCCTGCTGCGCAGGCATGCCGTAGGCGAAGATCGCCACGGCCAGCGCCAATAGCAGCGTCACGGCCGCGGCGACATGGCCCTTCATGCGCCAGACGGCCAGCGCAATGAAGAAGAACAGTATGGGAATGGCTGCCGCCAGCGACGACAGCCACAGGCTGCCCAGCGGTGTATAGAGTTGGGTCCAGGGTTGCACGGTTTAGTCTCCTGCTTCGGTGGTGTTTCGGGAAATCTTTGTTTTGTTGGTGAACACAGCCGCGAGCGGTTCCGCTCGCGCCCGTGATGACGGATTACTCCGGCTGCCCCTTCTCCTTCAGCAAGTCCGCCAGGCTCTTCGCCGCCGGCTTCAGCGGCGTGCGGTGCTGCGTCCATCCCATCTGCTTCGACGGCGTCAGCGCGCGCAGCCGCGTGGCGGCCCAGCGGAACAGCCGGTACGTCGCCGGGTGCGAATACGCGCCGCTCCAGAAACGCCACACCAGGTGCTCGCCGCGGCTGTACTTGGCGCCTTGGCCGCGCAGCGGGTTGACGACCTGCTCTGCGGGATCACGGTTGGCCTCGGTGCGCAGGCGCACCAGCAATTGCGGAATCGGAATGCGCACCGGGCAAACTTCGCCGCAGGCGCCGCACAGGCTCGAGGCGGTGGCCAGGTCGGCGGTGGCGTCCAGCCCCAGCAGGTGCGGCGAGATGATCTTGCCGATGGGGCCGGGATAGGTCGTGCCGTAGGCGTGGCCGCCGATGCGCGTGTAGACCGGGCAGTGGTTCATGCATGCGCCGCAGCGGATGCATTGCAGCGTGGCGCGCAGCTGCGTGTCGGCATAGGCCTGGGTGCGGCCGTTGTCGAGCAGCACCAGGTGGACCTCGCGCGGGCCGTCGCGCTCGCCGGCGCGGCGCGGCCCGGAGATCAGGTTGAAGTAGGTGGTGATGGCCTGCCCGGTGGCCGAGCGCGTCAGCAGCGTGGACAGCGGCACGATATGCTCCAGCCGGGCCACGACCTTCTCCATGCCCATGATGGCGATATGCACGTCGGGCACGGTGGTGGAAAGCCGGCCGTTGCCTTCGTTCTCCACCAGCCACAGCGTGCCGGTGTCCGCGGCTGCGAAGTTCACGCCGGACAAGCCGATATCCGCTTCGACAAAGGCCTGGCGCAGCGCACGGCGGCCGGTCTGGATCAGCGCGTCGACATCCTCGGTATAGGGCGTGTCGGGGATATGCGCCTGGAACAGCTGCGCGATATCGCCCTTGGTCTTGTGGATCGCCGGCATCACGATATGCGAGGGCTTTTCGCCGGCCAGCTGGACGATGTACTCGCCCATGTCCGACTCGATGCAGTCCACGCCGCGCTCGGCCAGGTAATGGTTCAGCTCGATCTCCTCGCTGGCCATCGACTTGCCCTTGATCACGCGCTGCGCCTGCTTCGATGCCGCGATGCGGTGGATGATCGCGTTGGCTTCGTCGGCGTTCTCGGCCCAGTGCACCTGCACGCCGGCGGCGGTGAGCTTTGCCTCCAGCTGCACCAGCAGGTCCGGCAGGTTGGCCAGCGCGTGCTGGCGCACCGCCTCGCCCAGGTCGCGCAAGCGTTCCAGCTCATCCGCGTCGGGGAACTGCGCCAGGCGCTTGCCCTGCAGGAAGTCCATCGCGCCGCGGAAACTCTGGCGCAGCTTGGGATCGTCCAGCGCTTCGCGGGCGCGTGCCTTGAAGTCCTGCGGCGGAACAAAATTCAGTGCGTGCTGGCTCATTGCCCGGCCTCCGCAGTGTCGGTCTCGATCACGACCCACAGCCGGCGCGGACCATGCGCGCCGTAGGCCAGCGTCTGCTGGATGTCGGAGGTCTTGGAGGGGCCGGAGATCAGCACCAGGTTGGCCGGCATGCCGTCGGACCAGCGCTCGGTGCGCACGGCCATATGCAGGTCGGCGTGCAGCGTCGAGGCGCGCACCAGCGCGACATGCAGCGGCGGCACCAGCGACACCGTGCGTGGCGAGCCTGCATCGGGCGCGACCACCAGCGTGCCGGTGGCGGCAATGCCGGAGCGCGCCACGGTGAAGCCGGCATCGATGGTGTCGAACAGCTCCGCCTTCCACGCTTCGATCGGGCGGTCGTAGCCGATGGCTTCGATGTGGGCCGACAAGGCGGCCGCCAGTGCGGCACCGGCCTGGCTGGCGGGATCAAGCAGCAGGCGCTTCACCCCGGCATTGGCCAGCTCAGTGGCCAGCAATGCCGGCCAGGCCGCTTCGCTGGCGCACCAGACCTCGGCATGCAGCCCTTGCAGTGCCGCCTGCATCGCGCCGGCCAGTTCGCCAACGGCTGGCGTGCCATGGCGGCGTGCCTCGAAATGGCCGTCGATGCGGCGGTCGAGTTCCGCGGTGCCTGGGGACGGTGCAGGCGCGGCGGCGCGCAGCCGGCCGAGCATGCGTTCGCGGGCGCCGGGCGTGCTCATGCGGCACCTCCGCTACGGCGCCACAGGAAGGTGGCCAGGTGCTCCACCTGCAGCGGGGCGCGGTCATGCGTCGCGGTATGGCCGATATTGAGCAGGCAGCCGCAGTCGGCCGAGACCAGCCGGTCGCAGCCGGTGGCGCAGGCCGAGGCCACCTTGTCGCGCACCATGGCGCCGGAGATATCGGGATGCTTGAGCGAGAAGGTGCCGCCGAAGCCGCAGCATTCTGATTCGCGTTCATGCTCCACGCGGGTCACGCCCGGCAGCGCGTCGACCAGGGCCACGCCGTGCTGGCGCGTACCCATTTCTCGACGGGCGCCGCACGAGGTATGCAGCACGATGCGCTCCTGCGCCTGGCCCGCCGCTGCGGCATCGCCAAAGTCCACCTTCAGCACATGCAGCAGGAATTCGCCCAGTTCATAAATGCGTCCGGCCAGTTCCAGTGCCTTGGGGCCGGCCACCGGATCGTCGGCAAAGAGCTGCGGCCAGTGGTGGCGCATCATGCCCGCGCATGAGCCCGATGGCACGATCACCGGCCAGGGCTGGCTGAACAGGTCGAGTTGGGCGCGCGCCACCGCACGGGCCGCGTCGGGGTTGCCGCTGCTGTAGGCGGGCTGGCCGCAGCAACTCTGGCCGCGCGGGAAGTGCACGGTGAGCCCTTCGCGTTCAAGCAACCGCACGGCGTCAAGGCCGGCCTGCGGCACGAACATGTCGACGAGGCAGGTGGCAAACAGGTAGGCCTGCGTGGGGGCAGGGCCGGTGGGGTACTGACGATCCTTCATGTCTCGCTCCGGACGTGCTGGGGTCGCACGTTTCGGCGCATAATTCCCGCTTCCGCGCGGCGGTACAAATTGGTTGGACCAATCTGCCCGACGACGCGCGCAAGCTCAGGAGCGAGGACACACGGCATGACGGCAGCGGCAGCAAGGCACGGGCGCACCCGCGGACGCGTGGAGTCGGTCATGCGCCGGATCGAGACCGCGCTGCTCGACGGCACCTGGCCGCCCGGCACGCGGCTGCCGGCCGAGCGGGTGCTGGCCGGGCAATACGAGGTGGCGCGCAACACCGTGCGCGAGGCGATCCAGCGCCTGGCCGCGCGCGGCCTGCTGCAGAGCCGGCGCGGTGCCGGGGTCTACGCCACCGACCAGCTGCGCGCCGGCATTGCCTCGCCCTGGGGCCAGCTGGTGGCCGACCACCCCGCGCTGCGCGACGACATCCTGGAGTTCCGCCGCGTGCTGGAGGGCGCGACCGCGTATTTTGCGGCGCTGCGCGCGGATGCCGCTGACGTGAAGCGGATCCGCGCCCTGATGGCCGAGCTGGAACGCGCGCGCGCCGCCGACGACAAGCAGGCAGAGGCCGATGCCGATGCGCAGCTGCACGACGCCATTGCCCAGGCCTCGCACAACACCATGTTCCTGCACCTGCATACCAGCGTGATCGGCATGCTGCGCGAGCACATCACCATCAATGGCACCGGCCTGCGCGAACAGGACGACGGCGCGTCAGACCTGTTGCTGCTGCAGCATCGCACGCTGTGCGATGCGATTTGCGCGCGCCGCCCGGAAGAGGCGCGCACCGCCATGCAGACCCATATCGACTTCGTGCGCAGCCGGGTGGAGCAGGACGGCGCCTGAGCAGGCATTGGTCCTACCACCGCCGCGGCGAGCCGGCTGCGGCACTCAGATCAGTCCGGCGCCGGCCAGCTCCCGCTTCAGGTAGGCATAGAAGATAGGTCCGGCGATCACGCCCGGGATGCCGAACAGCGTTTCCATCAGCAGCATCACCATCAGCAGTTCCCACGCCGCGGCCTGGATGCGCGCACCGATGATGCGCGCGTTCAGGAAGTACTCCAGCTTGTGGATCACCACCAGGAACACCAGCGACGCCACCGCGATCGGCAGCGACACCGACAGCGAGGCCACCACGATGGCCGTATTGGAAATCAGGTTGCCCAGCACCGGCAGCAGCCCGGCAACGAAGGTGATCACCACCAGCGTCTTGGTCAGCGGCAGGTGCACACCAAAGAGCGGCAGCATCAGCAGCAGGTAGATCGCCGTCAGCACGGTGTTGATGGTGGAGATCTGGATCTGCGCGAAGATGAACTGCGAGAACGCCTGCTGCAGCGTGCGTGCGCGCGCCACCAGCGCCGCGGCCAGCGGCCGGCGATTGGGCCGAACCACCGCGCGGTACAGCGCCACCATCGCGCCGATCACCAGCCCGATCAGGATATGCACCAGCGTGCGCAGCACCTCGGCGCCCAGCTTCTGCGCCATCGCGGCATGCTCGCGCAGCGTCTCGATCAGCGTGTTGGCCAGCTCGTCCACGCCCTTGGGCAGCGCATCGCTAAGCCACGGCGGCATCTGCCCGCGCGAGCGGTCGATGATGTCGGCCACATGGTTGAGCAGCCCGTCCAGGGTATTGCCTTCGCCACTGACAAAGCGCACCAGCAGCCAGCCCGCCAGCGTCAGCCCCAGCAGGATCAGCGCCGACAGGATGGCCACGGCCAGGGCGTCGTGGCGCTGGTGCAGGCGCTGCAGGCGCGGCGCCAGCACGTCCACCAGCGAGTACAGCAGCAGGCCGGACAGCAATGCCGCCACCAGGTTGGCGTGGAGCACGGTCCACAGCGCCAGGGCGGTCAGCAGGTAGGCGACGGTGCCGACGCTGTACCACGCGGCCGGCAGCAGGCGCGGGGTGGCGGTCGGGTCTGGGTCTTTCATCGGGGTCTCCGGCATGCAATTTGCTCAAAATTTATTCTGGATTCTCGCCGATCCAGATGTTGTTCCTGAGTCAGGCCGTGTGCGCTGAGGCGATGTTGGCATCACGGCACACGCAAAGGCTGTCTATATTAGGGGGAATCGCGCCCGGCAAGGCGCCCGGCGCACCGCTGTCATCGTTTTCTCCAGAGTCCAGGAACGGAACGCATGGCCTACACCCACACCATCGGCACCCACCGCCACGTCTTTGCCGACCTGCGCACGCTACTGGCCCGGGCCAGCCCGGCGCGTTCCGGCGACGCGCTGGCGGGCGTTGCCGCGGCCAGCGAGCAGGAGCGGATGGCCGCGCGGCTGGCGCTGGCCGAGGTGCCGCTCAAGCAGTTCCTGACCGAGGCGCTGGTGCCGTACGAGGACGACGAGGTCACGCGCCTGATCCTGGACCGGCACGATGGCGCGGCCTTTGCCGCCATCGGCGCCACTACCGTGGGCGACCTGCGCAACTGGTTGCTGCTGCATGAAACCGACAGCGCCATGCTGGCGCGGGTGGCGCCGGGCATCACCCCGGAGATGGCCGCCGCGGTCAGCAAGCTGATGCGCAACCAGGACCTGGTGGCGGTGGCGCGCAAGTGCCAGGTGGTGACGCGCTTTCGCAGCACGGTGGGGCTGCCGGGCCGGCTCTCGGTGCGGCTGCAGCCCAACCACCCGACCGACGATCCCAAGGGCATTGCCGCGTCGATCATCGACGGGCTGCTCTATGGCTGCGGCGATGCCACCATCGGCGTCAACCCGGCTTCGGACAACCTGGGCGCCATTGTCTCGCTGCTGCGCATGATCGACGAGCTGCGCAGCCGCTTCGACATCCCCACGCAATCCTGCGTGCTGACCCACGTCACCAATACCCTGCGCGCGATCGGGCAGGGCGCGCCGGTGGATCTGGTGTTCCAGTCGGTGGCCGGCAGCGAGCGCGCCAATGCGGCCTTCGGCATCAGCCTGGCGCTGCTGGCCGAGGCGCACGACGCCGCGCAGGCGCTGGCGCGCGGCACCGTTGGCGACAACCTGATGTACTTCGAGACCGGGCAGGGCAGCGCGCTGTCGGCCAATGCGCACCACGGCGTCGACCAGCAGACCATGGAGGCGCGCGCCTACGCGGTGGCGCGCGCGTTCGCGCCGCTGCTGGTCAATACGGTGGTGGGCTTTATCGGTCCCGAATACCTGTACGACGGCAAGCAGATCATCCGCGCCGGTCTGGAAGACCACTTCTGCGGCAAGCTGATGGGGGTGCCGATGGGCTGCGACGTCTGCTACACCAACCATGCCGAGGCCGACCAGGACGACATGGACACGCTGCTGACGCTGTTCGGCGTGGCCGGAATCAATTTCATCATGGGCGTGCCCGGCGCCGACGACATCATGCTCAACTACCAGAGCACTTCGTTCCACGATGCGCTGTACCTGCGCGAGGTGCTGGGGCTGCGCCCCGCGCCGGAGTTCGAGGCCTGGCTGCAGCGCATGGGCATTGCCGATGCCAGCGGCAGGCTGCTCGAGCCCGCCGCGCGCCAGCCGCTGCTGCAGATGGCCCACAGCCTGTAAGGTACAGCCGATGACGGCCAGACGCCCGCCTCCCGCCGATCCTGCCAACACCGATGCCGATCCCTGGCAACGCCTGCGCCAGTTCACGCGCGCGCGTGTAGCGCTGGGCCGTACCGGCCACAGCCAGACCACCGATGCGGTGCTGGCCTTCGGGCTGGCCCATGCGCAGGCGCGCGATGCGGTGCACCTGCCGCTGGACGTGGGCGCGGTCACCGCGGCGCTGGATGCGGCGGGGGTGCCGAACCTTGCCGTGCACAGCGCCGCGCCGGACCGCGCGCACTACCTGCGGCGCCCAGACCTGGGCCGGCGCCTGGACGATGCCAGCCGCGCGCGGCTGGCCGCGGCACGCCCTGGCGAGGCGCCCGATGTGGTGTTCGTGGTTGCCGACGGTCTGTCCGCGCTGGCCACGCAGACGCACGCGCTGCCGTTGCTCGATGCCACCCGCCCGCGCCTGCCGCTGACATGGCGCATCGGCCCGGTGGTGGTGGCCGAGCAGTCGCGCGTGGCGTTGGGCGACGAGATCGGCGAGCTGCTGGGCGCGCGCCAGGTGGTGATGCTGATCGGCGAACGGCCGGGCCTGAGTTCGCCCGACAGCCTTGGCATCTACCTGACCCATGCGCCGCGCACGGGCCGCACCGATGCCGAGCGCAACTGCATCTCCAACGTGCGCCCCGAAGGCCTGCCGTATGCGCAGGCCGCCGACCGGCTGGCCTTCCTGCTGCGCGGCGCGGCGGCTTTGGGCCGCTCGGGCGTGGACCTGAAGGACGACAGCGTGCCGGCGTTGCCTGAAGGCTGAAGCGTCTCCCTCGCTCACCCGCCCGCCAGCAGCAAAACGGCCACCACGCGGGTTAGCAACCCGCGTGGCGGCCGTCCAGTGGCCAATAAAAGGCGCCGCTTACATCATGCGGCGCGAAAACTGCCCGTGCCCAGCGTCCGACATCAACTTCGAGAACTGCTCGCCGCTCATGTGCACCAGTTCCTGGTGGTCGCCGCCTTCGAAATACACGTCGGGCTGCGCCATCAGGCTGTCGTCCACATAGGTCTGCATGCCGTAGGCCATCGCCACCGGCGGGATCGCGCCGAGGTCGCAATCCTTGAAGATCTCGCGGATCTCGTCCTCATGCGCCAGCACCAGGTTGCGCCCGGTCTGTTCGCAGATGGCGGCCATGTGCAGATGGTGGCTTGAAGGAATCACGGCAGCCACATAGCCGCGGTCATCCTCCAGCAACAGCGTCTTGGCCAGCCGGTCCCCGGGAACATGCGCTGCCTCGGCAGTGGCCATGCTGCTGAGGGTATAAGGGTGGCGGATGATGTCGTACTGGGTGTTCTTGCTGCTCAGGCAGCTTGCAAGCGTGCTAGCCAGGGCCATGGTAGCTCCTCAGGTGCGGATGCGCCGACGGTTATCCTTGTGCTCCTACTATAGTCCGTGGCGACCGCTGCCGGAGGCACCGCTAGCGGTGCAGCCGCGGCCACACTGCCTGCAGTTCGGTCTTCAGGAAGTTCAGCAGGTAGCGCGTCGCCAGCGTCTGGTAGCGGTTGGGCATGGTCAGCATGTAGAGCTTGCTGCCGAACACGCTGATGCGGTAGTCGCACAGCAGCGGCACCAGGGCGCCGCTGTCCAGTTCCGCGCCGATCGCATAGATCGGGAAGATGCCGATGCCCAGGCCCGCCAGCACCGCCTCTTTCAGGAAGGCAAAGTTCTCGGAGGTGAGCGTTGGCTCCAGCACCACCTGCTCACGGATCTCACCGCCGTCGCCGCCGCCACTGTGCCGGATGCCCGTTGCCTTGAGCTTCTGCCCCTCGGGCGACGCGCACACGAACGCATGCCCCTGCAGCTCGGACAGCGCTTGCGGCGCCAGGTGGCCGGCCAGGTAGGCTGGCGACGCGCACACGATCCAGTCGACTTCGCCGATCTCGGTGGCGACCACTGAATCCGGCGGGGTGGAGATGATGCGCAGGGCCACTTCGACGTCCTCGGACACCAGGTTGTGCACACGGTTGTCGAAGACCACGTCGAGCGTGATATCGGGATAGCGCTGCTTGAACAGCACCAGCAGCGGCGACAGCAGTGAATGGCCCAGGCCAGTAGGCACCGAGAGCCGCACATGGCCCTTCAGGCTCTTGCCCATATTGCTGATCAGCGCATTGGCGGCGGCTACCTCGCCCAGGATGTTGCGGCCGTGCTCGTACAAGCCGGCACCGACCGGAGTCGGCTCGACATGGCGCGTGGTCCGGCGCAGCAGCTGCACGCCCAGCTCTTCTTCGAGCGCCTTGAGCCGGTAGCTGACATTGGCGCGCGTCATCTTGAGCTTGCGCGCGGCCGCGCTCAGGTTGCCCGCATCGACGATGTCGACGAACAGGCGCAGGGCGTTCAGGTCCATGGGGTGATCAATGAAAGAGGGGGGCGATTACGGCCCCCGTATATTGCCATGCTCTTGGCGGCGTCCCGCGGCATAGCACCGCGGGGTGCGCATCAATGCTCGTGATGCAGGTATGGTTTGCGCGCGATTGTCCATGTGGCTGGACACTGAATCTGGCTGCGGCCCGTCTGGCGCCCAAACGCAACAGGGTATTGCGTGCGCTGCGGCTTGCACTGTGCGCGGGGATGGGCAATGATGCGAGCCGGACCTTCAACTGGCCTACTGCGCCCCCCGTTTGCCATGCACCGCTCGTTGCGTCGATGGCTGTGCCTGCCTTTGCTCTTTGCCGGCGCCAGCGCCCCTGCCCAGGACCTGGTCGAATGCAAGCGGATCGAGCACGACCAGCTGATCACCGCCTCGCAGGAAACGCTGCTGTTCCTGCGCTGCCGTGCGCGCCAGGTCGCGTATGAAGCGCCGCGCCTGAAGGGTGTTTCGCAGCGCGTAAAGGACGACCTGGTGTTCGCCTGCCTGGACCAGGCCGACGCCGTAGAGCACCAGCTGCGCGTGCGCCACGGCTACTCGCGCGACACGCTGGCGCGCCAGCGCTGCGAACTATCCTTGCCGGCGCCCGGGGGCTGACTTCTGCCCCGGCGGGCAACGGCTCAGGCAAAGCCCCCGTTCACCCGCACCACCTGCGCATTGATCCACGCCCCATCCGGCCCGGCCAGGAACGACACTGCTGCGGCAATGTCCTCGGGCGTGCCCAGCCGCTCCAGCGGCGCCACTTTGGACAGCTGCGCCACCTGCTCTTCCGATTTGCCATCGAGGAACAGCTCGGTCGCGACCGGCCCCGGCGCCACCGCGTTGGCGGTGATGCCGCGCCCGCGCAGCTCGTTGGCCAGGACCCGCACCAGCCCTTCCACGCCTGCCTTGGCCGCGATATAGGGACCGTAACCGGGGAAGGAACGCGCGATCACGCTGGTCGACAGCGCGATGATGCGTCCGCCCTGGCCCAGCCGTGCGGCGGCCTCGCCCAGCACCAGGAAGGCGCCGCGCAGGTTGGTGGCGATGGTCTGGTCGAAGGCGTCCAGGCTGGCGGGCGCGACCGACGCCATCTGCATGATGCCGGCGCTGTTGACGACCACGTCGAGCCGGCCGAAGGCCTGCTGCGCGGTGTCGAGCAGGCGTGCCACGTCTGGCGCCTGCGCCACATCGCCCTGGATGGCGATGGCATTGCTGCCGGCCTCGCGCGCCGCCGCCACCGTCTCTTCGGCCCGGGCGGCGCTGCCGGCGTAGCCAATGGCCACGTCGAAGCCGTCGGCGGCCAGCCGCAGCGCGATGGCGCGGCCGATGCCGCGGGAGGCGCCGGTGACGAGCGCGGCGCGGCGGGAGATAGCTGGGGTGGAGGTCATGGCAGTTTCCTTGGGAGCAAAGGGAAGATGACCTCATGTTGGATGTTGGCTGTCTTTGGATAAATGTGCAGAAATCAAATTGATTAGACGGAATTTATCAACAATATCGGGCGTGCCGCATAGGCCGCACCGCATGCACATCCCGGAAATCCCGCGCTGGCGTTGCAGGCTCCGCCTGCGCCGCCCCCAAGCATGCGTTAAGATTCTTGCTTTCCAGCCGTCTTTGGCGCTGCATCCTGCCGCTGTATCCCGCGTTTCGCCATGAGCAACCTGAACCAGCAATCCATCCTCTCCGTCCATCACTGGACCGACACCCTTTTCAGCTTTACCTGCACGCGCGACCCTGGTTTTCGCTTTGAAAATGGCCAGTTCGCCATGGTCGGGCTGGAGGTGAACGGTCGCCCGCTGCTGCGCGCCTACAGCATTGCCAGCGCCAACTATGAGGAAACGCTGGAATTCTTCAGCATCAAGGTGCCCGACGGCCCGCTGACCTCGCGCCTGCAGCACCTGCGCGAGGGCGACCAGATCTTCGTCGGCAAGAAGCCGACCGGCACGCTGCTGGTGGACAACCTGCTGCCCGGCAAGACGCTGTGGCTGCTGGCCACCGGCACCGGCCTGGCGCCGTTCCTGTCGATCATCCGCGATCCGGAGGTCTACGAGCGCTACGACAAGGTCGTGCTGACCCACACCTGCCGCTTCGTTGAAGAACTGGCCTACCGCGAGCTGATCCAGGAACACCTGCCGCAGCACGAGCACCTGGGCGATCTGGTGCGCGAAAAGCTGGTGTACTTTCCGACGGTGACGCGCGAAGAGTTCGACAACCGCGGCCGCATCACCGACCTGATCGCCTCGGGCGAGCTATTCGAGCGCCTGGGCGTGGAGCCGTTCTCGCTGGAGAACGACCGCATCATGCTGTGCGGCAGCCCTGACATGCTCAAGGACGTCCGCGCCATCCTGGAAGAGCGCGGCTTTGCCGAAGGCAATATGAGCCATCCCGGCCATTTCGTGCTGGAAAAGGCCTTCGTCGGCTAAGGCCGGCCTGCCCCGGCGCGGATCGGTTCCGTGCCGGGGCGCACCCCTGCTGTACCCCCGCTATACCTCCCGCTATACCTCCCGCGTCATCCCCTTCAGGTCGATCCACTCGGCAAACTGCGCCTCAGTGACATGCCCGGACGCGATCGCCGCCTCGCGCAGCGACAGGTTGCGCTTGACCGCCAGCTTGGCGATCTCCGCGGCCTTGTCGTAGCCGATATGCGGATTGAGCGCGGTCACCGGCATCAGCGAACGCTCCAGCAGTTCGGCGATGCGTTCGCGGTCGGCCTCGACGCCTTCGACCATATGCTCGGCAAAGCTCGACGCGGCCCCTGCCAGCAGGCTCACCGACTGCAGCAGGCTGTAGATGATCACTGGCTTGTAGGCGTTCAGCTCAAGCGTGCCCAGCCCGTTGGCCAGCGTCACCGTGGTGTGGTTGCCGATCACGCGGCAGCACACCATCGCCAGTGCCTCGGCCTGGGTCGGGTTGACCTTGCCCGGCATGATCGATGAGCCTGGCTCGTTGGCCGGCAGCACCAGCTCGGCAAAGCCGGCGCGCGGGCCTGAGCCCAGCAGCATGAAGTCGCGCGCGATCTTCAGGAACGACGAGGCCGTGGTGCTGAGCGCGCCGGACAGGTCGGCCAGCGCATCGTGCGAGGCCTGCAGCGCATAGCGGTTGGGCGCGGGCTCGAACGGCAGGCCGGTGTAGTCGGCCAGCGCGCGCGCGAAGGCCGCGGCGAAGCCGTGCGGGGCGTTCAGGCCGGTGCCCACCGCGGTGCCGCCCTGTGCCACCGGCATCGCGCGCAGCATGGCCTGCTGCAGGCGCGACTGCGCATCGGCCACCTGCGTCATGTAGCCCGAGAACTCCTGCCCCAGCGTCAGCGGCACCGCATCCTGCAGGTGGGTGCGGCCGACCTTGACGATATCGGCAAAGGCTTCCACCTTGCGCGCGAAGGTCTGCTGCAGCTGCTCCAGCGCCGGCAGCAGTTGCTGCTGAATCGCGCGCGTGGCGGCGATATGCATCGCGGTGGGGAAGCTGTCGTTGGAGGACTGGCTGGCGTTGACGTGGTCGTTGGGATGCACCGGCGTCTTGCTGCCGACCTTGCCGCCCAGCAACTGAATCGCGCGGTTCGCGATGACCTCGTTCAGGTTCATGTTGGTCTGCGTGCCGGATCCGGTCTGCCAGACCGACAGCGGGAACTCGTCGGGCCAGCGGCCTTCGATGACTTCGGTCGCGGCCTGTTCGATCGCGTGTGCCAGTTCGGGCTTGAGCACGCCAAGCTCGCCATTGGCGCGCGCCGCGCACAGCTTCAGGACGGCAAAGGCCTCGATCAGCGCCGGCGGCATTTTCTCGTTGCCGATGCGGAAGTTCTGGCGCGAGCGCTCGGTCTGCGCGCCCCACAGGTGGTCGGCGGGCACGGGCACGTCGCCCAGGCTGTCTTTCTCGATGCGGGTGGCGGCGGTGGACGGGTCAGACATGGGCAGACTCCTATGCAAGGCAGCGGACGGTTGGACCGGGTGGCTTGGTGCAGTCCATTAGAATACCGCTTCACCGCGGCCGGCGCCCAGGCGCCCGCCGCCTTGCCTTGCCCTTAGCGACATCCCTCGGCCGCATGCTCATCGCCCAGCTCAAGTCCTTCTTCATGGTGGCCCGCATCGGCAGCGTCACGCAGGCCGCCAAGCGCCTGGGCCTGTCGCAGCCCACCATCACCGCGCAGATCCGCGCGCTGGAAGAAGCCTACGGGGTCGAGCTGTTCCACCGCGGCGGGCGCCGCCTGGCGCTGTCAGACGCGGGGCTGGCATTGCTGCCGCGCGTCGAGGCGCTGGTGCAGCAGGAAACCGAGATCGACTTCTTCCTGCGCCATTCGGGCGACCTGCGCACCGGCAGCCTGCGCGTGGGCGCGACCGCGCCCTACTATGTGCTGGAGCTGATCCGCGGCTTCAGCGAGCGCTTTCCCGCCATCGATGTCAGCGTGGTGACGGGCAATTCGCAGGAGGTGCTGGAAGCGCTGCAGGAATACCGCGTCGATATCGCCACCTCGTCGCAGCGGGTGGACGATGCGCGCCTGTCGCGCGTGCTGCTGGGCGTGGACCCGCTGATGCTGGTGGTGCATCGCACCCATGCGCTGGCCGGGCACACCGAAGTGGCCGTCAGTGCGCTGGCGGGCTGCCGCCTGCTGATGCGCGAGCTCGGGTCGACCACGCGCATCGCAACCGAAGACATGCTGGCGCAGGCGCGCGTGAGCCCCGCCGCGCAGATGGAGATCGGCAGCCGGGAGTCGATCCGCGAGGCGGTGATCCGCAACCTGGGCGTATCGGTGATCGCCCGGCACGAGGTGCCGAGCCATCCGGACCTGCGCGTGCTGGGCTTCACCGATGCCTCGCCCTGCCTGCACGAGTATCTCTACTGCCTGCGCGAGCGGCGCGGCGCCAGGCTGATCGATGCCTTCGTCGCACTGGCCGAGCCGCCGCAGGGGCGGCAGGAATCGGGCGCGGACCGCTAAGCCGTCATCTTCAGGCACTGCTCCATGCAGGCTGCGCAGGCGCGGGCGCATTCCTGGCAGTGCTCGTTGTCATGGTGCTCGCATTCCTCCTTGCACCACTTGCAGACTTCGGCGCAGTCTTCGCACACCAGCGTCGCGAACTCGCTGTTGCGCAGCATATAGGACGCGGCCAGCTGGGCGATGCCGGCGCAATCCATGTCCAGCGCGATGCAGCGCGCCATCTTGCGCACGTCCTGTTCTTCCAGGCAGGCCGCGGCGCACTTGAGTGCGGCAGCGGATGCGGCATTGCAGGCGGCAATGCAGTCGGCGTAGCGGGCGGCGTTTTCCTGCACGGTGGGTCGGATCATGGAACGTCCTCCTTCGGGGTAGGTGGATGGGGACCAGCATGCCCACGGTGGCGGAAGCGGCGCATCCGCACGCGCACGGGGCATCGTTATCCACAATAGCAGGCGCTGCCGGTTCCTGTCGGCCCGGTATTTGCTGCGCGCCGCTGGTTACAATGCCAACTGAGCGCAGCAGATCGGCGACGGCGCGCACGCAGCGCCGCCGTCACCTGCGACCATGGCCGGGCACCACCGGCCCGCATTGCGCATCTAACAGGCACGGGTCCGGCCGCACTGGCGGGGCCGATGCAAACACACACCGGCAGCACGGGGAAGGAAGGCACATCATGGGCGAGGCAAAACGGCGGGGAACCCCCGAGGAGCGTGCGGCACAGGCACGCGCAAAGATCGAGGCCTTGCGCCCCGCCCAGTTGGTCTGCGGGCACTGCAAGACCGCGTTCGCGCAATTCGACGCGCTCGACGTGCCGGGCCTGCCCGGCATCGATGCCGTGTTCGGCGGCGAATGCCCCGGCTGCGGCAACGACGTGGTGGTGTTCAAGGGCGCGCCCGATGCGGTGGCCCAGGCCATGATCGCGTGGGAGAAGATGCTGGGCGCCGATGCGCAGCTGGGCTACCAGTCCAGCGATGGCCGCCACGTGCCGTTCGAGCCCGAGGGGGCCGGCGGCGCGGCGTCGGACAAGCCCGGCGGCACTATCCACTGAGCCCCCGGCCGGGGCCGCCTACTGCGGGCTGAGCTCGCCCGCCAGTTCCGGCGGGCCGATCTCATAGCGCCCGCGGCCCGCGCCCTTGGCGCGGTATAGCAGCACGTCCGCCAGCCGCATCAGTTCGCGGTCCTGCGCCGGGCCGCCGTGGTAGAGCGCCACGCCGATGCTGACGTCAACGTCGGCGGATATGCCCTCGAAGTAGAAGGGCTCGTCCATCGCCTGCAGGATGGCCTGCGCCACGCGGCGTGCCGCGGCGGGCTGGGTCATGTCTTCGAGCACCACCGCGAACTCGTCGCCACCCAGCCTGGCGACGGTGTCGCGCTCGCGCACGCAGCGGCGCACGCGCTGGGCAAAGGTCTGCAGCAGCTGGTCGCCGGCGGCGTGGCCGTGGATATCGTTGACGGCCTTGAAGCGGTCCATGTCCAGGTACAGCAGGGCCATCAGCGTGCCATGCTCGCGGCTGCGCACCATCGCCGCATGCAGCTGGCCCTCGAAGGCGCTGCGGTTCATCAGCTGTGTCAGGTGGTCGGTGCGCGACATGCGCGCCAGGCGCTGTGTCTCCAGCTTGCGCTGCGTGATGTCTTGCACGTGGATATGCACGCCCACCACCTCGCTGCCGTCGGCGCTCCATTCCGGGCGCAGGCTGCTCTCCATGCAGTGGTATTCGGGGTCGCTGTCTTCGGTTTCGAAGGTCACCGCAGTGCCCGCCAGCGCGCGCTGCATGAAGGGCTGCACGCGCGCGTAGCGGGCCTCGCCCAGGATTTCGCGCACGTGCCTGCCGCGCAGTTCCTCCGGCTTCAGGCCGAAGACACGTTCGTAGGCCTGGTTGTTGAACACATAGCGCTCATCGGTGTCGATAAAGGCCAGCAGCGACGGCAGCGTGTCGGTCACCGCGCGCAGGCGCCGTTCGCTGCGGTCCAGCGCCTGGCGGCGCTCGCGCACGTCGCGCATCAGCTTGATGAAGGCGCGCGTCAGGTCGCCGATCTCGTCGCGCTGCTGCCGTGTCGGCAGCCGCTCGAACGCGGACAGATCGTTGGCGCTGGCCTGTACCACCTTGTGCAGGCGCGCCAGCGGCGCCAGCTGGCGCCGCACCGCCAGCCAGATCAGCAGGGCTACCGCCGCCATGGCCACCCCGGCCATGCCCAGGAAGCGCTGCTGCATCTGGTGCAGCGGTGCGTAGGCCTCGCGCGCGGGCAGCAGCGCCACCAGTTCCCAGCCGGTGCTCGACATCAGGTAGCGCGCGATCACCGGCCGCGCCGGCGTGAGGAATTCCAGCGGCGCGGGGCTGTCATCCTCGCCGCAGGTATCGGCCACGGCCAGCGCCGGCTGGCGCGCCTGCGCGGGATCGGGATGGCGGATATAGACCGGCTTGGGGCCGGCCGATACCAGGCAGTAGTAGCCGGTGGTGCCAAGGCGGTTGTGCAGGATCTCGACCAGGAAGTTGGCGCTGGACAGGTCCAGCCAGCCGCCCACCAGGCCGACGAAGGTCCGGTTCGGCGTCAGCACCGGCACCGCCACCATCACCCCCATCTGGCCGTTGGTGCGCGAGCGGATGGGCGGCGACACTACGGGCGCGAGCGAGCGGGCGGCCTCGCGGAAATAGCTGCGGTCGCCAATGTCCGCCCCGGCGCCGCGGTGGGTGACGATGTTGCCCTGCATGTCGGCGACCAGCAGCGCGTTGAACGCGGCCGGCACCGGGATCGCTGCGGACAGCGTATCCAGTGCCCGCTCGCGCGCCGCGGCGGCTTGCGCGCCGTGTGCCTGCACCAGCAGGCCGCTGAGCTGCGCAGCCTGGTGCGACAGCAGCACAATGCGGTCGTTCATGGCGGTGTCGAGCTGGTTGGCGGTCAGCTTGACGACGGAATCCTGCTGGACCTGCAGCGCATCGTGCAGGTCGCGGTGGGCATCGTACAGGGCGGTCAGTACGATGCCGGTGCCGAACACCGCGGCCAGCACGGTGGTGATGATCGCAATGCGCGCTTTCAGCGTGGGTGTGTAGACGGGCATGTAGGGCGCAGTTGGAGTGCCAGTGGCGCAGACCGCGTACTTGGGGGCATCTCCGGTGCAACCCTACCATACCCCGCCATGGGGGGCATGCGGTCTTTCCCCCGAACGGGTCCATCCCCGGCGGGGGTGTGCGCGCTGCCCGTGCCACGGTATAGTCCCCCGTTAATGCGAAGGCACGTCCACGCAGACGGCATGCCCCTGCTGCATGCCGGAACCGATCGACCATGAGACTGACTTCGCTTTCCCCTGCCTTGTTGTCATTGCTGGTCGCGGCCGGCGGCGCGCTGTTGACGGCAGGGGCATGGCTGCAGGCGGAGCGGCTCGAGCGCCGCGAGGCGCAGCAGCATTTCGACGCGCTGCTGGGACAGGCCGGCAGCGCGCTGCGCGAGCGCATGCTGGAGAACGAACGCCTGCTGCGCGGCGTGGCCGCCGTGCTGACCGCCAACCCCGACACCTCGCGCACGCAGTGGCGCGACTATCTCTATACTGCCCAGCTCGACGACCTGCCCGCCGGCACCCAGTCGATCGGCTACGCGCCGCTCACGCCGTTGCAGCGGGTGCCGCGGCTGGTGCAGGCCGCCCGTGCCGACGGCCTTGCCGACTACGACATTCATCCCGGCGGCAGGCGCGACCTGTACGCACCGATCCTCTATATCGAACCGCTGGACGGGCGCAACACGCGCGCCGCCGGCTTTGACATGCTGTCCGAGCCGGCGCGCCGGGCGGCGCTGGAAGCCGCCCGCGACAGCGGCGAACCGCGGCTCACGCCCGGCCTGGCACTGGTCCGCGAAACCGAGGCGGCGCAGCACCAGCACGGCGCGCTGGTATTCCTGCCGGTCTACGCCGGCGAGGCGCCGGTCAGCACGGTGGCGCAGCGGCGCCAGGCGGTGCTTGGCTATGTCTACGTGTCGCTGCGCCTGGGCGACCTGATGCGCGCGGTCGGTGCCCCGGCGGCGGCGGAACTGGAGCTCTCGCTGCACGAGGGCTCCCCGGCCGCGCCCGGGCCGATGCTGTCCGGCGGGCCGACCGAGGGCGAGCGCCGCGAGGACGGCAGTGCGGCGCTGCTGCACGGCGAGCGCCAGTTCCAGTATGGCGGTGTCAGCTGGACGCTGCGCGCCGCCACGCGCCCCGCCTTCGAAGCCGCGCATGGCCCGCGGCAGGCGTACCTGGTGCTGGCCGCGGGCACGCTGGCCACGCTGCTGCTGGCGTGGCTCACCCATGCGCTGGCACGCCAGGGCCGTGCCGCATGCCAGCGCGAAGCGCAGGCCGTGCATGCCTGGGAAGATGACAGCGCGATGCTGCAGGCGTGCCTGGCGCAGTCGGCCGACGGCTTTATCCTGATCGATGCGCAGGGCGTGGTGGTGCGCGCGAGCGAGCGGGCGGGACAACTGTTCGGCGCTGATCCGCAGCGGCTGGCCGGACGCAGCCTGGACACCCTGGTCCCCGGCGCCACCGGCGTTGTCCCCGGCGATGCTGCGCCGGGGTCCGAAGTCCACCGTGAACTGGCGGGCGTGCGCGCAGACGGCAGCCGCTTCACGCTGCGCGCCAGCGCCGCGCGCCTGCCTGCGGCCGACGGCGGCGCGGCGCACTGGCTGTGGGCGGTCACGGACCTGGAACCGGAACGGCGCGCCCAGCAGGCCGCCGCGGTGCAGGCCGCGCGCTATGCCGGGCTGCTCGACCATGCCGCCTTCTGCGTGATCACGTTCGATGAGGACGGGCTGATCACCGGCATCAACGCGGCTGGCCAGCGCATGCTCTGGTACAACGCCGCGGAACTGGTCGGCCACATGCACATGACCGGCCTGCATGTTGCCGACGAACTGGCCGACCATGCCCGCATGCTCAGTGGCGAACTGGGCGAGCCGGTGCCGCCGGGGCTGCCCGCCCTGGTGGCCAAGGCACGGCTTGCCCTGACCGACGAGCGCGAATGGACCTGGGTGCGCAAGGGCGGCTCGCGCATGCCGGTGCAGCTGGCGGTGTTCGCCCTGCCGGCGCCCATCGAGGCTCCAGCCGCTGACGCAGCGCCAGCCGGTCCCGCCGATGGTGCCGATCGTGCCGATGTGCCCCGGTCCGCGCCGTCGCCTGGCTACCAGGCCATCGGCTACGACCTGACCGAGCGCCTCCGCGTCGACGAGTACATCCGACACCTCGCGCTGCATGACCCGCTGACCGGCCTGCCCAACCGCGCCGAGCTGAGCGAGCGCGCGCAGGCGCTGCTGCTGTACGCGCGCAGCCACGGCGAGCGCGTGGCGCTGCTGCTGCTTGACCTGGACCATTTCAAGCACATCAACGACTCGCTCGGCCACCCCGTCGGCGACGACGTGCTGCGCACCATGGCCGACCGCCTCAAGGGCGCGGTACGACAGGGCGACCTGGTGGCGCGCATGGGCGGCGATGAATTCGGCGTGGTGCTGGGCGGCCTGCGCCACGACAGCGAAGCCGAGCTGATTGCCGCCAAGATCCAGGCGCGCGTCAATGAAGAACTGCAGGCCGGCGGCCAGCGCCTGCGCGTGACGCCATCGATCGGCATGGCGATCTACCCGGACGATGGCGATAGCCTGACCGAGCTGCTCAAGGCTGCCGATTCGGCCGTCTACGCGGCCAAGCACGACGGGCGCGCACAGTTGTGCCGCTTTGCCAGCGCCATGGCCGAGGCCTCGCTGGCGCGCTTCACCATCGAAGGGCTGCTGCGGCGCGCGCTCGCCGGCGATGAGTTCCGGCTGCGCTACCAGCCGATCGTCGATGCCGCGACCCTGGCTATAACCGGCGTCGAGGCGCTGATTACCTGGAACACCCCGGAACGCGGCGCCATGCAGCCGGCCGAGTTCATCCCCATCGCCGAGCAGAGCGGCCTGGTGGCGCCGCTGGGCGAATGGACCCTGGCCACCGCCTGCCGCGAAATCCAGGCCCTGCGCCAGGCGCTGGGCAGCGAGATCGAGGTCGCGGTCAATATCTCGCCGCTGCAGCTGCGCCAGGCCAACTTCCCCGATACCGTGGCGCACTGCCTGCAGCAGGCCGGCCTGCCGCCGCAGGGGCTGGTGATCGAAGTCACCGAAGGCATCCTGGTCGACGGCGGCGAGACCACCATCGAGACCTTCCGCCGGCTGCGCGAGCTGGGCGTGGGGCTGTCGATCGACGATTTCGGCACCGGCTACTCCGGGCTCAATTACCTGACCCGGCTGCCGATCAGCCGGCTCAAGATCGACAAGTCCTTTGTCGACGACGTGGCCACGCCCGGCCACGACCAGGCGGTGGCAGCGGCGATCATCGCGCTGGGCCACCAGCTGCACCTCAAGGTGATTGCCGAAGGGGTGGAGACGGCGGCGCAGTTCGAGTTCCTGCGGGCGCAGGGGTGCGACGGGCTGCAGGGGTTCCTGTTCAGCCAGGCGGTGCCGCAGCAGGTGCTGCGGGAGATCCTGGAACAGGGGATTCGGGTGCCGACCCCCACGTCTGCGGGCGCCACTGCGCTGCGCGAGTCATAATCGTCCAGGGGCACCATTCATAACTTGCCGGCGTGCCCGCGCCGCTGCCCCATCCCAAATCCCCCGATACCTCCATCGAAATACTTTGCCGATCTGCCACACGGCTGGCATCTGCGCTGCCTATGCTGGCGACCGATTCAATTGAGATTGCGGAGATTCGGTGATGCAGGCAGGCAAGTCCGGGGAGGGCCGGGCGTTCCTGGCGGTGGAGCAGGTCAGCAAGCGCTTTGGCAGCTTCGTGGCGCTGGACGGCGTGTCGATGTCGGTCGGGCAGGGCGAGCTGCTGTGCCTGCTGGGCCCGTCCGGGTGCGGCAAGACCACGCTGCTGCGCATCATCGCGGGACTTGAGCGCGAGGACGCAGGACGCATCCATGCCGGCGCGCGTGAACTGACCGGGTTGCCGCCGCAGGCACGCGACTACGGCATCCTGTTCCAGTCCTATGCACTGTTTCCCAACCTGACCGTGGCGCAGAACGTGGCCTATGGACTGCACGGGCGCGGCATGGGACGCACGCACCGCGACGCGCGCGTGGCCGAGATGCTCGACCTGGTCGGCCTGGCCGGCAGCGAGCGCAAGTTCCCGGGCCAGCTCTCCGGTGGCCAGCAGCAGCGCGTGGCGATGGCCCGCGCGCTGGCGCCGGCGCCTTCGCTGCTGCTGCTTGATGAGCCGATGTCGGCACTCGACGCCCGCGTGCGCGAACACCTGCGGCTGGAGCTGCGCCAGCTGCAGCGCAGGCTGAATATCACCACCGTGATGGTCACCCACGACCAGGAAGAGGCCATGACCATGGCCGACCGCATTGCCGTGATGGACGGCGGGCGCATCGTGCAGGCCGGCACTCCCGCCGAAATCTATGAGCAGCCGGCGTCGGCCTTTGTCGCCGGTTTTGTCGGGCAGGCCAACTGGCTGCCGGGGCGCAGCGTGCAGGCCGGGCGCTTCACCGTCGGCGAGGGCAGCCAGGCCGTCGATTTCCTGGTCGACTCGCCGCAGCCGGCGGCATCCGCCGGCCGGCTGTGCTGCCGCCCGGAAGCGGTGCGGCTGGACCCGGATCCTGCCGAGCCCAACCGGCTGCTGGCGCGCGTGGTCGACCAGACCTACCTCGGCAACCGCTACCGGCTGGCGCTGGAAGCGGATCGCCTGCCGGGGCTGACCCTGTTTGCCGACGTGGCGCGCGAGGCGCGGCACCGGCTGCCCGACGCGGGCGGCCACAAGTTCTGGATTGCGCTGCCCGCGCAGGCGTTGCGGGTGTTTGCATGATGCGCGCGGTCACTGCCGTCCTGCCCGAGGCTACGCAGGCAGCATCGCCGCGCGGCACCGGCCTGGCCTCCCGGCTGGCGCACGGTGCCCCGGCCGCGATGAAGTGGCTCTGGCTGGCCGGGCTGGCCGTCGGCCTGCTGCTGCCGTTGCTGGCGCTGTTCCGCCAGGCGTGGTTCGATGCGGCGGGGCAATGGGCGCTGGGCGCGCGCATGGCGGCGCTGGTGACCAGCTCCAACTTCCTGCCGATGCTCGGCCGCAGCGTGGCGGTGTCGCTGGCGGTGGTGGCGCTGGTGGTGCCGCTGGCATTTGGCTTTGCCTATGCGCTGCAGCGTTCCTGCATCGCACTGCGGCCGCTGTGGCGCGGCATCGCGCTGCTGCCGCTGTTTGCGCCGTCGCTGCTGCCGGCGATCGCGCTGGTCTACCTGTTCGGCAACCAGGGCATCTTTCGCGGCGCCTTCGGGCCGGGTGGCATCTATGGCTTCTGGGGCATCGTGCTGGGCGAGGCCTTCTACACCTTCCCGCATGCGCTGATGGTGCTGGTGGCGACGCTGTCGCTGGCCGATGCGCGCCTCTATGAGGCGGCGCGCGCGATGGGCGCCAGCCCGTGGCGTACCTTCTGCACGGTCACGCTGCCGGGCGCGCGCCAGGGCCTGTTCGCCGCCGCCTGCCTGGTGCTGACGCTGGTGATCACGGACTTTGGCGTACCCAAGGTGGTGGGCGGCGGTTATCCGGTGCTGGCGCTGGAAGCGTACAAGGCGGTGGTCGGGCAGCAGCAGTTCGACCGCGGCGCGCTGATCGGCATGCTGCTGCTGGCGCCCGCGCTGCTGACCTTTGCCGTGGACATGGCAATGCAGCAGCGCCAGCGCACACAGATGGGCAGCCGCGCGCAGGTGTATGTGCCGGCGCCCGAGCGCGGCCGCGACGGCGCGTGCCTGCTGCTGGTGGCGCTGGTCAGTGCCGCGCTGCTGGCAGTGATCGCCACCGCGCTGGGCGCGTCGCTGGTCAAGCTGTGGCCGTACAACCTGGGCCTGACGCTGGCGCATTACGACTTCGACAATATGGACGGCGGCGGCTGGCTGGCCTACCGCAACAGCCTGAAGCTGTCGGCACTGACCGCGCTGGCGGGCACGGCGGCGATCTTCCTGGGCGCCTGGCTGACGCTGCGCACGCGCGGCCCGGCCTGGCTGCACGGCGTGCTGCGCGCGGGCTTCCTGTTGCCGATGGCGGTGCCGGGGCTGGTGCTGGGCCTGGGCTATGTGTTCTTCTTCAACGCGCCCGGCAATCCGCTGCACGCGCTGTACGGCACCATGGCGCTGCTGGTGCTGTGCAACGTGGCGCACTGCTACACCACCGGCCACCTGACCGCGGCCGCGGCGCTGCGCCAGCTCGACAACGAGTTCGAGGCCGCGGCGCTGTCGCTCGGGGTGGCGCCGCTGGTGACGTGCTGGCGCGTGACCGTGCCGGTGTGCCTGCCGGCACTGCTCGATATCTTCCGCTACCTCTTCGTGTCGTCGATGACCACGGTCTCGGCGGTGATTTTCCTGTACAGCCCCGACACCGTGCTGGCGGCGATCTCGGTGCTGAACATGGACGATGCCGGCGACACCGCGCCCGCTGCCGCGATGTCGACGCTGATCCTGCTGACCTCGGTGCTGGCGGCCTTGCTGCTGCACGCGGTCTCGGCCGGCTGGCTGCGCCGCGCACAACGCTGGCGCGCCGGCTGACCTTTGCCCGATTCGCCATACCCCTGCATTCCGGAACACTCACCGAACCCAAGGAGAAACCATGTCCCGCATCACCAACCTTGTCGCGGCGCTTGCCGCCGCGGCCGCCCTGCCGATGCTGGCCGGCAACGCCAGCGCCGCCACCGTGCTGACGGTCTATACCGCGCTCGAAGCCGACCAGATCGCCGCCTACAAGTCCGCGTTCGAGAAGGTGCATCCCGATATCGAAATCAAGTGGGTGCGCGATTCCACCGGCATCGTCACCGCCAAGCTGCTGGCGGAAAGGGCCGCGCCGCGCGCCGATGCGGTGTGGGGCCTGGCCGGCTCCAGCCTGGCGATCCTGGACAAGGAAGGCATGCTCGACCCGTATGCGCCGAAGAACCTGGCCGCGATCGATGCCAAGTACCGCAGCCCGGCCAATCCGCCGGCATGGGTCGGCATGGACGTGTGGGGCGCGGCGATCTGCTTCAACACCGTAGAGGCGCAGAAGCAGGGCCTGCCCAAGCCGGCCTCGTGGGCCGACCTGACCAAGCCGATCTACGCGGGCAAGGTGGTGATGCCGCACCCGGCCTCGTCGGGCACGGGCTTCCTCGATGTCAGCGCCTGGCTGCAGATGATGGGCGAGCAGAAGGGCTGGCAGTACATGGATGCCCTGCACAAGAACATCGGCCTGTACACGCACTCGGGCTCCAAGCCGTGCAAGATGGCCGCGCAGGGCGAGTTCCCGATCGGCATTGCGTTCGAGTACCGTGCCATGAAGTCGAAGAAGGAAGGCGCGCCGATCGATATCGTGCTGCCGAGCGAAGGCCTGGGCTGGGACATCGAGGCCACCGCCATCGTCAAGGGCACCAGGAACCTGGACGCCGCGCGCAAGCTGGCTGACTTCTCGGCCTCGCGTGAAGCGATGGCGCTGTATGAGAAGAACTTTGCCGTGCTGGCTGTGCCCGGCATTGCCAGGCCCGACGCGCTGCTGCCCGCCGACTACGAGAAGCGCCTGATCAAGAACGACTTCCGCTGGGCGAGCGACAACCGCGACCGCATCCTGGCTGAATGGAGCAAGCGCTACGAAGGGAAGGCGGAGAAGAAGTAAGGCACACGGCGCGCCCGGCGGCGAGGAGATGGCCCGCAGAAACGGGTACGCTCCCCGCGCCGCGGCGGCCGCCCTGGCCGGATCAGGCCTGGTGCGGCACTTCGTCGGTGGCCGGCTGGCCGGCGTGCAGGCGGCGGTAGAGATCGTCGATGCGCTGGCGGCTGGCCTGGAGCTCTTCGCGGCCGCGCTCGGTCAGCAGATAGACCCGGCCGATGCCGTCGCGCAGCACGCTTTCCAGATAGCCTTCCATTTGCAGGGCACGCAGCAACGGGCGCACTGAGCCGATATCGACCTGGAAGCCGTATTCCAGCAACATGTCGGCAAGCATGGCCACCGTAGCCGGGACTTCAAGCGCGAATTGCAGGACGTAGACGCGGGCCAGCAGGCCCAGGAACTGTCGTTTCATGTGGACTGGCAACGCGGCAGACGCCGCGCCGGTTGACGCAGGCGCCGTCCGGAACTCGGGGTTTGCAGGCGTTGTGATGCCTGTGGCGCGGCACCTGTCATCCTGCTCGACTGGCAGTGCTCATGCGCCGGGCAAGGCGCATTTTACCCGTTCGGACAAAAAAGAAGCCGCCAGGAGCCCTGGCGGCTTGTCGGGAATGCGTCGGAGGGGTCAATTAACTCTGGCGCAGACCAGAGTTTAATTTAATCGAAGGCGGCTTGTCACGCGCCGGTAACAGCCCCCCTCCAGCGTGGGGTGATGATGAAAGCTTTTGATTGGAAAAGTGACGAGTTGGCGTGACATTGTGCAGGGAGCGGCGCTCGAAAATGTCGTAAATCAGTCAACATCACCTAAATTTCTGGCGGAAAGCGGATCGCCATCGTGGCGACGGCGGGGCACAGGTCCGAATCCGGCTTGCGGCATGCGCTGCACAGGCGTCAAATCGCGGCAACCTCCAACCCGCGCCTCCCGGTTCCCCTGATGAAACCCGCCGATCTCGCCCGCTTGCTTGCCCTGGCCGCCATCTGGGGCGCCAGTTTCCTGTTTATCCGCATCGGCGTGCCGGCGCTGGGACCGATGCCGACCGCGTTCGTCCGGGTGCTGATCGGCGCGCTCACGCTGGCGGCATGCCTGCCGCTGCTGAAGCTGCGCTGGGATATGCAGGGCAAATGGCCGGCGGTGCTGGCGCTGGGTGTGGTCAATTCCGGTATCCCGTTTGTCATGTACGCCATCGCCGCGCTGTGGCTGCCGGCCGGTTATTCGGCCGTGTTCAATGCCATGACCCCGCTGATGGGCGTGCTGATCGGCGCGCTGGCGTTTTCCGAACGGCTCACGCGCGCCAAGGCCCTGGGCGTGCTGCTGGGCGTGGCGGGCGTCGCGGTGCTGACCCGCACCGGACCGGTGGCGTTCTCGACCGACGTGCTGCTGGGCGCGCTGGCCTGCCTGGCGGCCACCGCCTGCTACGGCCTCTCCGGCTTTCTCGCGCGGCGCTGGATCACGCGGCGCGGCGGGCTAGACAGCCGGCTGGTCGCCGCCGGCAGCATGGTCGGTGCCACCGTGTTCCTGCTGCCCTTCTGCCTCGCCGCGCTGTGGCGCCACAACACGCTGCCCGCTGCCGGCGCCGGCGTGTGGGCGGCCATGCTGGGGCTGGGCGTGCTATGCACGGCGCTGGCCTACATCCTGTATTACCGACTGATTGCCGACCTGGGCCCGGTGCGCTCGCTGAGCGTCACCTTCCTGATCCCGCCGTTCGGCGTCGTCTGGGGCGCGCTGTTCCTGGGCGAGGCACTGTCGTGGGCGCACGCGGCGGGTGGCGTGCTGATCGGGGTGGCGGTATGGCTGGTGTTGCGGCCGGTGGCGGGGGTGGAGCACGGCGCCAGTCCGGCAGGTGGTGTAGCGGTCAAACGTTGAGCGCCTCTGGATAAGAATAAACTTATATTCATTGCCATAACGCCTTTATTGCTTTTAATTTTCTTATATTCGAGTGATGAACTCGATATATTGGGCAACGAAGGCCACGAGGCAAGTCCGAAAGCTCGACAAGCCAATGCGCGCCACGATCCTTGATGCGATTGAGGACTTGGGGCATATGCCGAACTGCCAACATGTCAAAGCGCTAGCCAACCATGCCTATGGCTATCGGCTCGGAGTCGGCAACTACCGGGTGCTGTTCGACGGGGACGGAGCGATACGAATCGTGGAAATACAGGAAGTGAGAAAGCGGGATGAACGCACCTACTAACATCCAGACGATCATCGGGCCGGATGGCAAGCCGGCGTTTGTCGTGATTCCCTATGGGGACTACCTCTCGCAATATGCGCGCGCCAGTGATCTGGTTCCGCATGCGGTCGTGCGTCGCGTGCTAGCCGATGACGTGCCGCCTCTGCGCGCCTGGCGCGAGCATCTTGGCCTGACCCAGGCAGACGTCGCAGTGCGCCTCGGCATTTCACAGCCAGCCTATGCGCAGCAGGAGAACAGCACCCGCCTGCGCAAGACCTCGCGTGAGCGCATTGCCGCCGCACTCGGCATCACTGCAGCGCAACTCGATATCTGAGCCAGGACGCGAGGTCCCTGACTCAGGCCTGTGCCGCCGTGCCCGCCGCCACGTTGTACTGCTCGCGCACCATCATCACCACGCGGCGTGCCTGGCGCAGGTGGCGCACGGCGTCGGCTTCGCTGCGTTCGGGGAAATCGACTTCGGCGCTCCAGTTACAGCCGGTGTGGTCGGGCCGGTGCACGCAGACCGCGCGCAGCTGGCAGTCGTGGCAGCCGGGCTCCTGCCGCAGGCACAGGTTGATCAGGCGCTTCAGTTCGGACAGGGGCTTGTTCAGGCGCTCCATGGATGGCTCCGTCGGTGCGCGGCGAGCTTACGCCCGGGCGGGCAGCTCCGGCGTGGGCTCGGCCTCGGTGGCGCCGGCCCGGCATTGCGGGCAGACGCCGTACAGCACCAGCATGTGCTCGCGCAAAACAAAGGCGTTGTCGGCGGCTACCTGGCGCTGGCGCTGCTCGATGCTTTCATCGCGGAATTCCTCCACGCGGCCGCAGGCGACGCAGATCAGGTGGTCATGGTGGCCGCCTTCGTTGAGTTCGAACACGGCGTGGTCGGACTCGAAGCTGTGTCGCAGCAGGATGTCGGCCTGCACCAGCTGGTTGAGCACGCGATACACCGTGGACAGTCCCGCGTCCTCGTCCTGCGTCAGCAGGATGCGGTAGACGTCTTCGGCGCTCAGGTGGCGCCGGGCGCTGGTGCGGAACACTTCAAGGATCCGCATGCGCGGCGAGGTGGCCTTCAGGCCGGCGCGCTTGAGATGGATCGGGTTTGTGCTCTCGAATGACATGGCGGAAGGCATTGGCATGCGGCTGGCGCCCCGCGCGCAGGGCGGCGCCCGGCCTGGCGCCGCGCACGGGCGGCGTCGATGGCTTGGCGGGATTTCAGGCTGAAGCGCCAGGGCCGGACCAGTGCTGGCGCCCCCGTCCCTGGCGGCGCGCCGTGCCTGCACGACGCGCGGAATAAAAAGATGGCCTGGCTTGTCACCGGAAGACGCGATCGGGAAAGCGGGGTCTGGTTGCTTTCCCGATCTTCCGAAGACTGGCTACTGCCAAACGCTCCGCGTGACGGAGCGGTCCCCACAAAAGTCGGTATCGAATGCCGCAGCGGCGGCATCCGGAAATCCTGTCGTTCCTGCCAGCTTCGGTTGCTGCCGCGTGCCGCGGCGCGCCGGACCTGGCCGGTCTGCCTGTCGGGAGGTGCGTCGTGCGTCAGGCAGTGATCGGATAGTAAATGGGAATCGATCTCATTACAAGGAAAATTTTACGGGTGCCTCATTTTTTTTGAGGGTGGCCCGGTGGCGCAATGTACGACCTTGAGGGTAATAATGCGAATTGTTATCATTCGTAACGATTTCTTGCCCCGGTCCTGCGCCATGTATCGACTTTCCTCCCGCCATCGCCGCCCCGTCTCTGGCATGCCGCTGCAGTCAGCCCCAGCCGTGACGGCCGGCCTGGCCTGCGGCGCAGTACTGCGCGTGCCGGCATGAGCCAGGCCCACGCTTCCGGCTGGCGCTATCGCGCCGGGGTGGCCTCGCGCGCGGTCGCGGCCATTGCTGGCGGCTACGCGCTGGCGGCGCTGGCCACCGCGGCCCTGTCCGTGTGGCTGCCGATGGCGCGGCCCGATGCCGTGACGACGGCCACGCTGCTGTCCTTCGCGGTCTATGCCGCGGCGGTGGTCTGGGTCTTCGCGGTGCGCAGCGCGTGGCGAGCCTGGGCCGGGCTGGCGCTGCCGGCCGCGCTGCTGTTGGCGTTGCTGGCCGTGGGACGGGGCGGCTGATGCGGGCAGGTTTCAGGCAGTCGATGGCATGGCTCCATACCTGGAGCGGCCTGCTGGTGTGCTGGGTGTTGCTGCTGATGTTCTGCGGCGGCAGCGCCAGCTATTTCAAGGAAGAGATCTCGCTGTGGATGCGGCCCGAGCTGCATCGCACCGCGCCCGCCGCCGAGGTGCCGGCCACGCAGGTGGCGCAGAACGCGGTGCGCTACCTCAGCCGGCAGGCACCCGATGCCGCGCGCTGGTTCATCACGCTGCCCGACGATCGGCGCCAGGCCGCCACCGTGCGGTGGGTCTACAAGCCGGGCCAGGCGCCGCGCGATGCCGACGGCAAGCCGCGCCGGTTCGACAGCCGCTTGCTCGACCCGGCCACCGGCGCGCCGCTGCAGGCCGCGCGCGAGACCCGCGGCGGCGAGTTCCTGTACCGGCTGCATTTCGACCTGCACTACATGCCGGCCAGGTGGGCGCGCTGGATCGCCGGCTTCTGCGCCATGTTCATGCTGGTTGCCATCGTCAGCGGCGTCATCACGCACCGGCGCATCTTTGCCGACTTCTTCACGTTCCGGCGCGGCAAGGGCCAGCGATCCTGGCTCGATGCGCACAATGCGCTGGCGGTGCTGGCGCTGCCATTCCACCTGATGATCACCTACACGGGGCTGGTCACGCTGCTGTTCATGTATATGCCCTGGGGCATCGAGGCCGCCTATCGCGGCGGCGAGCGCGCTTTCCAGGCCGAGGCGATGCTGCGTCCGCGGCCAGCCAGCGCAGCGGGCACGCCCGCCGCGCTGGCAAGCGTGGCAGACATGGTGGCGCAGGCGGAGCGCCGCTGGCAGGGGGCCGCGCCGCGGCGCATCACCGTGAACCTGCCGGGCGATGCCAATGCCACCGTGGCGCTGACCCGTGCCGAGCCGACCACGCTGGCACACGATGCGTCCACGCTTGAATTCTCCGGCACCAGCGGCGCCATGCTGCGCGCGTACGCGGAAGACAAGTCAGCGGCAGAGCTGACGCGCAGCGTCATGACCGGCCTGCATATCGCCGGCTTTGCTTCACCAGGCCTGCGCGCGCTGTTCTTCCTGTGCGGCCTTGCCGGATCCGCCATGGTGGCTACCGGGGCGATCCTGTGGGCGGTACGCACGCGCCAGCAGCAGGCCAAGGCGCTGGCTGCAGGTGCTCGGCCCGGCGTTGGCCTGCGCCTGGTCGAGGCGCTGAACATCGGCGCCATCGCCGGCCTGCCGATTGCCTTTGCCAGCTACTTCTGGGCCAACCGCCTGTTGCCGGTGGAACTGGCGCAGCGGCCTGAAGCGGAGATCCGCTGGTTCTTCATCGCCTGGGCCGCCTGCGCGCTGCTGGCGCTGCTGCGTCCCGCGCGTGGCATGTGGCGCGCGCAGTTGTGGGTGGGTGCGGCGCTGTTCGGGGGCGTCCCGGTGCTCAACGCCCTGACCACCGGATCGCACCTGGGCGTGACCTTGCTGCAGGGGCGCGGGCCGGCGGCGGTGGCTGGCTTCGACCTGGTGACGCTGACGCTCGGTATCGCGCTGGCAGCCGCGGCCTGGATGGTCGGACGCGGGCAGCCGGCACCGCGGCGCACGTCACGCCAGCCGCAGAAGGTGGCCGAAGTGGCTGCCGTCACACAGGAGCCCGCATGAGCATGAATATGCTGGCTGCCTTCGCACTGTCGCTGTCAGGATTCGCCGCACTGGCGCTGTCGCTTGACCGCCACCATGCCGATATCCATGGCCGCGGCAGCATGCCGTCGCGGCGCGCGGTGGCTGGGCTGCGCGCGGCGGGTGCCGGCGCGCTCGCGCTAACCTGGTCGCTCCACGTTGCTGCCGACGGCGGGCCGCTGGGAACGGTGTCGTGGCTTGGCACGCTGACCGCCAGCGCGTTTGCCGTGGCGCTGGGCCTGTCCTATGCGCCACGCGCGGTGCAGCGCCTGCTGCCGGGCGTGGCGGGTATCGGCCTGGCCGCGCTGGCCGCGCGCTGGCTGCTTGCAACCTGGATGTAGCCCCTGCGCAGCCTTACAGCGGCGGGGGCACCCAGTACGGATCGCGGCCGTAGTACTCGTGCAGCGACTTGCCCCACTGGGGATCGGCCATGCTCGGCCAGCTGTCCTTGTTGAAGCCCGGTGCGGATTTGAGCCGGTCTGCCGTCACCGCAATCCGGAAGCATTTCTCGTCGGTGTCCATGACCAGTGCATTCCATGGGATGGCGTGCAGCGTGTCGCCAATGCCGAGGAAGCCGCCGGTGGTCAGCACCGCGTAGGCGATGCGGCCGTGCGGCACATCCAGCATGATCTCGGAAATCTTGCCGACGTGTTCGCCATCGGATGAATAGGCCTTGGTGCCGTCAAGGCTCGATGCCGCCATCACTTCAGGGCCCGGGCCTTCGCCCACGCCTGAACCGATGATGGCCGCGCCTTCACTGGTGGGAGGTTGGTTCGGCATGCTGTGCTCCTTGTCGCAGGACGTTGGAATGCATGGCATGCGCAATGACCATGCCTGCGCCGTTTGTGGCGCCGTACGCATGGGGCTGAAGTTGCCGGCTGCCGCCGTGGTAATTCTTTCGCGCGGCATGGAAAAAAAGGCGCGTCAGCATGGCGCCGCGTGCCTTCCTGCAGCGGCACCCGGTGGTGCCGCCGCGATCCTCAGAAGTGATGCCGCATGCCGAGCATGACGCCCACGCGCGTGGTCCTGTCCACGCCCGCGGCGGGCGCGCCGGCCCAGTATTCGGTCTCGCGTCCGACCGCGCCGCCGCGCGCGTGCACGGCATCGGCTTCCAGGTATACGCTGGTGCGCTTGGACAACGCATAGTCGGCCACCACGGCGATGCTGTCGGCGTTGCCGCTGCCCAGCAGCGCCGGCACGTCCTGGAACTGCGTGGTCACGTTGCCGCCCTGCCAGTAGCGGTAGTAGGCGCCCGAGACGTGCAGCGCCGGCGTGAGCTGGTAGCCGAGGCCGGCAAAGGCAATATTGAAGCGAGCGTCGCCCGCCGATTCGCGCCGGCCCATGTGCCCGAGGTAGGCCGTGGCCTTGCCGAAAGCGTAGGAGCCGCCCACCGAGTAGTTGCGCACGGTGTTGCCGCCGTCGGCGCTCTTGCGCTGGTCATAGGCCGCGCCCAGCGCCAGTGCGCCCTGCTGGAACATCAGCCCGCCCCCCAGCGTGATGCCGCGCGCCAGGCTGCCGGGCTGCTCGCCGGTGCCATAGTCCAACTGCAGCGTGAACGGTCCTGCGGTCTTCTTGTAGACCATGCTGTTGTTGATGCGGTAGTCCTGGAAGAAGATGTCGCCGCCGATATACAGCGGGTCGGACCAGAAATTGCCCCAGCCCTGGTCCAGCGGATTGAAGGCCCAGCCAATATTGTTCAGCGCGTTGTACTGGCGCCCGAAGGTCAGGCTGCCCCAGTCGCCGGAAAGTCCCGCATAGGCCTGGCGCCCGAACAGCGTGTTGTAGCTGGAGCGGCCGTCGTCGCTGCCGATGCCGGCCTCGAGCCGGAAGATGGCGTGGTTGCCGCCGCCCAGGTCTTCATCGCCCTTCAGGCCGAAGCGGCTGCCGACCATGCCGCCGGAGACCAGTGCGGCCTGGCCGTTGTGGTGGCCATCCAGGTTGGAGGTGTAGCGCACGGCGGAGCTGGCGATGCCGTACAGGGTCACGCCTGGCTCGGCGTGGGCGTTGGTGCCGGCGAGGGCGGCAAGGGCGACGAAAGGCAAAAGCCCGGCCGCCAGCAGCCAGTGGCTGGCTGTCTGGTTCATGGATTTCCTCCGGAAGTCCGACCCGCCCCGGTGCTTGCAGCGCGCCGGCGCGGATCCGTCAGGCCGATGGCCTGCGGGTTCCAGTCCCGCGCGGGGGCGCGCGGGTCGTCATCGGGCGCAGCGCAACGGATGCGCAGGGCCCGGGCGAAGGTCGAAGTGGGCGGCGATGCCTGGTTGGCGGCGAATGCCGGCAGTGTTGCCGGGCAAGCCTTGGGCAGCGCCGGTTGCCGGCGCCACGGGAGCGGCCCGAAGGCCATTGAGCGGGTTCGCCGGCGCCCACTTCGGCAGTCATGGCGGCCTGGGCCGATATGACTGGGGAGGCATGTTCCGGGTCGTCCCGGGTGCGGCGAACAGGCGCTAGTTTACCTGCATTGCGCAAATGCCCCCGGAAAGTGCGTCATCGGGCGCAGCGAGGCGGCGCGATCAGTTGCCGGCAGCGGTGGCCGGCGCATCGCGCGACAGGCCCAGGATCCAGTTGCGGAAGGCCGCCAGCGCTTCGGATTCGGGCCGGCCCTCCGGATAGGCGAAGTAGTAGCCCTGCTGTTCGTCCAGCATGCCCGCCAGCGGGATTACCAGCTGGCCGGTCTGCAGCTCGCGCTCGATCAGCAGGCGCGGCGCCAGGCCGATGCCAAGCCCGGCCGTAGCGGCGGCCGTCATCATCGTGAACAGCTCGTAGCGCGGCCCGCGCGAGGCGGCCAGGTCATAGGCCCAGCCCTGTGCCGCGTACCAGTCGCGCCAGGCGTTGGCGCGCGTGCTCAGGTGCAGGTGGCGGCAGCGCGCCAGGCTGGCGGCGTCGGTCACGGGATGCCCGGCCAGGAAGGCGGGGCTGCACACCGGCACCATGCCGCCTTCGCGGAAGATCACGCCGCCGCGCGTGCCGGGCCAGAACTGGTCGCCGAAATAAATCGCCGCGTCATAGGCGCATTCCTGGAACGAGAACGGCTGCGAGCGCGCCGCCAGGTTGACCGTCACATTGGGATGGCGCCGCGCAAAGTCCGGCAGGCGCGGGATCAGCCATTGGGTGGCAAAGGTGGGCACCACCGCCAGCTCCAGCGTGTAGCCCATGGCCCGGCCGGTGGTGATTTCCAGCGTGTCGCGCTGCAGGTGGTCCAGGTGCCGGCGAATGCGCGCGGCGTATTCGCGCCCGGGATCGGTCAGCTCCAGGCGCCGGCGCACGCGTGTGAACAGCGCCACGCCCAGGCGCTGCTCCAGCTGCGCCACCTGCCGCCCCACCGCGCTGTGCGTCAGCGCCAGCTCTGCCGCGGCGCGGGTAAAGCTGCCCAGCCGCGCCGAGGCCTCGAAGGCCTGCAGCGCGCCCAGGTTGGGGATGTCGTTTCTCATGGGACTGCGAGGGAAGGAAGGCTGACAGTATAAACAGCGGCGCCAGGCCGCACCGCTACCGCGGTCGTGCGCCGCACGCACAACGTTGTGCGCAATGCGCGCTTGTGCGCGCCATGGGGTGCCCCTATCCTGCCCCGCGTATCGTCGCCAGCCCGGCTGCCATCCCAGTGCTCACCTGTTTGTGCCCATGACCTCCAATCTCTCCACGCTTCTCACCGCCAACGTCGGCGCCGCCCGCGCCGCGCAACTGCTCGCGCTGGTCACCTTGCCCGCGGATTTGCCGCAGGCCCCGCAGGGCCGTGCCAGCCGCGCGGAAATCGCCCAGGCCCTGAACATGGTGCTGTTCGGCGGCATCCTCGAGCGCGTGCCGAGCGGCCGCGCCTACACCGACGACGTTGCCGCCGCCGGCGGCAAGGTCACTTTCGACCACGGCGCGCTGCGCACGGTCAAGTGGCGCGACAACGGCGCGCTGCCCGAAGGCGAGGCCGCCTTCACCCGCATCCTGCGCCCGCTCGGCTACGTGCTCAACGGCACCTATCCGCTGGACCGCATCGGCATGACCGGTCGCTCATACGCGCATGCCGACGCGCCCGAGGGCATCGCCCAGTTCTTCCTCAGCGAATTCCATCCGGAACGCTTCAGCGACGCCTTCCGCGCCGCCGTCAGCCGCGTCACCGGCACCTCCGCCGACCCGCTCACGCCGCGCGCGCAGACCCTGCTGTGGCAACTGGAGCGCGACGGCGCGCTGGACCTGGCCGACGGCGCCGAGCTGGTCGGCCTGCTGGTGCCATGCTTCGAGCGCCAGCACGCCACCCCGAGCCTGGCCGACTATGAAACGCTGCTCAGTGAATCGGCCGAGATGGCCTGGGTCGCCACCGAAGGCAACGCCTTCAACCACGCCACCGACCGCGTCGACGACGTGTTCGCGCTCGCCGAGCAGCAGAAGCAGCTGGGCCGGCCGATGAAGGACAAGGTCGAAGTATCGCGCAGCGGCCGCGTCAAGCAGACCGCGTTCCGCGCGGATACGGTGCGCCGCGCCTTCGTCGGCGCGCACGGCGAGACGGTGGAGCGGGACGTGCCGGGATCGTTCTACGAGTTCATCACGCGCGATCGCTTTGCCGATGAAGCGGCAGCGCCGCAGCGTTATGACCTGGGGTTTGATGCCGGAAATGCGCAGGGGATCTTCAAGATGACGGCGGCGGCCTGCTGATTGCGATGAAGGAGGAGGGCGCGGGCGCGTGGATGCGCCGGCCCTTTCCCTCGGCCCCTCTCCCGCACGCGGGGGAGGGGAGCAAACCATTGTTACCCCCGCTTCGTCGATATCACCGCCTCAGCCACATTGGCCGGCGCCTCGGCATAGTGCTTGAACTCCATCGTGTACGTCGCGCGCCCCTGCGTCAGCGAGCGCAGCGTGGTGGAGTAGCCGAACATGGTTGCCAGCGGCACCTCGGCGCGCACGATCTTGCCGCCGCCACCGGCGATGTCTTCCATGCCGTGCACCATGCCGCGTCGTGACGACAGATCGCCCATCACGTTGCCGGTGAATTCCTCAGGCGTTTCCACCTCGACGGCCATCATCGGCTCCAGCAGGACGGGCCTGGCCCGGCGCATGCCTTCCTTGAACGCCATCGAGCCGGCCATGCGGAATGCGTTCTCGTTCGAGTCGACGTCATGGTAGGAGCCGAACACCAGCGTGGCCTTGATGTCGACGATCGGGTAGCCGGCCAGCACGCCTGACTGCAGGGTCTCGCGGATGCCCTTGTCCACCGCGGGGATGAACTCGCGCGGCACCACGCCGCCCTTGATGGCATCGACGAACTCATAGCCGCCGCCGTGCGGCATCGGCTCGAGGTTGAGCACCACGTGGCCGTACTGGCCGCGTCCGCCCGATTGCTTGATGAACTTGCCTTCCACGTCCTTGACCGGCTGGCGGATGGTCTCGCGGTAGGCCACCTGGGGCTTGCCGACCGATGCCTCCACGCCGAACTCGCGCCGCATGCGGTCGACCAGGATTTCCAGGTGCAGCTCGCCCATGCCGGAGATGATGGTCTGGCCGGATTCCTCGTCCGTGGTCACGCGGAAGGACGGGTCTTCCTGCGCAAGGCGGTTCAGCGCAATGCCCATCTTTTCCTGGTCGGCCTTGGTCCTGGGTTCCACTGCCTGCGAGATCACCGGTTCCGGGAAGCTCATGCGCTCCAGGATGATGACCTTGTCGGGGTCGCACAGGGTGTCGCCGGTGGTCGCTTCTTTCAGGCCGACGGCCGCGGCGATGTCGCCGGCGCGCACTTCCTTGATCTCCTGGCGCACGTTGGCGTGC
Organism: Cupriavidus sp. FW305-3-2-15-C-LB2; assembly: GCF_058787575.1. Taxonomy (NCBI): domain Bacteria; kingdom Pseudomonadati; phylum Pseudomonadota; class Betaproteobacteria; order Burkholderiales; family Burkholderiaceae; genus Cupriavidus; species Cupriavidus sp. FW305-3-2-15-C-LB2. The sequence continues at coordinate 149,324 of NZ_JBYSZW010000007.1, forward strand.
ATCTGCAGGATGCGGCCCAGGCGCTCGCGCTTGGCCTTGACCGGGTTGTAGACGGTGTCGCCGGATTTGACCACGCCGGAATAGACGCGGAAGAAGATCAGCTGGCCGACAAAGGGGTCGGTCATGATCTTGAACGCCAGCGCGGCAAACGGCTCGTCGTCGTTGGGATGGCGTTCGGCTTCGCGGTCGTCTTCGGTGTGGCCCAGGATGGCCGGCACGTCGGCGGGCGAGGGCAGGTAGTCGATGACCGCGTCCAGCATGCTCTGCACGCCCTTGTTCTTGAAGGCGCTGCCGCACAGCATCGGCACGATCTCGTTGGCGATGGTGCGCTTGCGCAGGCCGCGCTTGATCTGCTCCTCGGTCAGCGGCTCGCCCGACAGGTACTGGTTGAGCAGCGTCTCGTCGGCCTCGGCGGCGGCTTCGACCATCTTGTCGCGCCATTCCTGTGCGGTCGCCAGCAGGTCCGCCGGGATGTCCTGGTAGGCAAAGCGCACGCCCTGGCTGGCATCGTCCCAGACGATGGCCTTCATCTTGACCAGGTCGACCACGCCCTGGAAATGGTCCTCGGCGCCCAGCGGGATCTGGATCGGCACGGCGCGGCCCTTGAGGCGGTCGGCGATCTGCGTCTGCACGCGGAAGAAGTCGGCGCCGACGCGGTCCATCTTATTGACGAAGGCAATGCGCGGCACCGCGTACTTGTTGGCCTGGCGCCAGACCGTCTCGGACTGTGGCTGCACGCCGCCGACGGCGTCGTAGACCATGCAGGCGCCGTCAAGCACGCGCATGGAGCGCTCGACTTCGATGGTGAAGTCGACGTGTCCCGGCGTATCGATGATGTTGATGCGGTGTTCGGGGTAGTTGCCGGCCATGCCCTTCCAGAAGGCAGTGGTGGCGGCCGACGTGATGGTGATGCCGCGCTCCTGCTCCTGCTCCATCCAGTCCATGGTGGCCGCGCCATCGTGCACTTCGCCCAGCTTGTGGTTGACGCCCGTGTAGAACAGGATCCGTTCGGTCGTCGTGGTCTTGCCGGCGTCGATATGCGCGCTGATGCCGATGTTGCGGTAGCGCTCGATGGGGGTCTTGCGAGGCACAGTGTTCTCCATGGATGAAACACGCTTGAATAGAGTAGCACCACTGGCTGTTTGCCGTTGTCCCTGCCGTGCGCAGGGGCAACACCGCCACGGCCCCGTGCTCCGGCATGAGCGCGTGTCTGAGGCGGGCCTAGGATTCGGCCTCATGCGAAACCGATTTCTCCCATCCTGCCAGCGTCCGCGGCTCCCTATACTGGCGCAGCATCGCGCCCCGCGTGTCAATCGCCCTGCCATCCCATGCCCGGGCAGAATGCGCGCCGTCGCCGATGCGTTCCCGGACTACGAAGCCACGCATGACAACCATCCTGATCGTTGACGACCATCCGGCGATGCGGCTGGTGCTCAGGCACCATCTGCTGCAGCTGCTTGGCGTAGACGAGGTGATCGAAGCAGACAACGGACAGTGCGCCATCGAGCTGGTGCGCGCGCGCACGCCGGACCTCGTGCTGCTCGACCTGGACATCCCGCGCTCCAGCGGGCTGGATGTGGCGCCGCGCCTGCGCGCGATCCATCCGCAGGTGCGCATTCTGGTGGTGACGGCGCTGGACCCGGCGGTGTTCATCAGCCGGTCATGGCAGGCCGGTGCGCAGGGCTTCGTCAGCAAGACCCAGGACATCAAGGAAATCCTGCGTGCGGTCGAGGCGGTGCTGGCGGGCTATACCGTGTTCCCGGTGCTCAGCCGCGGCGGCGCGCCGCGCCAGGCCATGTCGGCGGATGAGGAGATCCTGCGGCGCCTTTCCGACAAGGAACTGGTGGTGCTGCAGATGCTGGCGCGCGGCATGTCCTACAAGGCCATCAGCGCCAGCCTCTTTATCAGCAACAAGACCGTGAGCAGCTACAAGGCACGCATCATGGGCAAGCTGCAGGTCTCGTCCCTGGTGGAGCTGGTGGACTTTGCGCGGCGTTGCCGGCTGACCCCCTGATCTCGGTCCATATCATTAGACATCGTATGACTTGGCGGCCGCACCCACCCAGTGCGCGCGCGTCGCTCAGCCTTGGGCGCCGGCCGGCGCCGAGGCCTTGCGCAGCCGTTCGCGGCTGTTGGTCAGGTGCATGCGCATGGCGGCCTTGGCCCCGTCCGGGTCGCGGCGCTCGATCGCGTCGTAGATGTTCTCGTGCTCGATGCTGACGCGGTCCAGGTACTGCTCGCGCTCGGGCGTGCTGACCTGCAGGCGGCTGCGCGGGATCACCATGGTGCCCAGGTGGCCCATGATGTCGGTGAAATAGCGGTTGCCGGTGGCGCGTGCAATCGCCAGGTGGAAGGCAAAATCGCTCTCCACGGCGTCGTTACCGGCGCCGGCACTGCGCTTGAGCTCGTCCAGCGCCTGGCGCATCGCGGCCAGCTGCGCGTCGGTGCGGCGCGACGCGGCCAGGCCCGCGGCCTCGGCCTCAAGGCTGACGCGGAATTCCAGCATCGCCATCACATCCATGGCCGTGCCCAGCGCGTCCGGCCCGATGCGGAAGGGCGAGGGCGCCTCGGCCGCGCGCGCCAGCACGAAGGTGCCGATGCCGTGGCGCGTCTCGACCAGGCCGCTGGCCTGCAGCCGCGACAGTGCCTCGCGCACCACGGTGCGGCTGACCCCCATCGACGCCATGATCTCCGACTCGGTCGGCAGCTTGTTGCCGGGCTTGAGCTGGCCCTGGCGGATTTCTTCGCCAAGGGCTTGCACCACTTCTTCGGCAAGCGTGCGGCCGCGGCGGCGCAGCGGCGCAGGAACGGGCGGAACGGACTGGGCGGAGGTGGAGTTCGGCATGGTGGATACGGGCGGGGTTTCCCGGACTTGACCGGTTCGAGATGGCCTCATTATACTGGGTTATCAGTCATACGATGACAGATAACATACGCGAAGTGATGGTCCAGTGAACGATACTGCGCCCGCCATCGGAAATGCCGGAGACAACCCTGAGATGACCCCAACCGCCGCCCCCATGGCGTCCGCCCACACCCCGGTCGTGACCGAACTGACCGTGGTGCCCGTGGCCGGGCATGACAGCATGCTGATGAACCTGTCCGGCGCCCATGGCCCGTACTTCACTCGCAATATCGTGATCGTGCGCGACAGCGCCGGCCACACCGGCGTGGGCGAGGTCCCGGGCGGCGAGGGCATCCGCCAGACGCTGGAAGACGCGCGGCCGCTGCTGGTGGGCCAGCCCATCGGCCAGTACCAGTCCATCCTGAACCGCGTGCGCGCGGCATTCGCCAGCCGCGATGCCGGCGGCCGCGGCCTGCAGACCTTTGACCTGCGCATCACCATCCATGCGGTGACGGCGCTCGAGGCGGCGCTGCTCGACCTGCTCGGCCAGCACCTCGAGGTGCCGGTGGCCGCACTGCTCGGCGAAGGCCAGCAGCGCGACGCCGTGGAGATGCTCGGCTACCTGTTCTATATCGGCGATCGCCAGCGCACCACGCTGGACTACCGCACCGAGCCCGATGCCGACAACGCGTGGTTCCGCCTGCGCAATGAAGGGGCGATGACGCCCGAGGGCGTGGTGCGCCTGGCCGAAGCCGCTTACGAGCGCTATGGATTCAACGACTTCAAGCTCAAGGGCGGCGTGCTGAGCGGCGACGAAGAGATGGAAGCGATCCTGGCGCTGGCCGAACGCTTCCCGAAGGCGCGCATAACGCTGGATCCCAACGGCGCCTGGTCGCTGGCAGAGGCCGTGCGCCTGTGCCGCGACAAGCGCGGCGTGCTGGCCTATGCCGAAGACCCGTGCGGCGCCGAAGACGGCTATTCCGGGCGCGAGATCATGGCCGAATTCCGCACTGCCACCGGCCTGCCCACCGCCACCAACATGATCGCCACCGACTGGCGCCAGATGGGGCACGCCGTGCGGCTGCAGTCGGTCGACATCCCGCTGGCCGACCCGCACTTCTGGACCATGCAGGGCTCGGTGCGCGTGGCGCAGATGTGCGCCGAATGGGGCCTGACCTGGGGCTCGCACTCGAACAACCACTTCGATATTTCGCTGGCGATGTTCACCCACGTGGCCGCCGCCGCGCCGGGGCGCGTCACTGCCATCGACACGCACTGGATCTGGCAGGACGGCGAAAACCTGACCCGCAACCCGCTGCGGATCGAAGGCGGCCTGGTGCAGGTGCCCAAGACCCCGGGCCTGGGCGTGGAGCTCGACATGGATGCCCTGGCGCGCGCGCACGAGCTGTACCAGCGCAAGGGCCTGGGCGCACGCGACGATGCCGCGGCGATGCAATTCCTGATCCCCGGCTGGAAGTTCAACAACAAGGCGCCCTGCATGGTGCGCTGACGCAGTACCGGCAACGCCCAACCGGCCGCTGCCGTGATCGGCACGGCTGGCTGATCTGATAAAGACACTGCAGGAGACAACGATGTACACGTTCCAACGCCAGCGCGCCCTGCGCCTGCCTCACTGGCTGCGCGCCTTTGCGCTCGGCTCTGTCGTCACGGTGGCGGCCCTGACCGTGAGCGCCGCCGCATACGCCGCGCCACAGGAGTGGCCGCAACGCCCGGTATCGGTGGTGGTGCCGTTCCCGCCGGGTGGCTCCAGCGACGCCATCGCGCGCATGCTGACCGTGCCGCTCAATGAAAAGCTGGGCCAGCCCTTCGTCATCGACAACCGCCCCGGCGCGACCGGCGCCATCGGCGCCACCTTCGTCAAGCGCGCGCCGGCGGACGGCTACACCATGATGGTGGCGTCGATCGGCGTGTATGCTGTGAACCCGTTCCTGCAGAAGAACCTGGCCTATGACCCGGCCAAGGACTTCGACCTGCTGACCGTGGCGGTGCGCGCGCCCAACGTGCTGGTGGCCAATCCACAGTTCCCGGCCAATACGCTGCAGGAACTGGTGGCCTACATGAAGAAGAATCCGGGCAAGGTCAGCTTTGCCTCGTCCGGCGCGGGCTCGTCCGACCACCTGACTGCTGCGCTGTTCTGGCAGAAGAGCGCCACCGACGGCCTGCACGTGCCCTACAAGGGCGGCGGCCCGGCCATCTCCGACCTGCTTGCCGGCCAGGTCGACGTGTCGTTCCAGAACGTCAACGCCGTGCTGCAGCACATCCGCACCGGCAAGCTCAAGGCCATGGCGGTGACCTCCGACAAGCGCTCGCCGGTGCTGCCCAATGTGCCGACCATGGCCGAGGCCGGCGTTAAGGACGTCGAGGTGTACTCGTGGCAGGGCGTTGCTGCGCCGCGCGGCCTGCCGCCCGAGGTGAAGAGCCGCCTGCACGGCGCGCTGGTGTCGTCGCTGAACGACCCGAAGATGCGCCAGAAGCTGTCCGAGAGCGGCTTCGAGGTGGTGGCCAACACGCCCGAGCAGTTCAACCAGTTCGAGGCGCAGGAACTGCTGCGCTGGAAGACCGTGATCGAGAAGGGCAAGATCGCGCTGGACTGAAGCCATCGCACTGAACCCCAGACACTGCAGCACAGAACGCGCCGGGCATGCACGCATAGCGTGCCGCGCCGGCGCTCGCGTCATCGACAGGAGACAACAGCATGACCCAGGGACGCCGCACCTTCCTCAAGCAATCCTCCGCACTGGCCGCCGGCCTGGCAGCCGGTCCGCTCGCGGGCCTGTCCTCGGCGGCGCACGCCGGACCGGACTGGCCCACCCGCCCGATCCGCCTGGTGGTGCCGTACACCGCCGGTGGCTCGTCAGACATCATCGCGCGCCTGATCAGCAAGCAGCTGGGCGAGGCGCTGGGCCAGTCAGTGGTGGTGGACAACCGCCCCGGTGCCAACGGCAACGTCGGCGCGGCACTGGTCGCGCAGGCCACCGACAACCACACGCTGATGCTGTGCGATATCGGCGCGCTGGCGATCAGCCCGTCGGTCTATACCAAGCTGACCTTCAATATCGCCAAGGACCTCAAGCCGGTGTCGATGCTGGCCTACTCGCCGCACCTGCTGGTGGTGCATCCGTCGGTGCAGGCGGCCAGCGTGAAGGAACTGGTGGCGCTGTCGCAGCGCAGCCAGCTCAACTTCGCCGTGACCGCCATCGGCAGCGCGCCGCACCTGGCCGGCGTGGCGGTGGAGCAGACCACCGGCGCCAAGTGGCAATACGTACCCTACAAGGGCGGCTCGCAGGCCATTGCCGATACCGTGGGCGGCAGCGCCCAGGTGCTGATGAACGGCATGCTGGCCACGCTGCCGCACGTGCAGTCGGGCAAGCTCAAGCTGATCGCCCAGTCCAAGCGCACGCGCATGCCGCTGCTGCAGAACGTGCCGACCATCGCCGAGCAGGGCGTGCCGAATTTTGAATCCGGGACGTGGCAGGGCGTGATGGCTCCGGCCAGCATGCCCGATGCGATGGTGGCGCGCCTCAGCGGCGAGCTGATCCGCATCATCCGTGCGCCGGATCTGCGCGCGCAGCTGGTGGCCCAGGGGGCGGAGGTGGTGACGATGACGCCCGGGGAGACCGGGAAGTTCTTTGTTGCCGAGCAGGCGCGATGGGCGGGGGTGGTGAAGCAGGCGGGGATCAAGCTGGAGGCTTGATCTGGGCTCGCGGGCCGTAGCTGGTTCTTCGCAGATTTGCGGGGTGTTTTTGTTGTTGCCAAGGGCGACAACCGACCGCATGGCAACAAGCCAAAGCAGGGCTTCCCAAATCTAGCGAAGACCCCCCAATAAGAAAAAAGCCCCGCGCACTGCGGGGCCTGCGCAATCAACCCTTCACCGCTTCCGGCAACAACGCCTGCGGCAGGTTCTGATAACAAACCGGCCGCAAGAACCGGTCAATCGCCGTCGCTCCCACCGAAGTCGAACGCGCATCCGAAGTCGCCGGGAACGGCCCGCCATGCACCATCGCATAGGCAACCTCGACCCCAGTCGGATAGCCATTGCACAGCACCCGCCCGGCCTTGCGTTCCAGCACCGGCAGCAGGCGCCGCGCGGCCGCGTGGTCGGCATCGTCGAGCTGCATCGTCGCCGTCAGCTGGCCTTCAAGCTGTCGCGCCACCGCCAGCATCTCTTCGAGATCGCGGCATACCACCAGCAACGTCGACGGCCCGAACACCTCGGCCTGCATCCGGTGATCCGCCATGAACTGCGCCGCGGTGGTCTCGAACATTACTGGCCGCGCCTGGTTGGCCCCGTTGCCGTCGACGCCATCGCCAATGCGTTGCAGGCCGTCGAGCGACGACAGCTGCGCCACGCCTTGCTCAAAGGCGGCATGGATGCCGGGCGTCAGCATGGTCGCCGCCGGCTTGCCTTGCAGCGCGCCGAGCGCCGCGGCGCGGAACTTGTCGAGCGCGGGGCCTTCAATGCCGATCACCAGCCCGGGGTTGGTACAGAACTGGCCGACGCCCATCACCAGCGAATCCACCAGCTGGCGGCCGATGTCTTCGCCGCGCGCATCGAGCGCCGCGGGCAGCAGGAACACCGGATTGATGCTGCTCATCTCCGCATACACCGGGATCGGCTGCGGGCGGCGCTGGGCGGCCTGCATCAGCGCCAGGCCGCCGGCGCGCGAGCCGGTGAAGCCCACCGCCTGGATTGCCGGATGCGTGACCAGTGCCGTGCCGATGGCATTGCCCGCCCCGACCAGCAGCGAGAACACGCCTTCGGGCAGGCCCGCGTCCTGCACGGCCTGCTGGATCACGCGCCCCACCAGTTCCGACGTGCCCAGGTGCGCCGGGTGCGCCTTGACCACGACCGGGCAGCCCGCGGCCAGCGCCGAGGCAGTGTCGCCGCCGGCCACGGAGAACGCCAGCGGGAAGTTGCTGGCGCCGAACACTGCTACCGGACCGATGGCGATGCGCTGCATGCGCAGGTCCGGGCGCGGCGGGTTGCGCTCGGGCAGTGCGGGGTCGAAGGTGGCCTGCTGCCAGCGGCCTTCGCGCAGCACGGTGGCGAACAGGCGCAGCTGGCCGGCGGTGCGGCCGCGCTCGCCCTGCAGGCGCGCGACCGGCAGCGCGCTTTCCAGGTGGGCGCGTTCGATCAGCGTGTCGCCGAGCGCCTCGATGCCGGTGGCGATGGCTTCGAGCAAGGCCGCGCGCTGCTCTGGCGTGGTGTTGCGGTAGGTGTCGAAAGCGGCTTCGGCCAGCGCACAGGCGCGCTCGACCTCGGCCTGGCCGCCGCCATGGAAGTCAGGGCCCAGGGCTTCGCCGGTGGCGGGATTGATGGCCTGCAGCAGGGCTTCGGTGCCGCGCACGGCTTGCGCGCCGATCAGCATGTCGCCGGTGATGTGCATGGAAGGATTCCTTGTCAGCGTTTGGAACGGGAACGCCGGCCGGAGGGCAAGTGCCCCGCGGCCGGCCTGTCGATATGCAATGCGAGGGCGGCTTGCTTGCCGCTTACTGCGGGCCGAGCTTGTTGATCAGCGCGCCCAGCATCTCCATCTCCTCGCCGGTCAGGTCGGTCAGCGGCGCGCGCACCGGGCCGCCGTCGTGGCCGACCAGTCGGGCGCCGGCCTTGACGATGCTCACGGCATAGCCGGCCTTGCGGTTGCGGATGGCCAGGTAGGGCAGGAAGAAGTTGTCGAGCAGGCGGCCCACGGTGTCGTGGTCATCCGCGGCGATGGCGCGGTAGAAGTCCATCGCGGTCTCGGGGATGAAGTTGAACACTGCCGACGAATACACCGGCACGCCCAGCGCCTTGTAGGCCGCGGCATAGACCTCGGCCGTGGGCAGGCCGCCGAGGTAGGAGAAGCGGTCGCCCAGCTTGCGGCGGATGCTGACCATGGCCTCGATGTCGCCCACGCCGTCCTTGAAGCCGACCAGGTTGGGGCAGCGCTCGGCCAGGCGCGCGAGTTGCGTCGCATCCAGCTTCGAGTTGGCGCGGTTGTAGACGATCACGCCGATATCGACCGACTTGCAGACCTGCTCCACGTGGGCGGCGATGCCGTCCTGGCTGGCTTCGGTCAGGTAGTGCGGCAGCAACAGCACGCCGGCCGCGCCCAGGCGCTGGGCTTCCTGCGCGTAGGCGATGGCGGTGCGGGTCGGGCCGCCGGCGCCGGCCAGGATCGGCACCTTGCCGGCGCAGGTGCGCACGGCGGTGTCGACCACGGCCGAGTAGTCCTGCGGTGTCAGCGAGAAGAACTCGCCGGTGCCGCCCGCAGCGAACAGCGCGGTGGCGCCGTAGGGGGCCAGCCACTCCAGCCGCGCGGCGTAGGACTGCGGTGCGAAGTCGCCCTGGGCGTCGAAGTCGGTGATGGGGAAGGACAGCAGGCCTTCGGAGACGATTTGCTTGAGTTCGTTGGGTGCGAGCATTGCGGCAATCCTGAGCGGGCCAGTGGCCCCGGGTGGCAGTGGCGGCTGACTGCGGCGGTGCAGATCATCCGAGTTATCAGTCATCGTATGACAAGGCTCTGGCGAAGGCAATAGGGCTTGTGATCATTCGGGGTTAACCGGGATGCGGCCGGTGTTTTCGCTGGAAAGCCCTGCCGGCTAGCAAAAAAGGACAGAAACATGCCGTCTGGGGCACTTCAAGCATGGATGGCGGCCGTCGTACCGTGGGTGAGCTCCGGTGGGGCAGGCATGTAATGTTGTAGGACAACGTAAGTCGGAGTGGTTTCTGCCAGCGCGCCTGCCACTCAGGAAATTTGAAACACCCATGCAAAGCTGCCGGTGCACGAGCCCCCGGCGACTGGCACACTGGCATCCTGGACTGACGGGGAGAACATGGTGGGAGAGTTACAGGCCTTGCTGGAAAACCACGGGCTGATGCTGGTGTTCCTGAACGTGCTGGTCGAGCAGGCCGGGCTGCCGGTGCCGGCCTACCCGATGCTGTTCGTCGCCGGCGCGCTGGGCATGCAGGAGACCGGGCCGTCGATCGGCGCGGTGCTGGCTGCGGTGATCTTTGCCTGCCTGATTGCCGATACCGGCTGGTACTTCGCCGGGCGCCGGCTGGGGCAGCCGATGCTGCGCACGATCTGCCGGGTATCGATTTCGCAGGACTCGTGCATCCGCCAGACCCAGTCGCTCTACCTGCGCGTGGGGCCGCGCTCGCTGGTGATCGCCAAGCTGCTGCCCGGTGCCGGGGCCTTGTCCACCGCGATGGCGGGCATGACCGGCACGCCGTTGCCGGTGTTCCTGTTCTATGACGCCATCGGCGCGCTGGTCTGGGCTGGCAGCGCCTTGCTGATCGGCGTGGTGTTCAGTGATTTTATCGATGCCATCCTGGAGGCGTTCAGCGCCTACGGGCATATGGCCGTGGTGGGGCTGTTGGTGGCGTTCGCGCTGTTCCTGGCGTGGCGCTGGTGGCGCCGCTTCCGGCTGCTGCGCCGCACGCGGCGCGTGCCGCGCATGACGGTGGATGAGCTGGAAGCGCGCCGGCTCGCCGGCAGCCTGCCGGTGGTGATCGACGTGCGCGCCCACGGGGACACGCCGATGGAGCGCATCCCCGGCTCGGTGGTGCTCGACATGCAGGGCGCGCTGGACAGCCTGGACGCGTTAGGCGTGCCGCACGCCGGGGCCGACATCGTGGTCTATTGCGCCTGCCCCAATGAACTGTCCGCCGCGCTGCTGGCCGAGCGCCTGCGCGTGGCCGGCTACCCGAAGACCTGGGCGCTGGCCGGCGGCTTCGACGAATGGAAGCGGCGCCACGGCGGCACCGCCCCGACCGAGGCGGCCAACCAGCCAGGGCCGGCCGAAGCCGCCTGAACCTGCCAGGCCGCCGGCGCTGCGCTCAGCGCTTGCCCGCGGTCTGGAATACCGACAGGTCCGGGTAGACGGCGCGGATCTTCTCCCATTCGGCGGCATTGAAGAACTGACACTTGCCGGCGCCGAAGCGCTTGGACACCTCCACGCAGAAGCGCACGGCTTCAGCGATGTCGATCTCATGGTTGGCCGAGGTCGCGCTGCCCGATACCACCGACTGCGCCGTCACCGCCACGCCGACCACCGGCGCCCGGGTGGCCACGTGCGGCTGCATGATGCTGTTGAAGTGGTACAGGCCGTTGTGGTACGGCGTGATGTCCTGCTGCGAGATCGGGAAGGTCACCGCCGGGCAGCCGGTGGTGGACTCCATGGTCGCCACCAGGTCCGGCGCCACGCGCAGGATGTAGCCCTGCATCGCCGTCGGCGAAATCGCAAAGCCGCGGTGCTTGATGATGCTGTTGCCCTTGGAGGCATCGATCGACAGGATCGCGTCCATCTCCGGCAGCACCTGGTAGTCGTTCATGGTGTCGGACGAGACCGGCATGCCCATGAACGGCACCGGGTCGTGCGGCTGCATCGAGACATTGGTCGACAGGTGCGTGGTCACGATCACGTCGCCCGCCAGGTGGTCGTCGCGCGCCTTCATCTGCGCCAGCTTGAGCGCCACCGCCAGGCAGCCGATCGGGCCGTCGGCGTCAGACACCAGCCCCACCAGTTCCGGGCGCGCGCCAATCGCGCCGTTGCGGCCGATCACGCCCAGCGTCGGCGCACTGCCGCCGCTACGCTTGCCCGTGGTGCCGGGGATCACGATGGTGATGAAGTCGGTGGTGTTGGCCGTGTTCTCGGGCGGGGCGTTGTGGATCGTGGTCACTTCCACGCTCACGCCGGCGCCGGCATAGGGCGCGAACAGTTCGCTGACGACCGCACCGTTGGCGTGCGGGCTGTCCAGGGCTTCATGAATGACCAGCGTCTGCTGCAGGGCCATGGCTTTCTCCAAAGGATGTGCCATGCCCGCTCGGCGCGGGCATGGCGTCTACGAAAAGTCAGAACTGGTGACGCAGGCCGGCCATGACCGTGGTCTGGTTGTCGCGCCCGTCCAGCGGCTTGCCGCTGCCGCCGGTCCAGTTGGTGGTGTTGTTGCCGAACAGGCCCGACCAGCCGCCGCGCACCCAGTCATAGGCCACCGCCAGGTAGGCATCGGTGCGCTTGCTGAAGGCATAGCCGGCCACGCCGTATGCCGTGGTGCGGTTGCCGCTGAAGTTGTCGGCGCGGGTGCGGTTGTGCATCATGCTGGCGGTCAGCGTGACGTTGCCCGTGACGGCGTAGTTGGCGCCCAGCGTGAAGAAGTCGTCGCGCCGGCTGCTGCCGAAGACCGAGTTGATGGCGGCGCGGTTGGTGGCCGTGGCGGCGGTCGACATGCTGGTGATGGTGGCCGTGTCGGTGCCGCCCTTCGATGAATCGAAGGCGGCGTCGCGGTCGCTGTAGATGTAGTTGGCAAACAGGTTGGCGCGTCCGACCGCGGCCTTCAGGCCGGCCATGTAGATGCGCGCGGCGCGGCTCTGGCTGTCGCGGGTCTGCTGGAAGTCGCCGATGGCGGTGATCGGGCCGGCGGCGTACTTCAGGCCCAGCGACATCGACGAGGTCGCCTTGCTGTTGCCCGGGGTTTCGCCCAGCGCGTATTCGGCGATGACGGACACCGGGCCGAAGTTGCCGGTATAGCTGACGGCATTGTCATAGCGCTGGCCGGTCAGGTAAACCATCCAGGAGTTCGACGGCGCCGCGCCCACGCCGAGCGGATCGACGTAGTACAGCATGGTGTTGGCCGTGGTGTACTGCCGGCCCAGTGCCAGATCGCCCCACTGGTTGCCGATCTTCACGTAGGCCTGGCGCCCGAACAGCTGGCCCTGCTGGTCCAGCCTGCCGGTGTCGGCCAGGAAGCCGTTTTCCAGCACGAAGCCGGCTTTCACGCCGCCGCCCAGGTCCTCGGTGCCCTTCAGGCCGAAGCGGCTGCCCGACAGGAAGCCTTCGCCGCCCTGCTGCAGCCCGATCTGGGCATCGCCCGCCGGGTTCGAATGGGTCTGGTAGGTCAGCGCGGTGTCGATCACGCCGTACAGCGTCACCCCGGACCGCGCCATCGCGGCGGCCGGCAGGCCCAGCAGCAACGGCAGTGCCAGGCGGGCGGCGTGGCGAATAGTGTGGCTCATGTTGTTTTCTCCTCCAAAAGGCAAAAGGGAGCCCGCGCGGGCGGCACTGCGCGGCCCGCGGGGCGGTTTTCTCTTTGTTGTGCCCGGGACCGGCCCGGGTCAGTGCGTCAGCGGCTCAGGGCAGTGCCGCCGGCTCAGGCAGCAAATCCCGGCCAGTCCTGCATCCCGGCCGGACCGGTGATCTGCGACAGCGGGAAGATCTCGCCCTCGCGAATCGTTTCGACCTTGCCTTCGGCCGGAAACCACAGCGCATGGCGCTCGCCCAGCACGGTGCCGCGGGTGCCGTCCGAGAACAGCGCCGAACCCTCCGGCAGCGCAAACACCTGCTCCGGCGCGTTGATGTGCAGGAACTCGGCCAGGCGATCTTCGCGGCTTTCGCCGTTGTGGCCGGCGGGCTTGCCGCTGATGAAGTGCGGGTTGATCTGGAACGGCACCAGCCCCAGCGCGCGCAGCGACGGCGGCTGCACGATGGGCATGTCGTTGGTGGTGCGGATGGTCGGGCAGGCGACGTTGCTGCCGGCGCTCCAGCCCACGTATGGCGTGCCCGCGCGCACCCTGGCGCGGATTGCGTCGACGATGCCGGCGTCGTACATGCGCTTGAGCAGCGCAAAGGTGTTGCCGCCGCCCACCGCGATGGCCTCGGCCTGCTCCACGGCGCGCAGCGGATCGGCGCTGTGGTGGATCGATTCGAGCGCGTAGCCCAGCGTCTCGAACACCGGCTTGACCATGCCTTCATAGGTGTCGAAGCTGAAGGTCACGCCGGCGAACGGCACGAACAGCACCTTGCGCGGCTCGCGCCTGAGCAGCGTGTGGATCTGCTCGCCGGCGTGCTCGAGGTAGCCGAGGTTGTCCTTGCGCGAGCTGCTCATCAGGAGGATGCGTTGGGTCATGTCTTGGTTTCCGTCAGGAGAGTCTGGTGAAGTTCAATGCGCGATCAGGCGATCGCGGCGCGGATCAGCGCGGCGACGCGGTCGATCTCTTCATGCGTGTTGAAGTAGTGCAGCGAGACGCGCGCCATGGTGGACACGCCATAGCGCGCCAGGATGGCGTCGGCCATGAAGTTGCCGGCCTCGATGATGCATTGCTGCGTTTCCAGCGCGGCGACGATGCGCGCCGGGTCCACGCCGCGCACATTGAACGGCACGATGCCTATGCGGTTGGCCACGTCGGCCGGGCCGTACAGCTCGAAGCCGGGGGTCGACGAGAACTTCGCCACCGCGTACTCGGTCAGGTCGCGCACACGCGCTTCGATGGCGTCGATGCCGATGGCGGCGGCGTAATCGATGGCGGTGCCCATGCCGAGGATCGCCGGCACGATCGGGCAGCCTGCCTCGAAGCGCCTGGCGCCAGCGACAAGGGACAGCGCGCCCGTGGCACGGTCATAGGCGCCGTTCCACCAGCCCACCAGCGCGGGCTCGACCTGCTCGATCAGCGCGCGGCGCACATACAGGAAGCCCGAGCCCTCGGTCGCGCGCAGCGCCTTGCGGCCGCAGCCTGCCAGGAAATCGCAGTCCAGCTCGGCCACGTCCGAGCGCAGCATGCCCACGCTCTGTGCCGCATTGACCAGCGACAGCACGCCATGGCGGCGCGCCAGCGCGCAGATCTGCGCGGCCGGCTGCACCGCACCCGTCGAATTGGGCAGGTGCGAGAAGGTGAGCAGGCGCGTGCGCGAGGTCACGGCGGCCTCGAACGCCGCGGGCGACAGCAGTCCTTCGGCATTGGCCGCGACCATCTTCACGACGATGCCGTGCGATTGCTCCAGCCGGCGCCAGGGCAGCAGGTTGCTCAGCATCTCGGTGTCAGCCACCAGCACTTCGTCACCGGCCTTCCAGGCGATGCCGCGCGCGACGATCGAGATGCTCTCGGTGGCGTTCTTGGTGAAGGCGACTTCGTCGGCGGCGCAGTTGAGCAGTCCGGCCAGCTTGCCGCGCACCGCTTCCACGCGCGCATAGGTCTCTTTGCGGAAGGCCGGCAGGTAGATGCCGACGTGGCCGGTATCGAGCAGGTAGCTGCGCACGGTATCGAGCACCGCGTCGGGCGGCAACGAGGCCGCGGCGGTGTCGAGATAGATGGTGGAGGCCGTCAGCGGGGTGTCGGCGCGGATCGCCTGGATGGCTTGGATATCCATGGAACGTCTCGGGTAATGGCAGGCGGGACGCGGCGACCGCGCCCCGAGGTAAGACTCAGTTGCGCACTTACTTGCGCAGCTTGGTGACGGAGCCGAAGAAGCTGAACAGGGCGTCGCCGGCAATCACGCCGCCGGCGAAGGCGCTCATCTCGGCCACGTGCTTGTCGCCGCGCAGGCGCTGCAGCACGAAGCGGATCGCGAGGCCTGCCAGCACTGCCCAGCCGGCCAGCGGCGAGGCAATCAGCATGCCGGTGGAGAGCAGGATGCCAAGCTGGCGCCTGGAGCCGCCGATCAGCTGCAGCAGCGCGCCGGGGATGGCCCAGATCACCAGGTTGCGGGCAATCTCCGCCGACGAGCCCGCCTTGATCGAGGCCGCGTAGACGCGGTCCACCGGCGGGATCATGTTCTGCGCGAAGAAGGTGCCGTGGAACACCAGCACTACCATCGCGGCCACGGCAAAGCCGATCATCGCGGCCAGGAACTGCTGCTTGCGCCCGGCCAGCTCGGCCTCCATGTCGCGGCCTTCGCCGCGCAGCAGGTAGCCGGTCTTGAGGTCGTAGCCCATGTCGGCAAAGGCCGGGCCGGTGGCGGCGGAGAAACCCACCAGCACCGCCAGCGCCGTCGGCGGGAAGCCGATCAGGATGCCGATGGTCAGCGTGATCAGTGCCACCGCGAAGGCCGGGAACCAGCCCGAATGCATCGCCGCGATGCCGACGATCAGCTCATGCACATAGGCGGCAAAGGCGGCATAGAGCACGAACACCACCAGCATGCCCAGCGACATGTCCGAGACATGGCCGGCCAGCACCGAGATCAGCAGCGCAATCGCCAGGTAGATCAGGAAGCCGCCCGACAGGATGCGGCTGGCGCGCGAGGCCGGGACTTCGATGGTGCGCGCGTCAGCGGCCGGGGCATGGCGCGCGCGCCGGATCTCATTGGCGACCTGGAACAGCGCGACGATGCCCGCGCCGATCATCAGCCCGTGCGGGATATAGGCCTTGGCGATGTCGATGCCGGTCAGCGCCACCGAATAGCCGCGCACCAGCAGGCCAATGCCGAACATGGTCAGTGCCGCCAGGTTGCCCAGGAAGGCCGCGCCGAACGCGGACATCGGCACGCCCAGCCAGGCGCCGCCCACGCCCACGGCAATGCCCAGCCCCAGGAACGCGGCCTTGCGCCCGCCGCGGTCGCCGGCCCAGATGGCCTCGGCCGTGGCGATGCCGGCCGGCCAGGTGCCGGTGGCGGGAAAGATCCTGCTGCCGAAGAGGAAGTACAGCATGGCGCCGTCAACGAACATGGCGATCACCGCGCCGATCAGCATCGGCGTGGCCAGTTCCGGCATGCCCATCGCGTATGGCACGCCGATCGGGATCATCAGCGAGTTGGCGGCGCCGAAGGTGGCCGACGAGATTGCCGTCTGCACCAGGTTCTGCCGCTCCAGCACGCGGAAGCGCCGCGTGATCTCCAGCGGGATGCGCGAGAACACGATCGCGATCAGCGCGCCGATGATCGAGGTGTTGGCCGAGATCCCCAGCGACACGATCAGCTGCATCCCGATCATGGCGCCGAACACCGACAGCCCCACGGAGACCAGCAGCAGCAAGGGCTCCATGAAGCGTGTCCGTGTTGCAGGCTGCGCCGCCATCGGCGCGTTCAGTTGTGTTGGCATGGTCATTTGTCCACTGCTCCCCGTAGTGTTGTCTGGTTTTGTCTGTTGTGTGTGATGCCTTGCGCGCGCTCAGCGCATGAAACCCGCCACCGGGCCGATGGTGTTGCGCGCGGTGCGCAGCGCCTCCAGCAAGCGCGGCACAGCCTCAGGCGTCAGGCGCTGCAGCGGGCCGGCGATGGCCAGCGATCCCACCACTGCCCGGGTGTCGCGGTGGCGCAGCGGCAGCGCCAGCCCAGCCACCGTGGCGGCGGATTCCTCGCAGGTGTAGGCCCAGCCGTCGGCGCGGATCTGCGCCAGCCGTGCTTCCGGCTCGGGCGCGTCGCCCGTTACCTGGCGCCGGAACGCTTCCGGCTGGAATGCCAGGATGGCCTTGGCGTGCGCGCCCGCGTCCAGCGAGAAGCGCTGGCCCACTTCGATCGAAAAGCGCAGCTGGTGCTGGCTCTGGGCGATATCCGTGCACAAGCCCTCGCCACCGTCCAGCCACGACAGGAACACGGTCTCGCCGCATTCGCGCGTCAGCGCTTCCAGCGCCGGTTGCACCACCTCGGCCGGCGAAAACGTCTTGCGCATCACTTGTCCCAGCTCGAACCAGCGCAACCCCAGGCCGTAGCGGCCAAGCGCGTCCTGCACCAGGAAGCCGTTGGCGGCAAAGGTCGCCAGCGCGCGGTGCACCACGGCGTGGTGCATGCCGCTGTAGCGCGCCAGTTCGCGCACGCCCCAGGTGGGCTGGCGGGCGGTGAAGTGGGTCAACAGCGCCAGGGCGCCGTCCAGGGTCTTGAGCATGGCGGGTGGTTGCGTCGACTGTTTGTGTCTCTATATAAGAGACAACGTCTCTGATACAGAGAAATGCTAGGCTTGGGCCCGGCTCTCAACAATCAGGGTTAACGCGGGGCCGGCTGGCCGCGCCGGGCGAATGACGGCGGCGGCAACGGCGGAGCGCCGCCGCCTATACTTGGCGCAGACCGACTGTTACCGGGAGGACGCGCATGGCCGCGGAACACCACGGAACCGGCGGATCCGGCGACGAGGCCACCCGCATCGCCCAGCGCCGCCGCCAGCTCGGCATTGCGCCGCGCGCCGGCGATGGCCAGCGCAACTGGGCCCTGGCGCTGTCCGGCGGCGGCATCCGCAGCGCCACCTTCTGCCTGGGCGTGATGCAGGCGATGGCGGGCACCGCGATGCCCGCCAAGGCGGCAGCGCCGGCCCCCGCGCCGGAAGCCGCGACGCCGGCGGCCGCCGCCGCGGCGCAGACCGTGCCGGGCCTGGCCTCGCTGCTGGCGCAGTTCGACTACCTCTCCACCGTCAGCGGCGGCGGCTACCTCGGCGCCTTCTTCGTCAGCCTGTTCGTGCCCGGCCGCCTGCGTCGGGGCGCGGGCCCGGTCCAGGCCGCCACCGACGCCTATCACACGCTGCAATGCGAGCCGCCGGGGCGCATCCATACCTCGGTGTCCTATGCCGCGGACCCCGGCCGCGGCGCGGTCGCATGGCTGCGCGAGAACGGCCGCTACCTGTCGCCCACCGGTGCCGGCGACAACCTCTATGCCGCCGCGCTGGTGGTGCGCAACTGGCTGGCCATGCATTTCGTGATCGGCAGCGCGCTGCTGGTGCTGCTGGCTGTGCTGGCGCTCGGGCAACACATCGCGGTGGGGGTTTCCTACGGATTGGGGCGCTATGAGATGGACCTGCTGCACGACGCGCGCCAGGCCTTCAACCAGGGCGAATGCGCGATCTGGTGGAGCACGCTGCTGTGGCTGCCGCTGGCCACCGCGCTGGCTGGCGCGGTGCCGCCCGGGCTGGCCTACTGGCTGATCTACCCGCGCGCCAACGATCCGCAGGCGACGGCCCGCTTCCTGAGCCCCGCGCCGCTGCTCGCCACGCTGCTGGGCCTGATGCTGCTGGCCGCGGCGCGCTGGTCGGAATGGCTCGGTCCGGGGCTGGTCATCGGCAAGCTCTTTGCCGCGCTGGGCGTGCTGACGCTGATAGGTGTGCTGTGGTGCCTGGCGCTGCTGCAGGGCGAGCCGCGCACCGTGGCCGCCTACCGCGTGCGCGCCACGCGCGCACTGCGTGGCGCGCTGACGCTGACCCTGTGGCTGGCGGCGCTGGGCATTGCCGACACCATCGCACGCACCGCTTACCTGTTTGCCCACCAGGCCCACCACCAGTGGGGCGCGGCGCGGCCCGCAACCGTGCTGGGCGTGCTGGTCTGGCTGGTGCGCTACGGTTCGCGCTGGCGCGACGCCGGCCGCCAGGGCAGCACCGACACGCCATGGCGCGCGCTGTGTGCCCGGCTGCCGGTATCGCTGCTGGCGGGCGCGGTGGCGGCGGTGCTGGCCCTGCTGCTGTTCGTGCTGTGGTCGTGGCTGGTGCTGTGGGTGCGCTGGGACGGGCGCGAGCCGGTCGACTGGCTGGTGTTCGGCAACGCCTATACCGGCCCGGCGCTGGCCACGTTCACTGTGGTGAGCCTGGTGCTGGCGCTGGTGGCGGGGCGCTTCTCCGGCTTCCTGAACCTGTCGACGCTGCAGCCGTTCTACGCGGCGCGGCTCACGCGCGCGTTCCTGGGCGCATCCAACGGGGAGCGCTTCGCGGCTCCCGACCCGAGTGCCGGCCGCGACGGCAGCCAGCGCGCCCGCTTCAGCGTGGCCGAGCCCGTGCCCGGCGACCAGCTCAGCCTGAACACCTACTACGATCCGCGCGTGCTGGCGCCGCTGCACCTGATCAACGTCACGCTGAATCTCACCGTCGACCCGGCCGAGCAACTGGTGCAGCGCGACCGCAAGGGTAAGCCGCTGTGCCTGGCGCCCGGCCCCTGCGTGGTGCTGTCCGGCGTGGCGGCGGCGATCCCGCCGGACGCCTACGCGCGCTTTACCATCGACGGCCGGGGTTGCTGCCCCGACGTTTCATGGCCGTCGTCGGGCAAACTGGCCGAATCGCGCACGGTGGGAGATTGGATGGCGATCTCGGGCGCGGCCGTCTCCACCAGGCTGGGGCGCGCGACCACGCTGGGCACATCCATGCTGCTTGGCCTGGCGAACCTGCGTCTGGGCATATGGTGGCCGTCGTATCCGGCCAGCCACGCGCGCGAAGGCGGGCGCCGGGGCCGCGCGCGGCGCCATCCGGAACGCGCCGCGCATCCATGGCTGGCCGCGGGCATCGCGCTTTTCCGCACGCAGTACTACCTGGGCTGCGAACTGAGCGCGCGCTTCCACGGCACGCGGCGCGGCTGGCAGTACCTGTCCGATGGCGGGCATTTCGACAACACCGGCGTGTACGAGCTGCTGCGCCCGGGCCGCGATGTCTCGCTGATCGTGCTGTGTGATTGCGGGGGCGACCCCGACTACCGCTTCGGCGACCTGGCCAACCTGATCCGGCTGGTGCGCATCGACCATGGGCTGGAGATCGTGGTCGATACCGAGGCTGCCACCACGCACCCGGTGCTGAGCCGTGTCTTCGGCGTGCCGGATGATTTCCTGCCGGGCGCGCCGACTGGCGACAAATGCGCGGTGCTGCTCAATGTCTTTCGCACCGGCCCGGAGTGCGGGGCGCCACGCGCACGCACCTGCCGCATCGTGCTGCTCAAGCCGCGGCTGGTGTCATGGGCGCCGGCCGACGTGCGCCACTACGGCGCGACCCATCCCGCGTTTCCGCAGGAGGCCACCGGCGACCAGTTCTTCGATGAGGCGCAATGGGAGAGCTATCGCGCGCTGGGCCATGCGATCGGCCAGCGCGTGCTGGGCGGGGCCGTGGGCAAGGCCCTGCTGGTGTGAAGAGACAGCGCGTCAGCGCACGAAGCCGATGACGTCTTCCAGCCGGCCGCTGGCATCGCGCAGCGCCTCCAGCAGGCGCGGTACCGCGGCTTGGTCCAGCCGCTGCTGCGGCCCGGCGATGGCGACCGAGCCCACCACCGCGCTGCGGTCGCGCGACCACAGCGGCAACGCCAGGCCGGCCACGCTGGCGGCGGCTTCCTCGCGCGTATGGGCCCAGCCGCGCTCGCGCACCTCGGCCAGCTGCTGCTCGATGCGCTCGCGGTCCAGCGTCGTGTGGGGGGCGATGCGCGCCAGTCCCTGGCGGTAGACCTCATCGCGGAAGGCATCGTCCTGGAAGGCCAGCATCGCCTTGGCATGCGCGCCCGCATAGAGCGGGAAGCGCTCGCCCAGCTCGATCGAAAAGCGCAGCTGGTGCTGGCTCTGCACCAGTCCCACGCACAGGCCCTCATGGCCATCGAGCCACGACAGGAACACGGTCTCGCCGCTTTGCGCGGCGAGCTTTTCCAGCACCGGGCGCACGATCTCGTCGGGCGAGAAGCTCTTGCGCACCACCTGTCCCAGCTCGAACAACCGCAGTCCCAGCGAATACTTGCCGGTGGCCGCGTCCTGCACCAGGAAGCCATTGGCGGCAAACGTCGCCAGCACGCGGTGCACCACGGCGTAGTGCACGCCGCTGTGCTTGGCCAGCTCGCGCACGCCCCAGGTCGGCTGGCGCACGGTGAAGTGCGTCAGCAGGGCCAGCGCACCGTCCAGTGTCTTGAGTGTCATCGCTTGTTCCTTGGCATCGGGCTGCATGGTACGGGCAAGCGCGGCGCGACTCAATCCTTCCCGCGCCCCCGTGATACCCACGCCGCCCGAAGGGCCGCGATCAGGCCGCCAGCACGATCGCGCCATGGTCTCTAAGATAGCGGGCCATACGCATTGCCCGCGTGCGGCATCGGCCGCCCGCCATCCACCACATGAATCACGACTCTATTCCCAACGGCGCAGGCGTGGCCTGGTCCGTGCTGGACCTGGCCCCCATCCCTGAAGGCAGCGATGCCGGCCAGGCCATGCGCAACTCGCTCGACCTGGCCCGCCATGCCGAGCGGCTGGGCTACCACCGCTACTGGCTGGCCGAGCATCACAACATGCCCGGCATTGCCAGCGCCGCCACCGCCGTGCTGATCGGCTATGTCGCCAACGGCACCAGGACCATCCGCGTGGGCTCGGGCGGCGTGATGCTGCCCAACCATTCGCCGCTGGTGATCGCCGAGCAGTTCGGCACGCTGGCCTCGCTCTACCCGGGCCGCATCGACCTGGGCCTGGGCCGCGCGCCCGGCACCGACCAGGCCACCGCGCGCGCCTTGCGCCGCCACCTGTCGGCCGACAGCGCCGATACCTTCCCGCAGGACGTGGAAGAACTGCAGGCCTATTTCGACGACGTGCGCCCCGGCCAGCGCCTGCGCGCGGTGCCCGGCGCCGGGCTCAAGGTGCCCATCTGGCTGCTGGGTTCGAGCCTGTTCAGCGCGCAGCTGGCGGCGGCGATGGGCCTGCCGTTCGCCTTTGCCTCGCACTTTGCGCCGGGCTTCATGCGCCAGGCGGTGGACCTGTACCGGCGCACCTTCCGGCCCTCCGAAGCGCTGGACCGGCCCTATGTGATGCTGGGCCTGAACGTGTTCGCGGCCGAGACCGGCGACCAGGCGCGCCGCCTGTTCAGCTCGCTGCAGCAGCAGTTCCTGGCACTGGTGCGCGGCACTCCGGGGCAGCTGCGCGCACCGGTGGACGATATCGAAGCGCTGTGGACCGAGAGCGAGGCCGACCATATCCGCCGCTCGCTGGCGTGCTCGGTAGTGGGCGATCCCGACGCCGTGCGTGCCGGCATGCAGCGCTTTGTCGGTGACCTGCGCCCGGATGAGCTGATGCTGACCGGGCAGATCCATGACCACCAGGCACGCCTGCGCTCGTTCGCCATCGCTGCCGATGCGGCGCGCAGCCTGAAGACCTCATCAGCGCTCTGAGCGCCTGCGATGCTCCGGTATGGCGTGCGCCGCACTTGCGGCGTGTGCCCGCCGGCGCGCCGCGAATCCTGTTTGCGCCCGGCCGATCCGCTCGGATACATTAGAAGGCCCGAGACCGAGAGAGGCGCGGCTCCCGCAGCACGCGCCCGACAGTTCGCACGATCCACCGCCCCATCCGAAACATGGGGCCGACGGCAGCGACGACAGGAGACAGCGATGGACCTGCGGCAACGCGAGCACATCGAGACGGTGGTCCAGGCCACCACATACCTTGCCCCGCCGGCCGTGCTTGCGGACCGGATCGCGCACGACGCCATCATCCAGAACTCATGGCGCCGCTGCGTGCACCAGTACGGCCTGGATCCGTCGCGCATGCAGGAGGCGCGCATCCTGCCGCAGCCGCGCCTGCGCGAACACCAGGAACGCATCGACGACTTCGCGCGCATCGCGCGCCACGGCCTGCAGAGCCTGTATGGGCAAGTGGCGGGCCTGGGCTATGTGGTGCTGCTGACCGATGCGCAGGGCGTGACCGTCGACTATATCGGCGAGGCCCGCAGCGATGCCGCGCTGCGCCACGCGGGCCTGTACCTGGGCGCCGAGTGGAGCGAGAGCGGCGCCGGCACCTGCGCGGTCGGCACCGCCCTGGCCACGGGCCAGGCGCTGACGGTGCACCAGGCCGACCATTTCGACGCCACCCATATCCCACTGACCTGCACCGCCGCGCCGCTGTTCGACACGCACGGCAACCTGCACGCCATCCTCGACATCTCCGCGCTGACCTCGCCGCAGGCCAAGGACAGCCAGGGGCTGGCGCTGCAGATGGTGCGCATCTACGCCGCGCATATCGAGAACGCCAACTTCCTGCGCGCGCACCGCCGCGACTGGATCCTGAAGCTGAATGTGGCGCCGGAGTTCGTCGACGTCAATCCCGAATACCTGCTGGCGCTGGACGAGGCGGGCCGCATCGTCGGCCATAACCACCGCGCCAGGCTGATGCTGGAAGGCGAGCTGGGTGGCGCACCGGGCGCCACCGTGCTGGGCCAGCGGTTCGAGACGCTGTTCGACGCGCGCCTGGAGGACCTGGGCCACTATGTCTATTCGCGCCCGAGCGAGCAGCGCCTGGTGGCGCTGACCCGCAGTGGCGGCCTGCTGTACCTGAGCGTGCTGCCGCCCGCGCTGCGCTGGCAGGCGCCGCCCGCCGAAACGCAGGTGGCGATGCCGGATGCCCTGGCGGCGCTGACCGGCGGCGATGCCGCGCTGCAGCTGCAGTTGCAGCGCGCGGCGCGCCTGGTCGATTCGCCGATCAACCTGCTGATCCACGGCGAGACCGGCAGCGGCAAGGAGTTCCTGGCCAAGGCGCTGCATCTTGCCAGCGCGCGCCGCGGCGGGCCGTTCGTAGCGGTGAACTGCGCGGCGATCCCTGAAACACTGATTGAAAGCGAATTGTTCGGGCACCTGCCCAACAGCTTCTCCGGCGCAGGCCCGCGCGGCAAGCGCGGCCTGATCCAGGAGGCCGACGGCGGCACGCTGTTCCTGGACGAGATCGGCGACATGCCGCGCGAGCTGCAGTCGCGGCTGCTGCGCGTGCTGGCCGAGGGCGAAGTGCTGCCTGTTGGCGCCGCGCGGCCGGTGCCGGTGCGGCTGCGGGTCATTTCCGCCACGCACCACAGCCTGGAGCAACTGGTGGCCGACGGGCGCTTCCGCGAGGACCTGTACTACCGCCTCAACGGCGCGCGCTTTACGCTGCCGCCGCTGCGTGCGCGTACCGACCTGGACTGGCTGGTCCGCAAGCTGCTGCAGGAAGGGAGCGCAGAGGGCAGCGAGATCACGCTGTCGCCCGCGGCACGCGAGCGGCTGCACCGCCACCGCTGGCCTGGCAACCTGCGCGAACTGCGCAACGTGCTGGAGTACGCGCGCGCGGTCTGCGCCGACGGCTATATCGATGTGCCGGACCTGCCTGACAGCCTGGCGGGACCCGCACCGTCCGCCGCCCTGCCGCAGCCAGGGCCCGCCCAGTCACCCGCTGCCGCACCGTTCGACCCGCACCAGTTGCCGCCGGAAGGCATGCTGCTGATGCAATACCTGCGCGCGTCCGGCTGGAACCTGAGCGCCGTGGCGCGGCAGATCGGCGTCAGCCGCATGACGCTGTACCGGCGCATGGAGCGCTACGGCATCCAGTCGCCCAACCGGCGCGACGGCGGCCCGGAGCCCACCGACGCATAAGCCGGCAGGCAGCACGGCGCACGCGCGCCGTCTGTGCGATACGGTTGTCCATCCCCTGTACACCTGCGCTGTGACACCTGTCACAGCGCAGCGTTGTTTTTGCCCTGCCGTCTCGGGGTAATCCCTCGGATCCGACCGGCTGATACCCCTGTTTCCGCTGTTTTCACTGCCTGCGCGCACTGGCACAGCCATTGCAAATACGCCTGGCAAGACAACGACAACAGGAGACAGGCAATGGGGCACGCAGCAGGCGCCAGCGCGCAGATCGCGCCAGTGGTCGGCATCATCGCCAACCCGATTTCCGCGCGCGACATCCGTCGTGTGATCGCCAACGCCAACAGCCTGCAGCTGGCCGACCGCGTCAATATCGTGCTGCGCCTGCTGGCCGCGCTGGCCTCCTGCGGCGTGGAGCGCGTGCTGATGATGCCCGACCGCGAAGGCCTGCGCGTCATGCTGGCGCGGCACCTGGCACGCCGGCAGGGGCCGGACTCGGGCCTGCCCGCGGTCGACTACCTCGACATGCCGGTCACCGCGCGCGTCGACGACACCCTGCGCGCCGCGCGCTGCATGGCCGATGCGGGCGTGGCCGCGATCATCGTGCTGGGCGGCGACGGCACCCACCGCGCGGTGGTGCGCGAGTGCGGCGCGGTGCCGATCGCGGGCCTGTCGACCGGCACCAACAATGCCTACCCCGAAATGCGCGAGCCCACCATCATCGGGCTGGCAACCGGCCTCTATGCCACGGGCCGCATTCCTCCTGCGCAGGCGCTGGCGTCGAACAAGCGGCTCGACATCGTCATCCGTGACGGCAACGGCGGCTTTCGCCGCGATATTGCGCTGGTGGATGCGGTGATCTCGCACGAGCACTTCATCGGCGCGCGCGCCCTGTGGAAGACCGACACGCTTGCCGCCGTCTACGTGTCCTTTGCCGACCCCGAGGCCATCGGCCTGTCATCCATCGCCGGGCTGCTGGAGCCGGTGGGCCGGCGTGAGGAGGGCGGCCTCGCGATCGAACTGGCCGCGCCCGGCGAAGGCGAATTCGACCTGTGCGCGCCGATCGCACCCGGCCTGATGTGCACCGTGCCGGTGGCCGGCTGGCAGCGGCTCGAACACGGCCGGCCCCATCGCGTGCGCCAGCGCAGCGGCATTGTCGCGCTGGACGGAGAGCGCGAGCTGGCCTTCGGCCCGGACGACGAAGTCACGGTCACCCTGCATGACCACGCCTTTCGCAGCATCGACGTCGCGGCCTGCATGCGCCATGCCGCGCGCCACCACCTGATGCGCAGCCTGCCGCAGCCCGCCGCGGTGGGATGACGCGCGGGCACCGCGTCCGCCCGCTTTTCCCCTTTCTTGAAGTGCAACACCTGAAAACGAAGGAGACAGACATGACAGCCAGAGCTTCTCAAGATTCCGCCGCGCTGCCGCTCGACAAGGAGACGTTGCTGACGGTGTACCGGAAGATGCGCACCATCCGCGATTTCGAAGAACGCCTGCACGTGGACTTCGGGCGCGGCGACATCCCGGGCTTCGTCCATCTATACGCGGGCGAGGAAGCCGCGGGCGTCGGCATTCTGCACCACCTGAACGATGGCGACCGCATCGCCAGCACACACCGCGGCCACGGCCATTGCATTGCCAAGGGCGTCGATCCGGTGGCGATGATGAAGGAGATCTACGGCAAGAAGGGCGGCTCGTGCAATGGCAAGGGTGGCTCGATGCATATCGCCGACCTGTCCAAGGGCATGATGGGCGCCAACGGCATCCTGGGCGCAGGCGCGCCGCTGATCTGCGGCGCCGCGCTGGCTGCCAAGTTCCGCGGCAAGGGCGAGGTCGGCATCACCTTCTGCGGCGACGGCGCCTCCAACCAGGGCACTTTCCTGGAAAGCCTGAACCTGGCCGCGGTCTGGAACCTGCCGGTGATCTTCGTGATCGAGAACAACGGCTATGCCGAATCGACCTCGCGCGATTACGGCACCGCGGTGGACAGCTACGTGGACCGCGCCGCCGGCTTCGGCATCCCGGGCGTGACGGTGGACGGCACCGATTTCTTCGCCGTCCATGAAGCGGCCGGCGAAGTGATCCGGCGCGCGCGCGAAGGCGGCGGGCCGTCGCTGCTCGAATGCAAGATGGTCCGCTTCTATGGCCACTTCGAGGGCGATGCGCAGACCTACCGCGCCGCCGGCGAACTCGACGACATCCGCGCCAACAAGGATTGCCTGAAGCTGTTTGGCCGCGCCGTGACCCAGGCGGGAGTGGTCGCTCGCGAAGAACTCGACACCATCGACCGCGAGGTCGCCGCGCTGATCGAGCATGCCGTGCAGGAAGCCAAGGCCGCGCCGCAGCCGGGTCCCGAAGACCTGCTCACCGACGTCTACGTCAGCTACTGATCCGCCACGCGCTAACCCAATATCAGGAGACAAATCATGGCTCGCAAACTGAGCATCAAGCTGGCGATCAACGAGGCGATCGACCAGGAAATGACCCGCGACCCCAGCGTCATCATGCTGGGCGAAGATATCGTCGGCGGCGCCGGCGCGGACGGCGAGAAGGACGCCTGGGGCGGCGTGCTGGGCGTGACCAAGGGCCTTTACGCCAAGCACGGCGACCGGCTGCTGGACACGCCGCTGTCTGAATCCGCTTACGTGGGCGCCGCCATCGGCGCCGCGGCCTGCGGCATGCGCCCGATCGCCGAGCTGATGTTTATCGATTTCATGGGCGTTTGCTTCGACCAGATCTTCAACCAGGCGGCCAAGTTCCGCTACATGTTCGGCGGCAAGGCGGAGACGCCGGTGGTGATCCGCGCGATGGTCGGCGCGGGCTTTCGCGCAGCCGCGCAGCACAGCCAGATGCTGACGCCGCTGTTCACGCATATCCCCGGCCTGAAGGTGGTGTGCCCGTCCACGCCGTACGACACAAAGGGCCTGCTGATCCAGGCGATCCGCGACAACGACCCGGTGATCTTCTGCGAGCACAAGAACCTGTACGGCCTGGAAGGCGAGGTGCCCGAAGGCGCCTACGCGATCCCGTTCGGCGAGGCCAATATCGTGCGCGACGGCAAGGACGTGTCGATCGTCACCTACGGGTTGATGGTGCATCGCGCGCTCGAAGCGGCGGCAACGCTGGCCAAGGAGGGCATCGAGGCCGAGATCGTGGACCTGCGCACGCTCTCGCCACTGGACATGGACACGGTGCTGGAGTCGGTCGAGAACACCGGCCGCCTGGTGGTGGTGGACGAGGCCAGCCCGCGCTGCAATATCGCCACCGATATCTCCGCGCAGGTTGCGCAGCAAGCCTTCGGCGCGCTCAAGGCCGGCATCGAGATGGTGTGCCCGCCGCACACGCCGGTGCCGTTCTCGCCGACGCTGGAGGACCTGTACATCCCCAGCGCCGCGCAGATCGCGGCCGCCGCGCGCAAGACCATGAAGGGAGGCAAGCACTGATGGCAACCGAAATTTCCCCCACGATTATCCCGATCGTGATGCCCAAGTGGGGCCTGTCGATGAAGGAAGGCACGGTCAATGCGTGGCTGGTCGACGAAGGCACCGAGATTACCGTGGGCCTGCCGATCCTGGATGTGGAAACCGACAAGATCGCCAATGCGGTGGAGGCGCCCGACGCCGGCACGCTGCGCCGCAAGGTGGCGCAGGCCGGCGACGTGCTGCCGGTGAAGGCGCTGCTGGGCGTGCTGGCACCTGCGGAGGTGAGCGATGCGCAAATCGATGACTATGTCGCGGCTTATGAAACGCCGGCGGACGACGCTGGCGAAGAGGACGCCGCTGCCGCGTACCAGTTTGCCGACGTCGACGGCATCCGGGTCCGCTATGCCCGCAAGGGTGGCGGCGCCGAAACCGTGCTCTTCATCCACGGATTTGGCGGAGACCTGGACAACTGGCTGTTCAACCTCGATCCCCTGGCCGACGCGTACACCGTGGTGGCGCTCGACCTGCCCGGCCACGGACAGTCGTCGCCGCGGCTCGCGGGCACGACGCTGGCGCAGATGGCCGGCTTTGTAGCGCGCTTCATGGACGAGACCGGGATCGAGGCGGCGCATGTGGTCGGCCATTCGATGGGCGGCGGCGTGGCGGCGCAACTGGCCGTGGATGCACCGCAGCGGGTGCTGTCGGTGGCGCTGGTGTCGCCGGTGGGCTTTGGCGACGCCGTCAACAGCGGCTATACCGAAGGCTTCGTCAGTGCCCAGTCCCGGCGCGAGCTCAAGCCCGTGGTCGAACTGCTGTTCGCCGACGCGGGGCTGGTCAGCCGCCAGATGCTGGACGACCTGCTGCGCTACAAGCGGCTGGACGGCGTCACCGAGGCGCTGACGGCGCTGGGGCAGGGACTCTTCGGCGGCGGCCGCCAGAGCGAGCAGCCTGGCCAGCGGCTGGCCAACAGCGGCAAGCGCGTGCTGGTGGTGTGGGGCGGTCAGGACCAGATCATCCCGGCCGCGCACGCTGAAGCCGCGCCGCCGGGAGCAACCGTCAAGGTCTTTGCCGATGCTGGCCACATGAGCCAGATGGAGAAGGCCAATGACTTCAACGCGCTGCTGAAGAAGCATCTGGGCGGCTGATGCCGCGCGCGGATGGCGCCGCCCAGGGCGCCATCCGCTCGGCCAGCTCGCCTTGTTCCAATTCAAGACAGGAGACCTCATGACCACAGACCTGAAGACCCGCCTGACCGAGATCAACAGGCAATTCGGTGCGCTCGGCCAGGCCCAGCCCGCCGCCATGAGCGCCTTCCAGGGCGTGATGAAGGCCGCCACGCAGGACGGCAGCCTGCCCGCCGCCGTCAAGGAACTGATTGCCGTCGCGCTGGCGGTGCAGAAGGGCTGCGACGACTGCGTGCTGTTCCACACCAGCCAGGCGCTGCGCCATCGCGCCACGCGCGAGCAGCTCGCCGAAGTGCTGGCCATCAATATCGAGATGGGTGGCGGACCCGGCGCCATGTACGCGTCGAAGGCGCTGGCGTACTTCGATGCGCTCAATGCCTAGTGTTGCTAGACTCGGCACGTTGCTATCCGGAGGTTGGTGCCATCCCATGCCGTTTGAATTTATTGATGCGGCCCATGCCGGGCAGGCGGGCAGCGACCCGCTGCAGGATGAGCTGGCCTTGCTCGACCTCGCGGCACAAGGCCGGCAGGTGGCGCAGCTGTGGGAGGCGCCGCTGTCGCTGGTGGTGCCGCGCACCTACCTGCGCCATGCCGCGCTGGAAACCGCGCGCGCCGACTTCGCGCAGCAGGGATGTCCGGTATTCCTGCGCATGTCCGGCGGCGGGCTGGTGCCGCAGGGCCCCGGCATCCTCAACCTGAGCCTGGCCTACACAGTGGAACAGCCGCCGGGCGCGCGCAGCGACGCGGTCTACCTGCACTTGTGCGAGGTCATCGGCGACGCGCTGCAATCGCTGGGCGTCGACACGCACTGGCAGGCGGTGGCCGGTTCCTTCTGCGACGGCCGCTACAACCTGGCCTGGGGCCCGCCCGAAGCCGCGCGCAAGATCGCCGGCACGGCGCAGTACTGGCGGCGCGCACCCGCGGCCATGCAAACGGCCGACGGGCAGCGCCACCTGGTGCTGGCCCATGCGGTGCTGCTGGTCAGCGCCGGCCCCGTGCAGATCAACGCGCGCGCCAATGCGTTCGAAGCGGCCATCGACAGCGGCCGGCACTATGACGCGGGCAAGGTCATCAGTGTGCGCGAGGCATTGTTGGCCAGCGGCCGCGCGGTCGATGACGACGCCGCGCTGATGGCGCAGGTATCGGATGCGCTGCGGCGAAGCGTGGGGCAGACGCCGCCACCGGCGTAGCTGCTTGACCGGGCGACGCCATTTGGCGATCCCCAAAAAAATCGCGGCCCACGCGGGGCCGCCAAAAATCGGGAATGCGAGGCGTGTCAGATGCCTCAGGAGACGTTATCGGCACAGCATGGATCGCCGAGACCCCACTTCGGTGGGGTCTGTCGAGCACAATCATTGATGCGAGTGATCGCTTACGCGATCAGGTAGGCAGAGTGCGGGTCCGGCCGGATGGCAGCGCGCAGCTTGCGCACGCTGGCTTCCAGCTCGGCATGGGCGGCATCGAGCCAGGCCACGCGATGGCGCACCGGATCCTTGGCCGACAGGTCGCTGGCGGCGATCTCGCGCAGGAAGTAGCGCACCATGCTGCCGGCGCGCGCTGGCACTGGCATCATCCCCAGCAGTTGGTGCTTTGCCAGCAGCCGGCGGCTGACTGCATGCCGCAGCCCTGCCCAGGCGGTACGGCCCAGCGCGATGTACAGCGCATCCGTGCGCATCTGGCGCACGGCGCCCAGGAACCGCGCTTCGAATACCTCGCGCAGCATCGGGGTCTCCAGCAGTTCTTCCAGCGGTCCGTCGAACGCCAGACCGCGCCGCGTGGTGGCATGCGGCAGCAAGGCAAGCGGTTGCAGGCGCTCGAACCCATCGTTCCACAATGCCGCGGCGTGCGGCAGGCCAACCAGTTCGGGCACCCGGAAGTGGTCGAGCATGCGGATCAGGTTGGGCCGCACCAGCTTGCCGCCCAGTTCGACGCGCCGCTTGTTCTCGCGCTGGATCACGCGGCCGGGTGCATGGGCGCGCATCAGTTCTTCGGTGACGGCGGCGGCCAGCCGCACATGGGCGTGGCCGGGCGTGGTGCTGACCAGCACCAGGGGTGCCTGGGGGTTCAGGTATTCGCAGGGCACGTAGTGCATGGCGTAGGTGCCGTCCTGTGCCACCACAACCGGTTTGGCGATCACGCCGACTGCGCCCGCAAGCCGAACCTGCGCGCAATACGCTTCGATGAAGTTGGTCAAGGAATCCCCCCGCTCGCTTCGATGTATCGGCGCTTTCTGTTGGCGCCTTCTACTTGTTCTGCTTTCCGTTCATGGTAAGCCTGCGGTGCATGGCAGATAAAGCGTACGGCGCCGGTTTGCCCGGAAAGCGACGAAACCTTGGTGGGCCAGCCAACACACCGGGGCAGGATGCCCCTCGAACGGGTGGGGCACGCGCCTGGTCCACGCCAGGTACGGTATCGCACCACGTGCGTCAGGACGATGACATCGGGCAGGAGGGAATCGGCCGGAACGGGGCCGCCGCGACGGTAGGTCGCCGGAAAGAAAAGACCGGACACGTCCGTGTCCGGTGAACCCATTTGCTGACTCAGGACGTGTCACAGCCTGAGTCAGCAAATGATAACGATTATCATTTGAGGTGACAATAGCAGCGTGATCTTGCCAGGGTGGGTCAGGCAATCGACGTCTGGATGGAAAACTGTCCCGACAAGGTCTTGTGCACCGGGCAGCGATTCGCCACGCGGAGCAGGTCATCCAGGATCTGGGGCGTGAGCTCGCCGCTGACCTTGACCTCCCGGTTCATGGTGTAGGTCCCGTTGGCCTCTTCATGACCGACCGATACATGGACTTCGGTGATGGCGTAGCCCTTGCGTTTGGCGTACAGCTGCAAAGTCAGCGTGGTGCAGGCGGCCAGGGCCGAATCCAGCAGGTCATGCGGGTTCGGGTATTGGGTGTCGCCGCCGGCGGATGCATCCAGGTCGGCTTGCCACTCGGCAGTCCCGTTGGTCAGGTGGCAGATGCTGTTGCCCTGGCTTGGTTGCCAGGTCGCTTGGATAGTCATCAAACGTCCCCATCTATAAAGAGCGGCCCGGTGGGCCGGAACAGCCATTCTATAAGTAGCGCCCGCCGAGAGCTGAAGTGGCTTGGAGTGCCTTTTTCAGGTGGGTTGGCTTTTTTTCGAAATACCCCTTGCCAACCCCGCTGCGGTCACTTAATATTCGCCCCCTCGCAACACAACGCAGCGCTGCAAAGCAGATGCAGCAAGGGTTGCGGGGTCGACCGGAAGGGTTGGCGCAGCGAAGTTGGCGCGCTGGCCGCAGCAAAAAAAGATGCTGAAACGGTTGACGAAACGAAGAAAGCTCTGCATAATCTCGTTTCTCTGCTGCAGACAACGCAGCGGCGCTGAACGGCAAAGCCGGCGGCGAAGTTCTTTAACAACCAAACAACCGATAAGTGTGGGCGCTGGGTAGCGGACGCCACTGTCTTCGGACAGTGTTGCTTCACAAGTTATACAGTGCTCGCACAGCAAAACGTGACTGGGTCTTCGGATCTGGTCAGTCAGTTTTCTGAGAGTGAGCG